>CACZBX010000001.1 GCA_902779535.1 uncultured Bacteroidales bacterium
GTTGGATGTTTCCAATAATACGGCATTATATGACTTGAGATGCGACGGTAATCAGCTGACTTCGTTTGTTGTAACGAATCATTCATCCCTTAGCAAACTGAATATAGCAAATAATCCAAAATTAACATCATTGGATTGCTCACGCAATGTCTTAACTACTTTAGAGTTTACAGGTTGTACCGCACTAAAGAGTCTGGACTGCAATTGGAATCGGTTGACAGAACTGGATATCAGTTCATTTTTCCCGACACTGACCAGATATAACGTGTTCTGTGGTAACCAAGAGAATAAAGATGGTGAGGACCAAGTCATGACACTCACTCACCATGCACAGGACAATACGACTTTCCGTGAGCCCACTCTGAGAAATTGGTATGTAACATTAGTGCCAAAGGAATAGAAATAACATCCAAAAATTTGGTTTTTATATGATTCAATAAAAGAATCCATTATCTTTGCATCATTGATTAACAAACAGTTGAAAAATATGAAGCGAGAATTATTGATGTTATTATGTATGGCAGCATTCATCATGGGGATGAATAGTTGTGGTGTGAAGGGAAATGAAGCCGCCGTAGAAGAACAGCAGGAACAAGAAGAAGTATTCTATAAGGGTGCGGATATCAGTTGGATCACCGAGATGGAATCAAAAAGTGAAAAACTGTACAACGCCGCCGGTGAAGAGCGCGAAGGAACAGCCCTGATGAAGGAATTAGGCATGAACGCTGTCCGCCTACGTGTATGGGTAGATCCATCCAAGCACGGAAATTGGTGCAACAAGGAAGACTTGTTAGTAAAGTGTAAACGTGCTGCAGCTCTCGATATGGAGATTATGATCGACTTCCATTACAGTGACTATTGGGCTGATCCTAATCATCAGAACATTCCGGAAGCATGGAAGAACCATTCATACGAAGAGATGAAGCAGGATGTGGCCGCACATACAAAAGATGTGCTGACCTTGCTGAAGAACAACCAGATCAATCCGAAGTGGGTACAGGTAGGCAACGAGACAAGCGACGGATTCCTGTGGCCTGTAGGTAAGGCAAGCGAGAATCCGGAACAATATGCCGGACTCTTCAAAGCCGGTTATGATGCAGCCAAGGAAGTGTTCCCCGAGACCATCGTCATCGTCCATCTTGACAACGGTTTCGACCAAGAAATGTATGACTGGAACCTCGATATCCTGAAGAACAACGGAGCAAAGTGGGATATGATCGGATTGTCAGTCTATCCGTATTGGGCTATGCAGAACAAGCAGGTGAATGCCAACGAAACCATTGCAAGGAGTCTGGCAAACATCCAACATCTGTATGAGAAATACGGCTCAGAAAGTATCATCGTAGAAACAGGAACGGAAGTTACCGACCCAGAAAAGGGCAGAAGAGAGATGAGTCGCATCGTACAAAGGGCTATGAACCAGTCGAAAGGCCATTGCAAAGGCGTATTCTACTGGGAACCTGAGTGCCGCCCGACACACTATAAGCTGGGTGCTTTCGATGAAGAAGGAAGGCCGACGGCCATCATGGAAGCATTCACACCGAAACTCTACACCAAGCGTGTAGCACAGTTCGCCATCCTCTGCTGGGACATCAACAAGACCACGGAGAATTGGGCAAAGTTCTTGGGGGTTGAAACACCGAAGATTGTCACCACCGATAGTTGGGAGGCTACCCATGCATACTATCGTGGCAAACCGTGCCATGCTCAGATCTACCAATCGTTCTTCAACTTCGAGAACATCCAGTTCGAATTGATTTCTCCGATGGATGATACCCCATCGGTATGGCTAGAGTACCTGAAGAAGAACGGTGAGGGACTGCATCACATCGCTTTCACTTGCAAGGATATGAAGCAAACCCTCAAGAACCTGGCCGAAGACGGCATGCCTGTCGTAGCCGGAGGTGACTATACCAACGGAAGATATTCATACATCGACTCCGAAGGAAAGTTGACCATGATGCTTGAATTGCTCGAAAACGATTAAGACACGAACAATAACCATGAAATATGAAAGACTGCCCTCTTTTAAGAAGGCAGTCTTTCTGTTTATTCAACAAAAAAATGTATATTTGTAACCAAAGAATCATCAAATCAAAAAATCATGAAAATACACAAATCGTTTTTGGCCATCCTGGCCCTTATTGCAACCATCGGTATGCAGGCTCAAACGCATAACCTTGTGGTACAAGCCAACAAGATAGGAGCACCTATCCAGTCGACCATGTACGGTCTCTTCTTCGAAGATATCAACTACGGAGCAGATGGCGGCGTATATGCCGAACTCATCAAGAATCGTTCCTTCGAATATCCACAGAACTACATGGGCTGGGTGACCTTCGGTAATGTCAAACTGATGAATGACGGTCCGTTCGAAAAGAACCCACACTACGTACGCCTTGGTAACCCGGGACACAGAGAGAAATGGACAGGCATCGAGAATGAAGGCTACTTCGGAATAGGCATTAAGGAAGGAGCCGACTATCGCTTTACCGTCTGGGCAAGAGGAGAGAACCAGAAGATCCGTGTCGAACTGATCAAGAACAACTCAATGGAAGAGACGCAAGTCCTTGCCCAACAAGAGATTGATATCAATACTAAAGAATGGAAACAGTTCGAGGCTATCCTTCGTGCTCCGGTTACGGAACCAAAGGCTCATCTGCGCATCTTCCTCTTAAGCAGAAACGACGGAACACTCGACTTGGAACATGTCTCCCTATTCCCTGTTGACACATGGAAAGGACGGAAGAACGGCCTGCGCAAAGACTTGGTGCAAGCACTTTATGATATCCGCCCGGGTATTCTACGCTTCCCCGGTGGATGTATCGTGGAAGGTACCGACATGGAGACCCGTTACCAATGGAAGAACACGGTCGGTCCAGTTGAGAACCGTCCGCTGAACGAGAACAGATGGCATTACACCTTCGCTCACCGTTTCTTCCCAGACTATTTCCAGAGCTATGGCCTCGGATTCTTCGAATTCTTCCAGTTGTCTGAGGATATCGGTGCAGAGCCACTGCCTATTCTGAACGTCGGACTCATCTGCCAATATCAGAATGACGAAGATGCTCAACCCGGTGTCAATGAGATCGGAGAGTTCATCCAAGATGCACTCGACTTGGTTGAGTTTGCCAACGGAGATACGAATACGAAGTGGGGTAAATTGCGTGCCGACATGGGACATCCGGCACCTTTCAACATGAAATACATGGGCATCGGTAACGAACAATGGGGATCAATCTACCCAGAACACTTGAAACCATTCGTAGAAGCAATGCGTAAGGCTCATCCGGAAATCAAAATCGTGGGTAGTTCAGGTCCTCAATCAGAAGGAGAAGACTTCGACTACCTCTGGCCGGAGATGAAGAAATTGAAAGCCGACCTGGTGGACGAGCACTTCTATCGCCCGGAGAAATGGTTCCTCTCACAAGGCAACCGTTACGACAACTACGACCGTAAGGGTCCGAAAGTATTTGCCGGTGAATATGCTTGCCACGGAAGAGGAAAGAAGTTCAACCACTTCCACGCTTCACTGCTGGAAGCAGCGTTCATGACGAACTTAGAACGAAATGCAGATATCGTTCACATGGCTACCTATGCTCCGCTCTTCGCCCATGTGGAAGGCTGGCAATGGAGACCCGACTTGATCTGGTTCGACAACTTGAACACCGTCCGCACATGCAGCTATTATGTACAACAACTATACAGCCTGAACAAAGGAACAAATGTTGTCCCTTTGACCATGAACAAGAAGCCCGTCAGCGGACAGGACGGACAGGACGGATTGTTTGCTAGTGCCGTTTGGGACAGCAAGGGACAAACTTACATCGTGAAGGTAATCAACACCTCCGACAGCGCACAGCCAGTCACACTGACCTTTGCCGGTTTGAAGAAAAAAGTGACTTTAGGCAATGGCACCTGCATCACCTTGCATGCCGACAACCCAGATATCGACAATACCTTACAGCAACCAAACACCGTCATGCCGAAGTCAAAAGCCGTATCCATCGAAGGAAACGTGCTGAACACAGAGGTAGCAGCCCAGACATTTGCTATTTATAAGTTCAAAGCCAACTGATCACAGACTGTACAGCATAACAAAGCGAGGAGGGAAAGAACCATTTCCTTCCTCGCTTTCATCTTTTTTGTACCTACTGCACAACTTCACGCACAAAAGAAGAAAGATTCGAAAAAAAGCCGTAAATTCGCAGCAAACAAATTACTCATGAGACACTGGAGTACGTGGCTTTTACTTGGTTTGGTTTTATTCACCTCCTGCAAGAAAAAAACCTTTACACTCGAAGGACAGCTGAACAACTTGCCTTCGGACACCCTATTGGTATATTACATGGAACCCAGTTTCTCGTTAGACACCATCATCCTCAAAGATGGGAAATTCAAGTATAAGATTCAACCCGATACGTTTACCGTCTTTCAAATCCTCTGGCATGATCAAGAGATGATCCCGATATTTGCCGACAAAGGGCAGAAAGTGAAGGTGAACGGAGACAACCAATCGTTTACCATCAAAGGACGCGATGAAAATAAACTTATGAACGAGATCATTACCTCGTTGAACCAAACAAAAGAAAGTGATCTCAAGGAGGCCGTCGACTCGATAGTCCGGGCGAATCCTCGTTCGTACACAAATCTTTACCTCTTAGATAAATATTATGCACGAGGCTCCGTTAACGATGTGAATCGCCTAAAAGCACTGATTAGCAGACTGAGCGGAAACGTGCAGGACACGCGGTATGTATCCAACCTGAAAAAGCGTCTGGACCAGGCTACGATGAAAAACAATAGCTATATCAACCTCTTCAATGTGCCCGACCGGAATGGGAAAACCGTCGGTCCTACACAGATGAGAGATAAATATGTGCTGTTAAGCTTCTGGGCAAGTTGGGATCCTGCCAGTATCGCCCACCAAGACACCTTGGCTTCTGCCGTGAAAGCTTTGAAGAAAGAGAAATTCGTTGCCATGAGCATCTCACTCGACATGAATAGAGAAACTTGGCTCAATGCTATCAGCAAAAGAGATACGACACAGTGGTTCCAGACTTGTGATTTCAAGGCATGGAAAGGTAATATCATCACCCAAACAGGACTGATTGATATCCCCAAAAACTATCTATTAGACAAGAACAGACGGATTCTCATTGAGGATATCAATGGGGACTCACTGGTTCATAAAGTGAAAGATTTAATTAAACAGGATCAAGAAAAAGAGAAAGAACAGAAACTGAAGAGACTAAGAAAATAATAACAACCATTACTTAACTAAATCATTATGCTTGTAAAAGTCTATGGCGCTGCCCTCCAAGGCATCGACGCTACTATTATTACAATTGAAGTAAATAGTTCGAGAGGCATCAAGTTTTTTCTGGTCGGACTCCCTGATTCAGCGGTAAAAGAAAGCCATGAACGCATCCATGCAGCCCTGCAAGTGAACGGCTATAAGTACCCATCGTGCCAGATTATCGTTAATATGGCCCCTGCCGACATTCGAAAAGAAGGATCTGCCTACGACTTACCATTGGCCATCGGCATTCTGGCCGCAGCACAGGTGGTATCCGAGGAAAAACTATCCCACTATCTGATCATCGGAGAATTAAGTTTGGACGGCAGTCTGCAACCCATCAAAGGAGCACTTCCCATCGCCGTAGAAGCACAAGCCAAAGGGTTTAAAGGTATCATCCTGCCCAAACAGAATGCAAGAGAGGCTGCTGTCGTCGACCATATTAATGTGTATGGTGTAGAAAATCTAAAAGAAGTCGTTGAGTTCTTCAACAACGAAAGAGAGCTGAGCCCGACTATTGTCAACACCGATGAAGAGTTTTACCAACACCAAAGTAACTTTCCTTTCGACTTCTCGGATGTGAAAGGGCAGGAGAGTGTCAAAAGAGCATTGGAGGTAGCAGCCTGCGGCGGACATAACCTAATTATGATCGGTGCTCCAGGCAGCGGAAAGTCGATGATGGCCAAGAGATTGCCTTCCATTCTTCCTCCACTCTCACTGGCCGAGAGCTTGGAGACTACCAAGATTCATTCTGTTGCCGGAAAATTAGGGAAAGACACATCGCTTATTACCACCCGGCCGTTCCGAAGCCCACACCATACCATCTCACAAGTGGCCATGGTGGGTGGTGGAAGCAATCCTCAACCAGGGGAGATCAGTCTCGCCCACAATGGAATCCTCTATCTGGATGAATTACCTGAATTTAACAGAAGTGTATTGGAGGTGCTTCGACAACCCCTTGAGGACCGCCATATCACCGTATCAAGAGCAAAATACAGTTTGGATTTCCCTGCCAGCTTTATGCTGATTGCATCCATGAATCCTTGCCCTTGCGGTTATTATAACCACCCGACACGGCCATGTGTATGCAGCCCAGGACAAGTACAACGGTACCTGAACCGCATCAGTGGACCTTTGCTGGATCGGATAGATATCCAGGTAGAAATCGTTCCTGTTCCCTTTGAGAAACTCTCGGAAGCACGGTGTGGAGAGGGCAGCGCCACGATTCGGGAGCGGGTTATCAAAGCTCGGAATATTCAAGCCAAACGATTTGCAAACTATAAAGGAGTGTATTGCAATGCTCAGATGGAAAGTAAGCTCATTCATCTTTTCGCACAGCCCGATGAGGCCGGCTTGCGATTACTCAAGAATGCCATGAACCGACTGAACTTGTCGGCCCGTGCATACGACCGTATCTTAAAAGTATCACGAACCATCGCCGACATGGATGAAAGTGAACAGATCAAGTCCGTTCATTTGGCAGAAGCCATCAACTACCGAAATTTAGACCGCGAAGACTGGGCTGGATAAATGTTTATTTATATAGCTTTGCCACTATGGGTAAAATAAATATCTTTGTGAATAAAACTAACTTCGCAACGTCAATAGATGTTATTAACGCTATCATAAAAAGTTTGATAAACAGTTAATGGTATATTATCATGCAAAATAAGAAGTCGATACGTTTTTATAAGGACCACGAAGTCAGGGCCATTTGGGACGAAGAGAAATCCCTTTGGTGGTTTTCTATTGTGGATATCGTTGGTGCTATTACAGATAGTCCCAACCCTCGAAAATATTGGAGTGTGTTGAAAACCAGGCTGAAAAAGAGCGGAAATGAGTTGACTACACGTTGTAGTCAACTGAAAATGACTGCAGCCGATGGGAAGCAATATGCTACTGATTGTTTTGCTCAGGATGATATTACCCAATTAGTAAGAGTGATCCCAAGCAAGAAAACGGCAGATTTCCTTGACTGGTTCGTATATAGCGACAACACTATTGACGGACAGAGCAAGAAAAAAGCCTATACTCTTCTGGAGAGTGGACTACTCGATGATATGAGACCTGGAACGGTGAAAAGTCTGCAACAAATACACGCTTTCCTATTCGGCGGTCTATATGACTTCGCAGGTAAGATACGCACTAGGACCATTTCAAAAGGGAACACCATTTTTTGCCTGGCAGAGCACTTACACCAATACCTGCAAACGGTGGAGGCAATGCCTGATAGCACATTCGATGAGATTGTAAACAAATACATAGAAATGAACATGGCTCATCCATTCATGGAGGGCAATGGTCGTTCGATGCGTATTTGGCTCGACCTAATGCTAAAGAAAAGACTCGGGCTCTGTATTGATTGGAGCAAGATTGGTAAGCGCGACTATCTTGACGCCATGACAGAAAGCAAAATGAACGACGCCAAGATACGGGAGTTGTTACGCCGAGCTCTTACTGACAAAATTGATGATCGCGAAACATTTATGAAAGGCATCGATTACTCATACTATTACGAGCAAGAGGAATAAAATTTGGAGAATAAACAGATGGTAGAACATTTTGTATAACTATTTACTGGACAGGATAAAACATAAGAGGGGGCAATTTACGAAATTGCTTCCTCTTATAATTCGTATTAAATGTGATTACCAGTCATCATTTTCATTACCCACAATACCACGCTTAACAGCATCCTCAATCTTGTCCATGATTACATTGCTATAAGCATGTGTCATCACCAAAGCCTTGGAAGAAGTACGCTTCTTATTATCCTTTGCCTTGAAAGGATAATGCTTAGCAATTTCCCAATGCTCATCACGTAAGTTTCGATCAGTAGCATCTTTCTTCATCCGCTTAGGATCACCATACGTGTTTCGACCTACGTTATCGTCACGCCCTAGTGCACCAATCCAACCAGCACCAACATTATCGAGGACATCATAGTTTTGTACTGTATAAGTAACACGCAACCGCTGATCCTTAATATCAATCTTGATTACCGGCGTGATGCTGACACTGTACTCACTTAACGTACCTGTATGCTGAGCGATATTATCAATAGTTGCATTGAATATAATCGTACCACTTTCCTTATCGTTCATTGTGATAGCACTTTGTTGTCCGGCAAAGGTTGCTGTTACCCAATAGTTCATCAAAACATATATTTGATTTTTCGACATACCCGGACACTGGATAATTTCCTGATAGGTCAGTGATTTATTTTGGTCCAATGTCAATTCACTGGCTAAGTTTGCGGCAGCATCTAACCACTTGTCTCCATAGCGTTGCTTAGCATACTTTTCCAAGTCGTCCACCTTTATCACCTGTGCGTTTAAGGTAAAGAAGGAAAACAGCACAAGAGAAATAAAAACAAATAATTTCTTCATTGATTTTTTCTTTAAAATTATTACTCAATCATTATCTATACGCACCATCAAAATGCTTTGTGGGCAGCTTTCTGCACTTTCATCGCCTGTTCCCGTTGAATTGTATTCGGGAAATAAGGATTTCCTTTGACACTCTTCTTTGTCAGGAACTCACACCAGGCACATGCGACTGTATATCTACCTAAGGTCAAATCCAAATGGAAGCCATCTCGGTTCAGGATATCGCCAACCATCTTACGTGCTTTTTGTATAGCAATGCCTGAAGGAACGAACTTCTTAATGCCCACCTTCGGCAACTCCTGCTTTCTGGTTCTGAGGATAGCCTTGTACATCTTCATCTGATCATTCCCATAGTTCTTGAAACCTCCATGGGTTGAGTTCGCTGCGTAAGCCCATGTCAGATGCCAGATAATCTCCACATCTTTATTGGTAGCCTGACTCAAGACATAATCCTTCAGGTTCTTTAAATTACCAAAAGTCTCAGGGCGACCAGAATCTTGACTGACCTGTTGCAAAGAGATGTAGTCCCAGGCCTCATCCTGAATGGCAGACTTTAAGTCGACACCATTCTTCTCCGTCCTGACACCATCGACAATCTTTCGGTAACTATAGGCCTTCTCACCGGTCTGAGCATTTTTATAATGACGGTCAATGGAGCAACCGCCGATGCATGCATTCCCAATAACCAACGTATCACCTTGGGCGATAGCCAGTTCATACAGATAATGCTCAACAGCATCTTCCGAGAAACTGTTCCCAATCGTCAAGACCTTGATTACTCGTGCTTGCAACCCGATTGAGAATACAAATAGAACAAACCAAACTAAAGAAAACCTTTTCATGTACAATCAATCAATTTGTTATAAACAACAAATTTAGCATTTAATTACAATATCCAAAGAGTTTCCACTCCAAAAAATCATCTTTTTCGTGGAATTACCTTTTTCAACATGCAAAAAGGACCAAAAACTTATCGGATTTCTGATATTATTGTGCTCATAACCTTTGTAATAAGCACAGATTCAAGTATCTTTGCATAGAAAATAGGAAACCTTTATAACCCAGACTCGTTACGAGGAAAACTTGATTATTACAACTAATGTTATGAATAAAATATCGTTATACGGCCTTTTACTGATAACCATATCTTTCGCCTTTTCTTGTTCAAATAACAAGAGCAAACAGTCGATTAGCCATAAAGAAATCGCCATTTCAGATTCATCCTTATATATTCACCCAGAATATGCTAAAGGCTTCACCGTTAAATATCTGAAGGATGGGGTACGGTTACTGGATATTCAGGATCCGCAAGACAAGAACGAATTGTCCTATCATTTTGCATTAGTTCCCAAAGAAGGGAAAGCCCCCGCTATCCCAAGCGAATACACGGTCATTCCTGTTCCTATTGACCATACTATCTGCATGACTTTGTTGCAGCTCTCCAATTTCATAGCCCTGAATGCCTACGATTATATCTCAGGAATCACTAGCACAAAGAATCTCTATAACGAGACGATCCTTTCACGCGTAAAAGACGGAAAGATTGTAAAGATTGGACAAGAAGGGTATTTCGATGCAGAGATTATTATGGCAGCCAATCCGGATGTTATCTTTATCTCTCCTTTCAAACGAGGAGGATACGAAGTCATCAAAGAAACAGGTATAACCCTTGTACCACATCTTGGATATAAAGAATTAGAACCGTTGGCACAGGCAGAATGGGTGAAGTTCATCGCCATGTTCATTGGAAAGGAAAAAGAAGCGAATCAACTCTTCGAAGGCATTACCAAACGATATAATGACTTAAAGAATCAAGCATCGAAGCTGAAAGAACGCCCGGTGGTGTTCAGTGGTGAGATGCATGGTGGGAACTGGTACGCTGTCGGTGGTAAAAGTTTCCTTGCCCAGATGTTTGCTGATGCCGGTGCCGACTATGTGCTCAAGGATGACCCGAGCAGCGGTGGAGTAAATATTGACTTCGAGAAGATGTATAATCTGGCAGCGAACGCTGACTATTGGAGGATCCTGAACAGTTTCCCTGGAGAATTTACGTATGAGGCTTTAAAGGCCAGCGAGCCACGTAATGTTGACTTCAAAGCGTTCAAGGAGAAAAAGATAATCTACTGTAATATGAAGCAAAGCCCATACTACGAACGATCACCGATGGAACCCGATGTGGTATTAAAGGATTTTGTATACATCTTCCATCCGGAACTTCTTCCCGAGGATTATCAACCTTCGTTCTACAAACTCTTGAGATGATGAAAAGATCTATTCCTCTGATGCTGGCCCTGCTCGCAATCATTGCGGTCATGTTTATTATCAATCTTGTCTTAGGCTCGGTTGAGATACCTGTCAAAGATGTATGGAACATCCTGATAGGGAAAGAAAGTGAATCGGAAGTGTGGCAGAATATTATCATTAAGTCCCGCCTGCCCCAAGCTTTAACAGCTTTGGTCGGAGGAGCCGGACTCGCTGTCAGCGGCTTACAGATGCAAACCGTATTTCGGAACCCACTTGCCGGCCCGTCCGTACTTGGTATCAGTAGTGGTGCGAGCCTTGGAGTAGCCTTTGTCGTACTTCTCTCCGGATCGATAGGTGGAGTGGCATTAAGCCGTCTTGGCTACATCGGAGATGCTGCCATGTCGATTGCCGCTATCATCGGAGCGCTGGCCATCATGTCACTAATTGTTTACGTCTCACAAAAAGTCAGAGGGAACGTCACTTTGTTGGTTATCGGTGTAATGATTGGCTATTTGGCCACCGCCATTATCGGTGTGTTGAAATTCTTCAGTGCCGAAGAAGATATTAAGGCGTACGTCGTATGGGGCTTGGGTAGTTTTTCAAGGGTGTCGGGTAATCAAATGGTTTTATTTGTAGGTATCATGTTGATACTATTACCACTATCCATGCTATTAGTGAAAACCATGAATCTGCTACTCTTAGGCGACGGCTATGCCCGTAACCTTGGACTGAACATCAAGAAAGCAAGAACGCAAGTCATCACCTGCTCGGGTGTTCTTGTGGCGATTGTTACTGCATATTGCGGCCCGATTATGTTCATCGGCTTGGCCGTTCCCCATCTATGCCGGAGCATTTTCCGTACATCCGACCATCGGATACTGATGCCGGCATGTATGCTTACCGGTGCCGCCTTGGCATTATTCTGTAACATTGTTGCCCGTATGCCAGGTTTCGAAGGAGCACTCCCGGTGAATTCCGTTACTGCTTTGATTGGAGCCCCAATCATCGCCGTTGTATTGTTTAGAAAAAGAAAAGATGATGTCCATGAATAAGGAAACAATCAGAATAGAAGAATTAAGCATCGGGTACAGTGCCAAGAACTCCGATGTAAAAGTCGTAGCATCCCATATCAATGCTTCCATCCACAGTGCCCAACTCACATGCTTACTCGGTGCCAATGGTGTTGGAAAGTCCACTCTTCTTAGGACACTCTCCGCATTCCAGCCAAAGCTGGACGGAAAAATCTACATCCAAGGGAAAGAGATTGATGACTACAGTACCCATGAATTATCCAAGACCATCGGTGTCGTTCTAACGGGGAAAGTCGATGTACAGAATATGTCTGTCAGGGAACTTGTCGGACTGGGAAGAAGTCCTTATACTGGATTCTGGGGTACCCTTTCCTCCGAAGATTATGAGATTGTAGACAAATCCATTCAGATGGTCGGCATCTCTGCCTTATCGAGTCGGATGATTCAGACATTAAGTGATGGCGAACGTCAGAAAGTGATGATTGCCAAGGCACTGGCACAAGAGACGCCCGTCATCTTCCTCGACGAACCGACTGCTTTCTTGGATTTCCCGAGCAAGGTAGAGATGATGCAATTGCTGAAACGTCTGAGCCGTGAAGCCGACAAGACCATCTTCCTATCCACTCATGACTTGGAACTTGCACTCCAGATCGCTGATATGCTATGGATGATGAACAAGGAGAAGGGGATAAGCATCGGAACGCCCAAACAACTGGCCGACAATGGAGTCCTTGGCGATTATGTTGAGCGCAAAGGGATCACTTTTGATAAAGAAACGTTGAGGATTACCATCAACAATTTCTAGTCGACCGAATAAACTTTCCCGTTCTCATCGATCAGCAAGACGATGAGATGTCCGTTAGGAAGCAAAGGATCGCAATGCTTTTTGCAATGGGAGATGACCACCTTGCAAAAGGCATTGATTGTTTCAGGAGGTATTATCTTCCACAACTCCCTCGCCAAAGTTATCTGTTGTATCTGTTCTATGGTACTTGCAGAGCATCCTGCTTCACGAGCCATTTCTGCGATGAACGGTTTATTCATCACCACCTTTTTACTATGGGTGTCCAGATGTCCTTCTGCCAATTTCACTGCCTTACCCAACATGATACCGAGGCATACTGTATGGATTCCTACTTCGTGTGCAAGTTTAATTGTCTCGCCAATAAAATTGCCATATTCCACAAAGAGCTGTGGTGGAAGGTCGGGGTAGTAATTTCGGATGAACGATTCACTTTTTGCTCCTGAATTGATGACAACTCGATCAAAGCCGGTGGCCTTTGCCACCTCCATGCATTTACGGATAGAATTGATAAAGCCTTCCTCCGAGAATGGCATGATGATTCCCGATACACCTACAATAGAGATCCCTCCCACGATCCCCAATCGAGGATTGAAAGTTCGCTTGGCAATCTCTTCGCCCTCAGGAACAAAGATGGTCACCTCCAGGTCCTCACCAAACGCTGAAAGATTTTGCCGGAGCATCATCCTCGGCACCTTGTTGATAGCAGGCTCTCCAGGGGGAAAATCGAAACCTGGCAAGGTAATCGTTCCGATGCCTTTTCCTCCTTTTATCGTAATCCCTTGTGCCCTGCCTCGACAAACCTTTGCACAGATCTCTAATCCTTTTGTCACATCCGGGTCGTCTCCACTATCCTTCACAACAAAGGCATAATCAGATCCGTATTCCACCTGAACGGGTATGGACTCTCCATTAGGTAGGGTTACCATGACCTCTTCAGGCTGTTCATTCTTTAAGTACTGCAAGGTGGCTGCGATTGCCGCTGCGGTAGCACAAGTGCCAGTCGTCAGTCCACTATGCAAGGGATAAAAGTCGGGCAATAGTTTCTCGACCATGCGCCTTAAGCCAAATTCTCCGTTTACACATTGAAAGATTTTCGATATTTGAGGGCGTTGGATGGCATAGACTCGGATTCCTAAATCCTTTGCTGCTTCCACCTTCTTGGCGAAGCCTCCACTTTCACCACTCTCTTTCACTAAGATGGCATCAGGCTTTATTCTCCGAAAAGCATCGTGCTCATCTTCATTTGAATCATAAAAACAAAGATGACTACGATCCACGTGCTGCATATCGACTATGTCTAATGACTCTTTTCGATCCAAGATACGATAGAACACCTCCGTTCCTTTCTGCTCCAAAGGTTTCAATTTGGCGATGCTCTTCACGCCCGTTGTCGCCAAAAGACGCTTGGCTTCTATTCGAGAAATGGCCTCATCGAAATCAGCACACCACATGATAGAGGGATCAGTGTGAGGATAGAACAGACGCTCGAGGCGGATGGCAGGAAGTTGGAGTGAAGATGCTACCTTGGCAACCGTTGCGTGCAACACTTCCGCGAACGGATGAGCCGCATCAATAATCAATCGGATGTCGTGAGATTGGCAAAAGGAAATCATCGATGGTTCATCCATCGCACCCGTTACACGGATGCCATGGTGCAATACGACCTCCTGTTCCGCTCCTTTTGTGGAATAGTAATACAAGGAACCTGCTTCTTCCAAAGCCTTCACCGCCTTGCGTCCCTCTGTCGTTCCTCCGAAAACAAGAATCATTCCGTAGCCTTCCTGAATAAATGTGTAAAGTGTTTGGAGTACAACTCCGACAAGCCTTTCCGGTTGTCAATTGCATCACCGACAACAATCAAGGTGTCGAGCGTCAGATGATGATCTCTCAACAATCGAGTCAAGTCCTTGAGCTGCCCACGGTAAATTCGCTGCTCCTTCCAGGTGAGCCGGTAGCAAGCAGCCACGGGCGTTGTCTCAGGATACTCCATCAAGAGTTCTTCCTGAACTTTTTCTACAATGTCGGCGCTCAGATAAATACACATCGTGCTATGCGAACGAGCCAGCAGATGCAACTTCTCCCTGTCGGGCATAGGAGTCCGGCCCTCACCGCGAGTCAGGATAATGGTCTGCACCTTTTGAGGGATTGTGAACTGAGAACGTAGTTCGGCCGCTGCTGCTTGGAAAGCCGAGATACCCGGGGTGATATGATAGCTCCACTGGTACTGATCGAAATAATTCATCTGCTCTTGGATAGCCCCGTACAGACAAGGGTCTCCCGTATGAAGACGAACCACCAGCTTTCCTTGCTCATAAAATTCCTTCATCAAGGCTATCTGTTCCTCCAGCGCCAATCCTGCCGAACTCTTCACCGTGGCACCTGCTTTTGCACAGGCTGTCAATTCTCTCGGCACCAGACTACCCGCATATAATATAAGGTCTGCTTTCTCCAGGAACATCCGTCCTCTGACCGATATCAAGTCGGGGTCGCCCGGACCGGCTCCAACAATCTCTACATGACCACCACGCTTGAACGATTCATCCAAGGCAACAGCCATGGTCCAGTCTGCCCCTTTGGTCTTGGGCAACAGCAGTTCATCATTTCCCGAAGAAAGCAGGGCCGCAGCCTCGCATACACTGGAAGTCTTCATGTATTTCTCTACGGTCTTGCTTGGATTCGGGACTTCAATCCCGCTCAGTTCGTCGGATGAATAGAACTGAACCGGATATTGCTCTGTCATTCTCTTCACAAAAGGTTCATCTTGCTTTTCGTGAATAGTCGCCAATCCCATGATGGCTTCAGAAGCTATTCCGTTAGACACCAAGGTTTCCTCCATTTCCTGACGGATCCGATCTACCGGCTGTGCTTGATGAGCCAGTCCGATGCCTAGATGAACACATTGAGGGATATACCATACATACGGAAGACGGATAGCTTGAGGGAGGATAGGAGAGACCATGATGAACAGTTCAAAATCGTCTTGATTGATATCCTCCTCGTGGTAGAACACTTTTACGTGGGAAGGAAGATTTCGTTCCAGCCAATCCGTCCCCTTGTCCCTCACCGACAACAAAAGGGCCGTCGGCTTTTCGGAAGTGAACAAGATGATCTGCTCGTTCATCCTCTGTGGACGTACGGACCAGTCGAATTGCCGAGCCAATGTATCCAGCGTCCACATGCCCACGCAATCACTTTGAGTGGTGATTACCGGCATTGCCCCGATTGCACTTGCTACCTTTCTTGCCAGCTCATTGGCACCACCCACATGACCAGACAAGACGGAAATAACTGTCTTGCCCGTTGAGTCCACACACAATACTGCCGGATCCGTATACTTGCTCCCTATATACGGAGCAATGCTTCTCACGCAGATACCCATTGCCCCTATAAAGATAAGTGCTTCGTACGAATGAAACGAAGCATGCAGGAAAGCATCCAAACTCTCGATGTGGATGGATCCCTCTTCCTCATGGAGGGAAAATATGTCGTACCCAAACTCTTTCTGTATCGTTTTGGCTGTTGGTAAGCCAGTGCTCGAAATCAATAATATGGCCGTCTTCATCTTTTTACAGCTTTCAGTATATCAATAGGATTATATTCGTTTAATGCAACATGCAACGTAGGTTCTATTTTCATCTTCAGTTCTTTGGCAGCATCCAGAAACAGTTCATGACTTTGTGAGGTCACCGAGTTCATGACGATGCATCCACCAGGCTCCAACACGGAATAAATCTTGCTCATCATCTCTTTCAGTCGCCCTCCGTGTCCACCAACGAACACGGCATCGGGCTTCTCCAGTGAGGTGATATCCATCTTCAGAAAATCACCGATAAGAGTGGTGATGCCCAAGGCTCCAAACTTCCGGCTGTTTCCTTCCATCAGCCTGGCTCCCTCTTCTCTCTTCTCAAACGAGACAATGTTCAGATGCGGATAGAGTAGGCGGGCCTCGATGGAGACAGATCCCGTGCAGAAACCAACATCCCAGAAATTCTTTCGGCAATTCAGTTCCAATGCTTGAAGTGTCAACAGACGGATGGGCATCTTGGTAATCATCTTCTCCCGTCCATCCAACAGCAGGAACTCGTGATCGGGAAGTCCGAACTTCTTCGGCTTCCGAACGGCCGATGATGAAACCAGGAGGATACAGTTGGGATAGTCGAACGTTTCCTTCATCGCCTCGTCAAGGCTATGCTTCGTAACCCGTTCTTTTTCCGGATTCCCCAAGTGTTCACCGACATACATGGTGAAATCGTTATACCCATAATCCGTCATACGCTGTGCGATAGCTCCCGGATGATGTTCCCTGTCGGTCAGGACTCCTATCTTATAAAAGCCTTCGATTAGTGCCCGATCAAACTCTTTCCACGGCCGCCCTGTCAACGAAACGATATGCATGTCGTGATAAGGAATCACCAATCGATGCGCCAGCATCTGCAAGGAGTTGAATGTAGGGTAAAGCTTTATCCCGGCATCCGGCATCTCCCGCTTAATCGTGTTGGCAAACCCATAGAAGAGAGGATCACCTGATGCAAAAACAATGATGGATTCGACACCTTTATTGAACAATTCCTGATAAGCGGAGAACACATGATCCAACGGAACGGTGATGTCAATCCACGACGAGCTGGCCGGTAAGAGCCCACCAACGATCTCATGGTGTCGCTTTCCGCCCGAGAAAACTCGCCCGTCCCTGATGACCTTCATCACCTCGTCAGTGAACGAAGGCTGATGCGTGTCCGTTAATCCGATAACAATGAATGATTTTGCCATAGTGCTTCTACAAATCTCGACCCGGTTTCAGTGCTTCCGCATCATCAAAAGTCAGGATAGCATTGACCAGTGTCGCCGCCAGGTTACTGCCACCCTTGCGTCCCTCAACAATGATCTTTGGTATATCAAAAGGCTTCACCATATATTTCGATTCCCTGACATGTACAAAGCCGACGGGAGCCGCAATGATGCCTGCGGGCTTCGCCTTGCCCTTGCGAATCAGTCCGCACAACTCCATCAATGCAGTAGGAGCATTCCCAAAGACAAACAGTGCATCGGGATGTTCAGCAACAGCCAGTCGGATGCCGGCTTGCGTCCGTGTAATGTGCTCCTCCTGAGCCATGGAAGCCACCCTCGGGTCGTCCAGATAGCATTTAGCCTCCAGACCCAATCGGGCAAGCGCTCCCTTTCGGATTCCGCTCACCACCATGTTCACATCCGAAATGATGTATTTCAGCGTGCCTTTTACTATCTTATTATATAGTGTCTCCACAGCCTGCGGATCGGTATACAAAATCTTCTCCATCGTAAAGTCGGCTGTCGTGTGGATGGCGTGAAGCAATGCCCATTTCCGATCCAACGGAATATCCTTTTCGCGCAATTCACTCTCGATAGTGCGGAAACTTTGGATCATGATGTTTTGTCCAACCTTATTCTCTCTTGATTCAACCTCACGGTAATAGCCTCTCGGTGTAATCATGATGTCATTCCAGCAATACGATTGTGAGTTACCGATAATCACGACAGTGAACATATCCACTTGCTCAGGGTCGAGGGCTTCGAGCGTCGTCAATGTTGCCTCCTGCTCCGGTCGTCCGGCCTGACGCACGTAGCCGACCGGCGTCTGGGGAGAGCGACCTTCTTTAAGGAAGATCTCTTTCAACCGATACAACTGCCAATAACGCTCGTGACTCTTTGGATTATAGATTGCTGTGACAAAGTCGCCGACAGCCGCTGCCCGGATTCGTTTCTCGATGTAGTCCCACGGTGTCATCAAGTCGGATAAGGAGATGATGCAGAGGTCGTGCCCGATGGGAGCGCCGAGGATGGAAGCAGCCTTTTGGAAAGCACTGATTCCGGGATGGGAGACAATCTCCACATCGCTGCCCCGCGCTTTCTTCATCTCGTAGATCAGTGGGATCATCCCATAAATGCCGGCATCCCCCGAGCTGATCACCGTCACAGTATTCCCTTCCTCTGCTAACTCAAATGCTTGTTGGGCACGATCCTTTTCTTTCTTCATGCCCGTATCAACACATCTTGCTCCCGGATTCAGATAAGGCTTGATAAATTGGAAATAATACTTATATCCAACGACCACATCCGACTCCCTGATCGATTCCAATACTGCAGGAGTCATATCTTCCGGACTACCAGGGCCGATGCCCACTACGATGATCTTCGACTTTCCCATAACCTTTTGTTTTAGCAAAGATAATGAATTCATACTTATTTAAACCGTAATCTCAGTCCCATGGTCAGCATCCTACCGGGAGAGTAGAGCGCATATCGCCGTATGGAACTGTCGATTCGGTGATCGGTCTTATCAAATATATTTTCGATACCTATGGATGGTTCAACCATTAAGAACCTGAACATATTCAACGAGTGTGTCGTGTTGATGCTCCAGATTCCATAGCCGGGTGCATCCTCGTAGGTAGGATAGTAGGTCTTGCTCTGCAAGCGTGCATTCAGGTTCACATTCAAGGTGTACTGCCCCCAGTTACGGTTGTAGTTCAGCGAGGTGGTCAGCGAATTCTTGACCGAGCGTTCCATCGGGCTCCACACATCACCGCTCTTTGTGCGGGCATGAGTGTAGGCATAGTTCGCGTTAAAAGAGAATCCGTCAAAGAGATGTGCATTCATGTTGACCTGAACACCCTTCACTTCACCCTTATCACTGTTCACATAGAAGGTGTATCGATCCAACTTGGCGGCTTGGTCGGCGGTCATCTCAGGAAATTCCCTTTGCAAAGAAGCCCGCGCCTCATCATCCACCAAGGTCGCTGCCTTCACCACCATATCATCGATTTTGTTGATGAATCCGGTAACCGACAAAGAGAAGTCGTCCGTGTGATACTCCGCGTTCAACGAGAAGTAATTACTTGTCTCAGGATGCAAATCCTTATTACCGAAAATGATTTGTGGTTTCCCTCTGTTCAGGCTGAAATAATGATAATAGAGTTCGTCCAATCCGGGAGCCCTGAAGCCCGTCGAATAGGATGCCCGGAAATTGAAATGTTCGGGCGAAACCATCAAGGTGACCTTCGGTGTCACCCTGCTGCCAAAGGTCTCATGGTAATTATAGCGAGCGCCCAGCGTCATCTTCACCTTCTCGACGAGGTTCATCTCGTGCTGTGCATAGGCTGCCAGGTTATAGACATGGTTGTTCACGGAGCCTGACGAAGAGTTCAGGAAATTGTTGCTCCAGTAAGCACCGACGATGGTCGTGCTCTTGGGCGTGAATCCGAAGATTCCCTTTGCTTCCGCTTCATAATGTTGCTGTTTCTTTGACTGCACATAATCACCGATCTGATTTGATTTCGTCTCCACGTCATACTCTTTTCCGTACCGATAATTATCTGAAGTGAAATCAACCTGCAACGAATTGCGACGGCTGAACTTATAGATACCTCCCGCATTAAAACGCAGCGACTTGTGTCGCATCTCGTAGCTGGTACCTCCCGTAACATCCGGGTTCGTATCCGGGCGGTCGGTCAAGCGTTTCGATACCGAGATCTCGCCATGCAATGCTAATTTTGAGAAAGGAGAATATGAGAAACGCTGGTCGAAGAGGTCTGCATGATAGCCCGTGAAGAGCGGTGCGATAGTCTTCTGCGTCTCCGCAGTAGAACCCTTGATGTATTCCAGGTCGTTTGTCTGGTAGCTGTCGGCCTCATCATGTGTATAAGAGGTGTACGAACCGAATCCTTTATGAACGATATCGGCATTGACCGACTGCGTAAACTTGCCTTTCCCCGAGACATGCGTATCGGTCATCACGGAAATCATATCGCTGGTCGGCTGGTCGGTGATGATGTTGATGACACCACCGATGGCATCTGAGCCATAGAGTGAGGAGGCTGCGCCATCCAAGATCTCAATCCGACGGATTCGGGAGATATTGATGCGGCTGATGTCGACATTGTTCGAGATGTCTCCGACCAACTTCTGTCCATTGATTAAGATCAATATATATTTGTTGCCCAAACCGTTCAGGCGCAGGAATGAACCCATCGAGTTAGGAGATACGGCCACCTGAGGCATCATCTTAGTGATAGCGTCCGAAAAATTGGTGATTCCCTGCTCATGAATCTCTTGCTTCGACAAGACATGGACCGGCGTAGAGGTATCCTTCAGACGCTGATGATGTCCCGTCCCCGTAACCACGATTGGACTAATGGTATAGACACGCTCATTGGATGGTACGCTATCCTTGTTCGACTTATGGATCTGCGCGGAAACCTGCGTACTTACTAATAGGAACAGTAACAAATATATATTCTTCATAATAAACGACAAAAGGGTCTCGGCCTAAACCGAGACTCCTTTGTAAAACAAATAATCAAGTTATTCTTATTCTGGGTTCTTTGAATGATAGTAGTCGAGTGGCTCACCATCGATAGCTGCATGTGTATGGTTGATCCATACCTGGCGAATGGTCGGGAGTTCGAGCAAGCCCTTTTCGATCATGGTATCATCGTTGCAAGTATAGCCCATGCGATAGAAGTACATCTTCCATGAAGTATCTTCTACTTCACCTTCCTCGTTTGCCTCATATCCTTCCTTCTCATCCCAAGCATCGTCATCACCAGCCATATCGTTGTGACCGTGGTCACCATCGATTGACATCAAAGGATGGCAGTAAACCTTACCGTTCTTGATACCGTTAGCCTGCATACGAGCCAATACGTGAGTCTTGAAGTTGCCCATCATGTCCACTGTACCTACATAGTAGTTCTTGCTGTAAACCTGAAGAGCCTCTTCCAACTGTGTATAACGAACGTTTGCCTTATAAGTATCATAAGAGTCTGGGTTACCATGACCCATGAAAGCAACAACGCCTTCCTTAGCTACATCCTTATACAACTCGTTCAATTCCTTTGCCACTGCCGGAACGTCCTCTTCTGCATCTTGCAACAAAGGAACACCAAGCTTCAGCACAACCTCTGACAAATACTTGTCATCCAAGTCGCCATTTGAGTTGTTCGCAAAGTCCTTGATGTAATTGATCACGCGGGTATACTCTTCACCTGGGATCACCTGCAAGGATTGAACCACGATTTCCTTATAGCGAACGCCTTCAGCTGCGAAAGCGTTGAGCCAGAAAGGAGGAGCGTAGTAGTTACGGATCTCAGCGCCGTCGGCTGCGTTCTCACCTGCTGCTGCACGGTTGATACAGATTGCTGAAGAATAAGACAAGAATACATCATAATCCTTGAATTCTGCCTTGTAAGCTTCGATTGCAGTATCGAAAGCATCGAAAGCCTGCTGCCAAGTAGAACCGAAAGCAACCAGAAGGATGGCCTTGTCGTGCTGCTTCTTCGACTTTACATCTTTCGTAACAAGTTCCTGATAGCGTTCCCAGTTTGAAGATGGAACCGGTACTTCCTTCTCAACTTCCTTGATCACTTCTTTCTCAATGTACTGAATGGATGGCTCCTGGTCATCATCATCACAAGATGTGAAGACTGCCGTCGTACACATAGCCAAAAGGCCTAAAAATAAATACTTAATCTTGTTCATTGTCATTTGAATTAGAATTATACTTATTGTTTGATTTGAATTTTAGTTTCTTCCCTTGTGCGAACTTGATGGTCAGTGTAGCATAGATGGTGCGCCCCGGCGTGGTCGTTCCCAGGTGCAGACCATGGTAGGTTCGGTCAACGTAATCGAAGATGTTGTCCACACCGGCTTCGATCCGATAGGTCATCTTCTTTGCTGTCAGCTCATGATTGGTCGAGAGTCGCCAGATCTGATAGCCTTTTCCATTGCCATTTATCTGATAGTACCGCTTCGATGACATCCTACCGTAAAGACCGGCTCCCATCTGGTACTTCGACGAGAACGAACGATTCCATGTGGCAAACCAACTGCCCTTATGATGGGCGGTACCATCAATGATGACATCGACTAATTTCTCGTGGGTTGTATCGTATTGCTTAGCATCTGTGTCCAAATAGCTGTAGCTCAAGCCGGCCATCCACTCTCGGTTGATGCGGTAGCGGACAGAGACGTCCACTCCTTTGGTCTTCGCCGATTCCAGGTTCTGGTACTGACGGGTCTTCACCGGATCATACTTCGCGATGTATTCGGCCGGGGCCTTGCTGTTGGGTATTGTTACGAGGGTGATCATGTGATCGACATCGTTCAGATAGCCTGTCACCGTGATGTTCAATCCTTTCCGGTTATACTCGCCACCCAATGAGTAATAGTTGGATGTCTGGGGGTTCAATTCTGTATTGCCTAAGTAAAGGTAGGTGCCGTTCATATAACGGACATAACGGTATTGCAACTCCTTGGGAGTAGGGGTCTTGAAGCCTTGACTCCAGGTAGCCCGCAGACGGATGTCGTCTCCCAGCGAGAGCATTCCCGATACCTTCGGGGTCAGGCAGTTGCCGAACTGGTCGTTGTGGTTCAGTCGCAAGCCCGCCGTCACGTTGGCAGCAACCTTATCCGACAGTCGGTAGCTGATCTCATCCTGCACATAGAGGGCCGATGTATGATCCTTTGCCTCTCCACCAACGACGCGCATCGGAGCTTCCAGATAGTCGTACCGCCATTCCGCACCCGTGTTCAACCGATGGTGCTCCGACAGTTCGAAGACTCCTTTCAGATTGGCCATCGTGCGTTGCTGATCGCTCTGCAACTCCATGTCGTCGGGGAAGTAAGGATAATAAGGAGTGAAGTTACCTTGCGGGTCGTAGCCATCGGTCAGGGTGATCGCCGTGAAGTAGTAATAGTAGGCGTGCTTGTTCCAATCCACATCCAATGAGATAAAATCGGTGCCATCCAACTTCCACGTTCCACCAGCCGACAGGCTTCGGTTATGGTATTCCATATCGTAGGTCTTTACATCGACCGCTGCATACTTTCCGCTGGGGCGGTAGATGCGCTTCCAGTACGTACTACCCTCGGCATACAGTTCGAGGTTCTTCACCGGCTCGTAGGTCAGACGTTCCGAGATCTGCCAGTTCGTATATCTGTTCACGGTCTTGTTTCGGGAGTCGGTAATCAGGAACTCCGTCTGATGAGGGTCCTCGGTGGCCGTGTTCTGCCATCCATCGGTATGCTGAAGTTGGAAGTTCGTGTACGAGCTGACCTTCCCCAGCCGTATGCCGATGCCGTTATGCTGACGGATGTCGCCGTGGCTGCCCACCCGCGTGCTGTTCTCGGCCAGCAATCCTTCATCGTGCTTCTTGGTGATGATGTTGATGACTCCGGCGATGGCGTCGCTGCCATAGAGTGCCGAGGAGGCACCTTTCACGATTTCAATCCGGTCAATGTTATGAGGGTCGATCAGTCCAAGGTCATTCTGTCCCCCCACATCGCCATGTATCCGCTTGCCATCGATCAGGATCAGGATATAACTATTCCCCAATCCGTTCATCTGCATCTGGCTGCCCATATCGTCCTCATTAAAGTCGAGCGACGATGTCAAACCCATCAGCAAGTCTTGCAGACTTTTTGCGGAATAGTTCTTCAAGATTCTTCCACTGATCACCTCTGTCTGCACGGGAGCATCCTTCAACAGATGCTGCGTCCCCGTTCCTGTCACGACAATTTCAGGAATAGAGTCCTGCATCTCATTCACCACCTGTGCGGAAGCGTGAAGAGAAAAGAGCAGACCAGCAAGTGCAGTAATCCATTTATACTTCATAACGGTACCAATAAGCGCACCATGCCGGAAGCCTTTGCTTAGCCCGAGCCTAAGATAATAACAATGTTGCTATATCGTAGATCATGCCCATCGCTTCAGATCCTGGAAGCATAGTGCTTATTTAAGTTGAACTTAGCAGGTCTTCTGGCTTTCCTCTATTTGTTTACCTTCCCATATCGTCGATACAGTGGTTTTGCAGAACAAATAATGAACGAGGAATACAGCTGCAGGAACAGCTCCGGCTTTTCACCGGATTCCCTTTCGCCTCATCATGAATTGATGGGGCTACTAAATTCGCTGCAAAGGTATACATAAAAAATGAAATCCCAACCAAATAAGAAATATTTTTGATTTCAACGAGTTATGTCCTGTTGCTTTTGTTCATGTTCATCCATGCGGATGTTTCGTCCATGCGGATGTTTCCCGTCCATGCGGATGTTTCCCGTCCATGCGGATGTTTCCCGTCCATGCGGATGTTTCCCGTCCATGCGGATTTCCGAATCCGCATGAGAATAAATGCGGATGTGCCATCCGCGCGGGTCGCAGACCCGCAGTGAAAGCGTTGGGGATCTGGAGATCCCCAACGACACTAAATCTGAAGATTCCCAACAACACTAGAATCCCAACGACGAAAACAACGTTAGTTATGCTTCCTAACACTTCGTCTATGCGGATGTTTCCCGTCCATGCGGATTTCCGAATCCGCATGGAAATAAATGCGGATGTACCATCCGCGCGGGTCACAGACCCGCAATAAAAGCGTTGGGGATCCGGAGATCCCCAACGACACTAAATCTGAAGATTCCCAACAACACTAGAAACCCAACGACGAAAACAACGTTAGTTATGCTTCCTAACACTTCGTCCATGCGGATGTTTCCCGTCCATGCGGATTTCCGAATCCGCATGAGAATAAATGCGGATGTGCCATCCGCGCGGGTCGCAGACCCGCAATGAAAGCATTGGGGATCCGGAGATCCCCAACGACATAAATCCGGAGATCCCCAACGACACTAGGATCCCAACGACGAAAACAACGTTAGTTATGCTTCCCAACAACAACAAAACGAAGCTCCCTAACGACATGCAAAATAACAAAGAGTTAATCACTCCCATCAAGCGGAGTGTTTTCATCATCGAGGGGTTCTTCATCTCCCTCGTTAGGTTGTGCCCACTGCAGAGCGGCCCCTTTGATGGCTGCGGCCACCTCGTCGGAAGCACGATAATAAACAGATGGTTTTACGCTGGTGAGTTGCAGGTTCTCTGCATCCTCCACCCATACGCTGTTACAACTCGGATAGAGTTTTCCAACCGGTCCCAAGTCTACGATGTAGCCCTGTTTCAGCATCTCGGCCACAGCATCGATACACAATTCAAGCGCAACTTTTGCTTCTGCCTTATGGACTGTGGTGTTGCGGCACGCCATAGCGGCAATCTCGTCAACGGAAGCTTTTCCATTGGTTAACACTCGGGCAACGAAGCCCTTTTCCTTAGTTTTTGGGTTGATGTTACCCGATTTTGCAACTCTTAATTTAAGATTTGCCATAACCGAAAAATTTAAATTGTTAAAAAAAATTGTTATAATTGGCTTTCGCCTTCATTTTTTTCTCTACCACCAGCATTTCAATCGGCGAGCGCCAATTTTAAATTGGCGAGCGCCGATTTGTAAACTGGCGCGCGCCGATTAAAAATCGGCCGTGAACGTAATCTCATTTGACAGGGATAGATTGTAAAAATTTCTGCCTAGTCTCGTTGTATCAGTATTAAGTCTTATCAAGTCAGTCTGCATTGTTTTCAATTTCTTCACTGGCAATGTTACGAAATATATTCGACATTTATGCAAATTTCCAAGGATATTTTTTCTTCTTCCAAGGAAAGAATTTAGCCGCCCTCGCAGAATCATAAAGCGAAGGCGGCCAAATCCTTAACTCTTGCCGGAGAATGGGAAATTCATCCGACTAATACTTATATCCGGTGCCGATGAAAGCGGTCTGCTCGAAGTCTTCCATGTGATGACGGATGATCCAATCGATATAGGTCATGAACATCCAGGCGGTGTACTCGTAGCCCATCGCGTTCAGGTGGCCGCCGAGGAAGAACCGCTTATGGAAGTCGGACTCATTGCTATAGTCGGGCCCGTACTTCTTCAGGTCGAGGATGTACACGTTCTCGAAGACCTCCGCCATCTGCCGGATCACCTTATTATATCCGTCGTCCTCGGAGCCGCGCGGATCGGTCACCAGGAAGAACTTTGCCAGCGGCTGGATGCTCTTGATGCGCTGGATGATGCCCGCATAACTGCCGGTGAACGTATCGGCGTTCTTCGTGAAATCAGCCTTGTTGATGTCGGTCTTCACATCTCCCACCGCATATTTCCGGCTTCGGTCGTTCACTCCCAGCGCCATGATGTAGGCCTGCTTGGGGGAGCCCTTGGCGCAGATGTTATTGTTGCGGTTCTTCGGATTGTCCCAGAAGTTGCTGATCCACCCTTTTGTCCATTCTCCGCCCTGCGAGTAGTTGTCGCCCTTCGTGCCGGTCAGGGCACAGATGCGCTGTCCCCAGGAATAATCATAATAGTCGTGGTAGCCCTTCTTGCCTTGTTCGTCGCGTGATTCGTGCTCACCGCTGCACAACGAGTCACCGATGAAGCCCCACGTGTGGATGATGCTGCAGAATCCCGGGTTCTGGTTGACCACCGCAATGGGATTCTCCGATTCATAGTATGTCTGTGCTGCAGCCGGACTTCCTGCCAGCAGGCAGAACAGTCCGCTCATCAAAATCAATCGTTTCATATTGCCCTCCTTTTTTTTATCTCTTCTCGTACCAACTCTTCAAAATCCAGAAAGCCTTCTTCTTCTGTCCGTCATCGCTGACCAGTCCCTTCCGGTTGTAATAATCCTGGATGCCGGAGAGTACTCGTCTCGGCGAGCGGAAATCCTTCAGGATCCACGGTGTCGTACCTGAGAGTCCGTCGATCTTCTCCAGCATGCGGAGGTTCTCAATGTACAGGTTCTCCTGGAATTCCTCCGTCCACCGCTGATTCTTTGCCCCGTGATAGCCCGCCAGGGCACCGCCACCGAACTCGCTGACGATGACGGGCTTGTTGTACGGCACCTCCCACGTCATCTTTGCCGCATCGTTCACATCGCGATACCATCCGATATACTCATTGAAGCTGATGACATCGACGTACTCGTTCATGTTGTCCTGCAACTTATTATGATAATTCGAGGCCGACGTCACCTCCATGGCCATGCTGATCAACCGTGTCTGATCCTGCGTGCGGGCATACTTTGCCAGTCGACTGAGGAAGCTGTCCCGTTCGGCGCTGTGCGGCGTCTCGTTGGCAATCGACCAGATGATCACGTTCGCCCGGTTATGGTCACGAGCAATCATGTCGTGAAGCTGACGTTGTGCATTCTCGTAGGTCGCCGGATTGGTCCAGGAGATGGTCCAGTAAGCAGGGATCTCCGACCATACCATGATGCCCATCCTCTCTGCCTCACGCACCGTGTACTCGTTGTGCGGATAGTGGGCCAGGCGGACGAAGTTGCATCCCAGTTCCTTTGCCCATGAAAGGAGGGTGTGCGCATCCTCCGTGCAGTTGGCCCGTCCGCCGCCGTAGGCTTTCTCCTCATGGATGCTGATTCCTTTCAGGTAGATAGGCTGTCCGTTCAGAAGGATCTGCTTCCCTCTTGTGGTGATGGTGCGGAATCCGATCTCATCGCGGATCGTCTCGCTTCCCTGGCCAATCTCCACCTGATAGAGCTTGGGTGAGGCGGGACTCCACCGTTGAGGCTTGGCCTTCACTTCGGCAGAGGCCTGTCCTTTCTCGTCGGTCGTCACCTTGGCCTTTATCTTCAGTTCAGGAATGTTCAGGGTAATGGTCTTGTTGGCTTCCGCCTTGTTCAACCGCACATCGAAGTGAATCAATTTCGGGTTCTGCGGATTCAGCCGAACCGTGTAGTCTTCGATATAGGTAGGTTCCACCTCCACCAGGAGGACGTCGCGGGTGATTCCACCGTAGTTCCACCAATCGAAGATCTGTGTCGGCACATTATCCTTATGACGCTTGTTGTCCACCTTCACGATGACGAAGTTCTCACCGTCCTTCAGCACGTCGGTCACATCGAAGTTGAAGGCAGTGAAGCCTCCGACATGGCTGCCGACCCGCTTTCCATTGACATAGACAATTGCTTCGTAGTTCACCGCCCCGAAATAAAGGATGCTCCTCTTACCGGCCTTGGGATGGAAGGTGAAACTCTTCTTGAACCACACCGTTCCCTCGTAGAAGAACAGCTGATTATCCTTCGTGTTCCAGTCCGAAGGGATCGTCATGCTCTTCGATTTGTCGAAATCATATTCTATCAGATCCTCCGGGCGGCTCGGCTTCTGGTTGATGAAGAAACCGTTGTTCATCGGCTTCATCCGATAGTCATAGTAGCCTTCTTCCTGCACATCCACAATATAGTTCCACTCTCCGTTCAAGGAAATGCTTTCCCTGTGCTGCACGTTTCCCAACAAAGGTACTTCGTCGGAGAACACGTTCATGGCAGTCATCACGAGACATGCCAACAATAAAAGTTTTTTCATGGTCGATTATTATTAGTTCTTTCATTCATTTTTAGAGATCGTAAACCGATAGGTCCCTTGCTGCAGCTCTTTCACCTCATTGCTGATGGGCAAGGTGACCGTTGCCGAGCAACCTACCGGAACGATCACGCACAGATTCACCTCGTGGGCAGTCTGGACGATTTCCGATCCGACCACCCCATACGATGTTTCCACTGCATAGCATACCCGTTCGAGTGCGGTGAGGATCGGCTTCACGCTGAAATGTTTGTATCCCGGGCGCGACTCATCCAATTGTACGCCGGCCAGATAGCGGTAGAACCAGCTCAGTGCTCCACCAAACATCGGGTGGTTCCGCGAGTTCTTCCCATCCCACTGTTCCCACATCGTGGTCGCTCCCTGACGGATCATGTCACCGAAGCTGGGGAAGTCGGTCTGGTTCATCACCTCACAGGCCAGGTCGTTCATGCCGTAGCGGGCCAGCGTCTCGGGCAGGAAGCGCGTGCCAAAGATACCCGTGTTGAAATGCCCCTTGTACCTCACGGCGATCTCATGCCGCAGCGTCTCCACCACTGCCTCTCGGTCTGCATCGGGCACACCCATCACCAAGGCAAAGACATTGCTGCCGTAGTCGCCATAGCTCTTCTCGGCAGGACGGTAGAACTTCCGGTGGAAAGCATTCCACACCTTCTCGGCCAATACCTTATAATACAACTCATCATCCTGACGACCCAGCGCCTTGGCTGCCTTGGCGTTGATATCCGTACAATACCACAGGTAGAACGTATGCACCAGCTCGGTGTCGGGCAGTTCGAATGGCGACACCCAATCACCCAGGTTGAACCATTGGTTCGGCTTGTCCGAGCCTACATTCGGGCGTTGCGAGAGCATCGTGCCATCCTCGGTGAGCCAAGTGAGCATGTACCTCACCTGATCCTTCATGGCTTGGTAATTATCTTTCAATTCTTGCAGGTCGCCATAGTGCAGGTAGTACTCCCACGGAATGATGTTCATGGCTGCTCCCCAGGCTACACCACCTCCACAAGCCGACTGCCACGGAGCGGAGTTCGGCACATAGCCGGTGTCCTTGTCCTGACTGTCGCGCATCGTCTGGATCCATTTATGGTAAAAAGCAGCAGCGTCGAAGTTCTCCATCACGGTGTGGCAGACCACCTGTCCGTCGCCCAGGTAAGGGTTGCGCTCGCGGTGCGGGCAATCGCTTTGGATACCTCCGTGAAGGTTATCCATCTCGCTGCGTTGCCAGATGGTATTGATCTGATTATAGAGTGGGTTGGAGGTCTCGAAATGAGCCACGAGCTTCAAGTCCGTGTTCACAGCCTCCGCCTGCAGGTTTTCAGCTGTGAGGTCTTGACATCCCACGACGACGGCTTTCCGAAAGACGAACCAGGTGAAGCGAGGTGCATAGCTTTCCTTGCCCGTCCCGCCATGGATATATTTCTGCACACCCAGAGGAGATTCGCTGAGATAACGAACGTGGATGGTGTCACCCCGCCGGGCAACGACATCCTTCAGGTGGATCCATCCGGAGATCTCCTTGCCAAAATCGACCAGATAGCTGTCGTCGTCCTGTCGTTCAAGGCTGACAGGCTTCAGCACCTCGGTCAGCTTATCCGATGGCGCCGTCTGGGCCGTCAGTTTCCCTGCAGGAGCCTCCACAACCCGGGCTCTTCTCCAGTTCTCGGGCTGATGCGCTTTGACTGCGTCGTAGATCTCACCGGCATAGACCCCGTTCATCACGATGGGTGAGGCGGTCATCTCCCAGTTCTCGTCGGTCACGACCACCTCTTTCGTTCCATCCTCATAGGTAATCTCCAGCTGACAGAGGAAAGCATTCTCGCCAAAAGGAGCAATCCAATGGCTCACGGCATTGTACATTCCTTCCCCCAGCAGGCTTTGGATCCGATTCGTCCCCCGGTGCAGGTAGGACGATACATCGTAGGCCAAGTAGAAAACCCTGTAGTCCGTGAAATTATCGGGAATGGCCAGAAACTCGGTAGGCAGTTTCGGCCGTTTGTTGGCATTCGAGATGTTGGGAACGAAGAAGTCATCACCCACCTTCTGTCCGTTGAGCGACACTTCGTAATAACCGAGGGCTGTGACAAATAATTTGGCATGAGCGATGGCTTTCTTCACCGTGAACAAACGACGAAACGTTGGTGCTGCCCCGTGTTCCCAATCGGCACCGATCCACTTTGCCTGCCATTCCGAAGCCGAGAGCAGCCCCATCCCCCAGAAGGCCGGCTCGCTCCACTTCGATTCGTGACCATCCTTATTCCATACCTTTACTCGCCACCAGTAGGTTCCTCCGGAGACAAGTTCGTTCCCTTGAAACGGAACAAGGACCGACTGGTCGGACATCTTCTTTCCGGTGTCCCAGATATCGGCATCTCCCGCCAGCAACTTCTCCCTCGACGAGGCCACACAGATCCGATAAGCCGTCTGCTTTTCACCTTGGACGGCCTCATCGTTCACCTTATTGATCCACGACAAACGAGGGTTGAGCACATCCACGGTAAACGGGTTGTCCATCTGCTCACAACGCAAGCGGGTAGGGACCAGCTCCGCCCGGACATGCAGTGCAATCATGCACAGCATCATCCAAGCAAGGAAAAAAATCTTTTTCATATATTAATCGATACGTGTAATCTTGGCACCAATGGCATTCAGTCGTTCCTCGATCCTAGTGTAGCCTCGGTCGATCTGTTCGATATGATCGATCCTGCTCACCCCATCTGCGCTCATGGCCACAATCAGCATGGCTACTCCCGCACGGATATCTGGCGAAACCATGTTGTTTGCTCTCAGGCGGATGCGGTGGTCGTGACCGATCACGACAGCCCGGTGAGGATCACAAAGAATAATCTGTGCTCCCATGTCGATCAGTTTATCGACGAAGAACAGGCGGCTCTCGAACATCTTCTGATGAATCAAGATACTTCCATTGGCCTGCGTTGCTACGACGAGGAGCACGCTCAGCAAGTCGGGCGTCAGTCCCGGCCAGATCGCATCGGCCAAAGTCAGGATGGAGCCATCCAGGAAACATTCGATCTCATAGTGCTCTTGGCGAGGAATGAACATGTCGTCGCCTCGTTTCTCCAGTTGTAGACCCAGTCGGCGGAAACTGTCGGGGATAATTCCGAGGTTCTCCCACGACACATTCTTGATGGTCAGTTCGCTGCCGGTCATCGCGGCCATGCCGATAAAGCTGCCGACCTCGATCATATCCGGCAGGATCTGATGACAAGCCCCGTGCAGTTCATCTACCCCCTCAATCGTCAGGAGGTTCGATGCGATACCCGAGATGCGGGCTCCCATCTTGTTCAGCATCTTACAGAGTTGCTGGACATAAGGCTCGCAAGCTGCATTGTAGATGACGGTCTTGCCCTTCGCCATCACGGCCGCCATCACGATGTTGGCTGTACCAGTCACCGAGGCTTCATCCAGCAGCATGTATGTCCCCTGCAACCGGTCGGCGGTCTCGAAGCGATATGCTTTCTTTTCACTGTCATAGGTGAAGGTTGCTCCTAAGTTGCTGATGCCACGGAAATGTGTATCCAGTCGGCGACGCCCAATCTTGTCACCACCGGGAGTCGCATAGAACACCTTGCGCAGTCGGCTCAGCAGTGGGCCGATCATCATAACCGAACCACGCAACTTGGCACATTTGTTCATGAACGCCTGGCTCTCGATGAAACTGGTATCGATGTGTTCCGCCTTGAAACTGTAGCTGTTCTTCCCCATACGCTTCACGCTCACCCCCATGTCACAGAGCAGTTGAATCAGGTTATTGACGTCTAAGATATCGGGGACATTCTCTATCACCACCTCTTCCTGTGTGAGGAGCGTAGCACAAATCACCTGCAACGCTTCGTTCTTTGCTCCTTGCGGAGTAATCTCACCATGCAGTTGGTGGTTTCCTTCAACGATAAATGATGCCATATGCTATTGGATATTAGATGTAATTAACTTCAGGATAAATCTGTATTTGAAACTTCTCGAGAACACTTTGCCGGATCATACCTGCCAGCTCGATGATGTCCGTCGGTGTGGCATGATCCTTGTTTACCAAGATCAGCGGCTGCTTCTCATAGACCGCGGCTCCTCCATGGCTCTTTCCTTTCCATCCGCATTGTTCGATGAGCCATGCTGCCGGTATCTTGATCTGCTCTTCATCGACCACGTAATGAGGAACGCTGGCATATCCTTGTGCCAGCTTTTCATAAACGCCTTTCGCCACTACCGGGTTCTTGAAGAAACTCCCTGCACTGCCCAACTCGTCCGGTTCGGGCAGCTTCGACTTGCGGATGCTTATCACCGCCTCCCGAATGGTCTGTGCAGAAGGGACGACCGTTGCCGACCGTAATTCCTGCAGTTGGCCATAATCTAAATGAACCTTCGGCACCACGGAGAGACGAAACACGACAGCCGTGACGATATATTGCCCTTGCAACTGATTTTTAAAGATGCTGTCACGATATCCATACGCACACTCTTCATTTGAAAAGGCCCGAGGCCTGCCCGTAGCGACCTCGATGGTCTCCACCTCTTTGATGATCGAACCGACCTCCACGCCGTATGCCCCGATATTCTGGACCGCTGATGCTCCTACCTCACCAGGGATGTACGAGAGGTTCTCGCTCCCGTAATAATTTTGCTTGGCCATCTCGGCACAGAAGTCATCCCACACGACTCCTGAGCCTACGCGGACAAGTATCTCGCCACCTTCACACGCCCCATACTCGATGAACTTGATTTGGGAATGGAGGACGACTCCTTCGACATCTTTCGTGAACAGGAGGTTGCTCCCTCCGCCGATATGAAGAATCCGCTTCCCGGTGCCACGAATCCTCGCCAAGACCTGAATCAGCTCATCCACCGTATCATAGGTGATGAACTCCTCGGCTTTGACATCCATCCCGAAGGTATTATGCTGATGTAATGAGTATTGATATTTCGTTGTAATGGACATAACTTTTCTGTTAGAATGATACGCTCATGGTCGCTCCATCCTTTATCCTGGCGTGCTTCACCACTTTTCCATCGGTCAGGATGCGTACGTCCAACTTCTTCTGTATCCGTTGGACATGAATATCGAAGATCTTTCCAAATGCGCAGATTTGGTTCAGGCTCATCTCGTTCCATTCTTTTGGCAGACGAGGAGTCAAGTCGAAAGCGTGCAGCCCGGTAGGACGAATGCCGAACAATCCCTCCGTGAAAATGCGGCAATACAATCCACTCTCTGCCGAGAGATGTCGCTGACTGCCTTCCGGCCATGCCTCAATGGCGTAAGGAACATGCTCACCCAAGAGCCGCCGGTTGGAATAGAACTTAAGATAATCCATGGCTTTGTCCACCTCACCGCAGGCTATCACACCGCGGAATCCATAAAGTGTTGAGCGATCCCAATATGTCTCCGTCCCAGCCTGCGTCAACAGTCCGTTCTCCGTCCACAGGCGAGGAGAGAACAAGGCGTCGATGGTGGCTTCCTTGCGGTCGTAGATGCCTACCGTCAATGGGATACAGATCCAGGAACGCAGCACATCGTTTCCTTTATAATATTGATACGTATTGAATCCCTCGACCGTCCCACCGAAGTATTTGTCCATCGCCTTGCGCAGGGTTTGGGCCTTTTTTGCATAACTGTTCAACTGAGCCGCTGGTTTGCCTAATGATTTCCCCAAGTAAACAGCCGACAGCAAGGCATCATAATAGAGAGAAGATGTACAGAGGTTTGCTTCTCCTGCAGGGAAGCGCCCTTCCAGTTCGTCTGAGTCAGAGGTGACCACTCCCTCTTTGTTCAGTTTCCGATGGCAATACTCCAGCGTCCACTCGATCAACGGCCAGAGTTGCTCGGCTTCCCCCTTATCGCCCCTGGCCAACGCATAACGGGACGCTCCATAGGCGATCATCGCAGCATCACCACGGTCACCGGCACCATTCCAGATGTCGATACCCTCCGCAATGATCGAACTTGGTATCGGCTCATACTTCGGATTCATGAAGCGGGCAAAGTGAAGATAGGCGTTCAGAGCCGACTCATTACCGACACGATATCCCAGATAAGGGAAGAAAGGATTGATGTACTCTGCCTGGTCGTTTGCCCACAGTGCAGCGTAATACGACTCTCCACCCGGTCCGTGCATGAAACCGCCCTTCGTCAGATAGATGCTTTCCGCTCCCCGAATCTTCGAGAAAGCAAACAACGTGTTGATGGTAGCGTTCGGCGTATTCAGCACCAGCTTTCCCCGCAACTCGTCCACCAACGCTTGACGCGCTGCCAGTTCCTTTTCTATATCAGGTGTTATCTCTGGCTCCTGAGGCTTGTAGCCGATGAAGAAGACGCTAAAGGTCAATTCTTCTCCTTTCTTCAGGCTACGACTTGTACTGCCTTGCAAAGTAGCGACCAACTTATAACTGCCGTCCACGCCTTGGTTAGGATCGGTTTGAAGTACGGAAGTGGAGGAAGGAACTTCTACTTTGATGGTTTTTTCAGATAAGTTCTTTAGGATATATTTCTCGCAGAACATCGGCTGTGTCGTAGAGGGGAAAAGGATGCGGGTAAGTCCTACCACCTTGTCCTTGGCTTGCTCGAAATGGCTGTTGACCGTCATCTTTCCATCCAAGGTGATGTTCTCCACCTTTTCGTTGATCAGAGATCGTCCATCTACCTCGATCATATCCGTCACCTTCCACGCAAATCGACGCATCAGGCTGGCGTGCGTGTTGTTCGGGATGGTACGAAGCATTGGCCATACCATGCTCCTGTTCAGCACGAAAGCGCCATTGGCATCGATGCCGTAGCGAAGAACGGTTGATACCTTTTGTCCGCTCATCTCGATATGGTCCTCATGTGGAATACGTTGGTCAATCGTCCAGGTAATTCCTCCCTCGGGATTAATCGCCCATCGGTTCTGAGCCATCAGCAACACCTGAGAGCAGAGTAAACTCATCAGGAACAGTCCTAATCTTATCTTCTTCATATCTTCATTTTTATTGGTCAATCAATCTATCTGCCATCAACAGATAAGTCATGCTTGTAAGCCACTCCCACAAAGATATACATTATTTGTGATATGGAAGAAAAAACCAAACGATTCTTCCAGGCTATTCTATAATAATACCTGTTCGGAATGCCATACTATTTATACTGTTCATCTCCTTTTTTCTCTTTAACAGGACCTCCTATGGTTAAATAGTGTTAAAAAAACAGTATTTCCAGGGTTTCGGTATTTATAAAAAATAGATGAGTGTTTTTAATATTATTTTTGTTTTACCAAATCTAATAAGTATGATGAGAAAAACTGTTTTATTTATGCTGCTTGCCCTAATCTTTACGGCATGCAGCAATGAGGAAGTCCTCCGACAAGTTATTTAAATTATAATCAATGGCATTTTAACTGGGGAACCCCAACAAATTCTCAAGTATGGTTAAATGATGGCAGTTCCTATTATTGTGCACATTATAACGAATATTTTAATATTAAAAAATTTATCAGTCCTTATTTAAATTAAATGCGTTATGAAAAAAATTTATACATTATTACTGCTTATCCCACTGGCTCTCTTTACCAGTTGTTACGATGATATTGAGGGTGATGAAATCGTTTATGATATAGATTTTGATAAGCTATTCCCTGATAAGAAAAAAATGCAAGCTTATGGTTCATATAGCTATGCAAATACAATAGGAATACAATTTGTTGATGAAAACGGCAGAAACATTCTAAATGATTTTATGATTCCTGATAATAATCTAAACGTACCATCTTCTCCTGCTTATTATATAAAGAAAACGCCTAAATATTATGTAAATGGCCACCCTATAGATTACATCGCTTCCTATAGATCTTTTTCTGGATATAATGATGGTTATGATAGGCGTGGTGATTTTTTATATATTAATAAATATGGCAATCAATTACGGCCTACACTTAGTACCTTTACTGTCGGTTTTTTATATTATTTCGCAGCTCTTGAATCTATTAATTATGATATAAATAGAGTATGGGAGATGGAAATTCATCTAAATATTCCCGAATTATTTAAAGATGAGAATGATCATATTTTAAAATATACTTTAGAATTAGGCAATTATCGTGATAATTCAAATGCTCCTTCATCCATAAAGAATATTACTTTAGATGGCACTCCATTGGAGTTGCTTGATGTGACCGAGGAATATGAGTATATCGTCAAAGTCGTTATTCAATAATATCAATTCAACGTTTATTATAAAAGACAAGGGAGCACAATTTGATGTGCTCCCTTATCTTTATCAATCTAAATGACTATTTCTTCTTAGCGTTCTACTATTACAAAAGAATCTCCTTTCGCCGTTGGGAATGAAGCTTTGTAATAGGTTACTCCGGCTATATCAAACGCTTCGGAAACAGCCACCTCCTTATTGCCTTTCTTCACGACGAACGGATATTGGTAGAGCACGCTGCAGTCGTGTCCATTTTTCGAAGTAATGGCCGCCGTTGTCAACTTTCCTGCTTCCCAAGCACAGTCAATCTCAAAGTTATCCCGCCCCTTCAGTCCGGTGAACGAACCGCTACTCCATTCTTTTGGAAGGGTAGGCAACAGATGGATGTATCCGGCGTGCGACTGTACCAGCATCTCGGCAATACCTGCCGTGCCGCCAAAGTTACCGTCAATCTGGAAAGGTGGATGGTTGTCGAACAAGTTGGGAAGGGTCGATTTCTTCAGCAGTTCCTGCACATGAAGATGTGCGTTCTCGGCATCAAGCAGACGAGCATAGAAATTGATAATCCACGCACGACTCCAGCCGGTATGACCGCCGCCAGAAGCCAGACGGCGCTGGATTGTTTTCTTTGCTCCTTCGAACCATTCGGGAGTCAACGGAGTAATTTGCGTTCCAGGATACAATCCCAGCAGATGGGAGATATGGCGATGACCGACCTCGGATTCCTCATAATCCTCAATCCACTCCTGAATACCGCCTGTCGATGGTGAAATCTTTACCGGAGGCAGGTTGGCCATTACGCTACGAAGCGTATCGCAGAATGCTTCATCGGTATGCAGTATTTTAGCCGACTGAATACAGTTTTTGAACAACTCTGTGATAACCTGAATATCCATGGTTGCTGCATAAGTCATATTTGTAGGTTGTCCGGTTGCTGGGTCGATGAAACGGTTCTCCGGCGAGTTGGACGGAGCCGTCACCCATTGACCTTTTTTGTCCTTAATTAAGAAGTCAAGGACAAACTGTGCCGACGTCTTCATCAGCGGATAAGCTTGTTCTTTCAGATAAGTCTCATCACCGGTGAACGCATAGTGTTCGTAGAAACTGAACGTCATCCACGGGCCCCCCATCGGAAAGCATCCCCAGATACCATCCATGATGGATGTTCTGCCAAATGCGTCGGTGAGGTGATGAACGGTCCAGCCACGTGCACCGTAAGTTTCACGAGCAGTCTCACTGGCTGTCCTCTCCAAAGCACGGAAGAAGTTGGTCAGTGGCAAGGCTGTCTCTGAAAGGTTACAGACTTCTGCCGGCCAATAGTTCATCTGCAGATTAATGTTCGTATGGAAATCCGCATTCCATGCCGCATTGAAGTCTTTATTCCAGATACCCTGCAGATTTGCAGGCATCACACCCGGATAACGCGAACTACCCATCAACAGATAGCGGCCATACTGGAAATACAAGGCGACCAAGTCGGGGTCATCTGCTCCATCCTTGACGGCTTGCAGGCGAACATCCGTAGGAAGATTGCTCGGCGTACCTAAGTGCAGTGCGACCCGATGGAACATCGGAGCATATTCTTTCAGATGTTTTTGCAGGAGCTGATCGTATTCTGGTTGAGTGGGGGTATGGATAATCCGCTCGCAAACTTCCGCAGGATTGATGGAACGGTCGTAGTTCATCTCCTTCAGATTATAATCGGTGGCTGCCGTGAAGAGTAATACCACTTCTTCCGACCCTTTGATCACCAGTGACTGTCCATCAATTGATACCGTACCGTTCTTTACGCGAGGAGCTTTCAGCAGGGCTGCAAATTTCATGTGGGCACCACCCGGGCCGGCAAGTGAATCTTCCTCATCAACAATCTGTCCGTCCATCATAATCTTCTGGATATCGGCTTTTACCACGGCATCCTTCTCTCGTTCAAGACGGATGGTCGCATTCAGCGCACCCTTCTTCGAAGCCTTCAGATGAATGACAATCAGATTGTCAGGAGCAGACGCAAAGACATCCTGCGTATAGTCCACACCCTGAGAAGTGAACGTTGTTTTGGCAACTCCCGTATTGAGATCTAATTCACGGCGATAGTTCGTCGTATCCTTGATACCATAGTCGATAAAGATATCCCCCAGAGTCTGATACGAACGTACACGGGGAGGTGTACCCAGCATGGTACGTGATGCTAAATCGACCGATTCCTTGATCTTTCCGTCAAGAATCAGCTGTTGTACTTCTTTGAGGTGTTTATAGGCTTCGGGATTGTTCGAGTTCATGGCTGTTCCTGCCCACAGGCTCTCTTCGTTCAATTGGATACGTTCATTGAACGGATTACCGAAGACCATGGCGCCCAAGCGTCCATTGCCCACCGGCAACGCATCCGTCCACTCCTGTGCCGGCTGCTGATACCATAGTTTGAGACCTGGGTCATACGGTTGTTGTGACGTACATCCTGCAACGATCAGGATGATAAAGATGAATAGGCTATTGACAAATTTCTTCATATCGGTGTTATTTTCTTGTTGACAGACGTACAATAAAGGTTGAGGCTTTTCCTGCCGGGAGGTTCGACTCGAATCCGACGATGATGGTTCCCGGATTCTCAGCATCCCAGTCGTGAGGACCGACGGTTGACCAGGTCTTCAGGGTAAATGGTGTCTCTGAAGACACTTTCAGATACATCTTCTTTCCCGCCTGAGACAGCTCAATACATTGTTTATTGATCACCTTGGCTGTTGCCGGAGTAACCATCGACCAGCGCAAAGGAACATCTTTCCCTTCATCGGCCACCACCATATCCGTAATCTCCAGATCCTTCTCTTTCTTGAGGATAACAGTACGAATGGCTTTCTGTGCACCGTTCTCGAGGACTTTCGAGAGATCGATGACTGCACCCAGTTCATTCTTCGACTCAATGACTTTTTCGATGGTCGCCATGCCGGCTGCATTGTGCCGGACATTATTCAGTGTCAAAGTGTTATGACTCTTGTTCCCGTACCGGAAGATGTCCCAACGCTCCGAGTTTTGTGCATTGTCCCATACGTCCACCCCTGCAGCTTCCATTCCGGCATATTCCTGCATGCCAAAGTCCATTGCCCAGCGAACACCCAACGCATCGTAGACGAACGAACCGGCATCCATGTGTGCATGACCGGAGTTAGCACGTCCACCTTTGATACCTACATACACGTCTTTGCTGGGATTGTTCCATCCTGTCCGGATAAGCACGACTGGAGCAACTCCATTTCCTGACCAAATCTTTTTCACCGGTGCTTTAACCGAAGACAAATCAATATCTGTGGCTAATGTCAAAGCCAGCGGCAACAGGCGAGCCTCCTCAAAATCCTTGGCGTAGAGTCCGTCCTTTATCTCCTGCAGTTCCGTGTAAAGGAGGGAAGGATTCTTGAAATGGTCGGCAAACCACCACATAGGGAGCTTCGGGAAAAGATCTACGCGACAATCTGAATAGTTGAATGCCTTGCCATTGGTGCCGACAGCATATAGGATATATTCGGCAGTCTTATCAAATCCCGGAAAATTGGATAGGCCATGGTCCGAGCCAAAAGCTTTTTCCAGGGCTTTAATAAGGATAATCTGGAAAGAAGTCCCATAACCCCAGTACATATATCCTTCAGGGTAGTTGCCGTCAGGAGCATACGTCTTCATTGGCAGTTCGTTGCTCTTCACGGAGCGTTCAATGACTTGCTTTGCTCGGTCGGGCATCGCTTCGAACACGGCAATAGCTGCACTGACCAGGCCACCGTTACATACTTGGTTCCAGTTGTTCGAGTTTTTGAAGAAACCAGCATACTTTAAGACATCAGAAGTGCCAAAGGCGTGGGTCGCAATCGCTTTTACCGCCAGATCTCTTGTCTTTGGCTGCAGATCGGCATACAGCCAGTCGTAACCAATCGCAACTGCCAGCGCCATCTCGCCAACATCCAAGTAGTGAGTTGGGTTCCAATCTTTGAAATCACAAACCGTCTGCATCTGGGTCTCTGCCTTTTGCAAGTACTTCTTCTCGCCCGTCATACGGTAGGCATACGACAAACAAAAGATCTGCTCCAAGGCGGTACGCGAAACATGCAGTAATCGACGGCCCGACTCGTCCAGTCTATGCTCCAGGATGGGTGCTTTCAGGTATATATTATCACTTTTTTTTAAAATAATGTCGTGGATGGTTTTAATCTCCGGGGACTTGGATATCTGTTTCTCCAAGTTGGTGAAATCATTCGCCCGCATAAAGAGACGAGGATGGTCACCGATGAGAGTGTAATCAAACATGTCTTGGGCAATGAGCATCGCACTACTGCATAAAAGTAGCAATGTAAAAAGCAATCTTTGGCTTTTCAAACAAAAACTTTCCATGGATATCTATTTATGTTAAGCAAAAATACATTTTCTTGCCGATATATCAAATAGATAACAAGAACAATTTAACGAGTCGGGAACCCACAACTCACGTATATTAAAAGTCGAATATACGGAAATCGAAACTCTGAATACTCAGAGAAGACTGAGTTTTTTGAAGATAAAACTCAGTCTTTGAACCAAAACATTCGACAAATGAGGATGAAAAACTCGATAAACGAAAAGAATTATACGATCAATGAAAAGAGAAGATGAAGGGTCATATAAGCGATAACGTGTTGTTGGGGATTTCCGAATCTTGTGTTCTCGGGGATTTGTAATCCCCGAGTTGATAATTGCGGATTTTTTATCCGCGCGGGTCAAAGACCCGCAATTAGTCATCCTGTGGATTCGGAAATCCACAGGGACAAGTATTCAATTGTTGTCATTTCCGTTTACGTTAACTTTGAAATTCTTCCGGCCTTTAGTAAAAAAGCGTGAAGAAAATTGAAGATGTTTTCCGTGAAGAACGAGCCTCGTTCAAGCGAGCGAAGCGAGGGCGTTTGGCGAGTTTAGGAAAACATGCTTTTTGTGTTCTCGGGGATTTGTAATCCCCGAGTCGTTAATTGCGGATTTTTTATCCGCGCGGGTCAAAGACCCGCTTTTATCTTCCTGTGGATCCGGAGATCCACAGAAACAAACTAACTCTTACATAAAAACCCAAAACATACCTTCACAGCTTCACAGAATGGAAATGCCTATTAATCAATCATTTAAATGTTAATTATTGCGCAAATGTGAAGGTAATACCTTCACAGAGGTCGAGTATAGTGATAAAAACACATTTTTAACGACTTCATCTCATTGTGATAAAAGCATTCTTTCAAACAGGTATCTTGCACTTTACTGACAGATTCCTTCATTAATGCAATAGGATGCTTCATCCTATTGCATCTTTTATTTACTTACTTTTATTCGCAATAAATGACCAAATTATGATAGTAATTGTTCTTTCTATTATTTTCAAAGCTCTGGCTGCGAAATATGTATAAAATGAAGAAAAACTGAACATAAAAGTTTGTATCTTTGCTTCATAACATAACTAAATATAAAAGTATATGAAAAGTAGAATATGGCTTTTGATGTGTACACTCTTTTTCTGTTGTACCATCCTTCTGGCAAATAATAAGAAACAGCCTGTCGACTATGTGAACACGTTGATGGGAACGGATTCTAAAATCTCTCTCTCCAATGGTAATACCACACCAACGGTTTCCGTGCCCTGGGGTATGAACTTCTGGATGGCACAAACTGGAAAGATGGGCGACGGATGGTCATACACCTATGCTTCCGACAAGATTCGCGGATTTAAACAAACACATCGACCAAGTCCGTGGATCAATGATTACGGACAGTTTGCCATCATGCCTATGACAGGAAAACTGAAGATCAAAGAGGATGACCGCGCCTCCTGGTTCTCACATAAAGCCGAAAAGGCCACGCCATATTACTACAGCGTGTATTTGTCGGAATATAACATGACAACCGAGTTCACCACGACCGAACGGTGTGCCTACTTCCGTTTCACCTTCCCCGAAGAGAAACAGGCTTATATCGTGGTGGATGCATACGACCGCGGTTCGTACATTAAGGTGATTCCTTCAGAGAACAAAATCATCGGTTATAACACGCGCAATAGTGGCGGTGTGCCAAAAAACTTCAAGAACTATTTTGTCATCGTCTTCGATAAGCCGTTCTCGTTTAATAAAGTGTGGGCTGGAGGAGATCTTGTTGACGATCAGTTGGAACTGAAAGCCAATCATGCCGGAGCAGCCATTGGTTTCATGACACGAAAGGGTGAACAGGTACATGCTCGCATCTCCTCTTCGTTCATCAGTTTCGAACAAGCTGAACGAAATATGAAAGAGCTGGACGGAAAAGACTTTGAACAGGCAAAGGCTGCTGCACGGGATGCTTGGAACGAAGCACTGGGCCGTATCGAAGTGGAAGATGAAGATGCCGACCGACTCCGTACTTTCTACTCGTGCTACTATCGTTCCATCCTCTTCCCGCGGATGTTCTATGAATATGACGAAAACGGAAAGCCGATTCACTATAGTCCATATAACGGCCAAGTGCTGCCCGGATATATGTTCACCGATACTGGATTCTGGGATACCTTCCGCTGTCTCTTCCCCTTCATCAACCTGATCTATCCTTCGATGGGAGAGAAGATGCAGGAAGGTTTACTGAATACGTACCTCGAAAGTGGTTTCTTCCCCGAATGGGCCAGTCCAGGCCACCGCAATTGTATGGTGGGAAACAACTCTGCTTCCATCGTTGCGGACGCCTTCATCAAGAATGTGACCAAAGCGGATGCGAACAAGATGTTCGAAGGACTGATGAAAGGTGCTAACAGCGTACATCCTACCGTCAAGTCAACGGGGCGATATGGTTATGAGTATTACAATAAACTGGGCTATATCCCCTACGATGTGAACATCAATGAGAACGTAGCTCGTACCTTGGAATATGCATACGATGACTGGTGCATCTATCAGATGGGAAAGAAACTGGGTCGTCCGGAATCCGAGATTGCCATCTACAAGCAACGGAGCTTAAACTACAAGAACGTGTTCGACGCCACCCATAAGCTGATGCGTGGAAAGAATCAGGACGGACAATTCCAGTCTCCTTTCAACCCATTTAAATGGGGGGATGCATTCACCGAGGGAAACAGCTGGCACTATACCTGGTCGGTGTTCCACGATGTTCAAGGACTCATCGACCTGATGGGAGGGAAGTCTGAATTTGTCAACATGCTTGACTCGGTATTCCAAGTACCGCCCATCTTCGACGACAGCTATTATGGCGGAGTGATTCACGAAATCCGCGAGATGGAGATCATGAACTTTGGTAACTATGCACACGGTAACCAACCCATTCAGCACATGATCTACCTTTATAATTATGCTGGTCAGCCTTGGAAGGCACAATACTGGCTCCGCGAAGTGATGAACCGCCTGTATTTCGCTACACCCGATGGGTATTGCGGTGACGAAGACAACGGACAGACTTCTGCGTGGTATGTGTTCACCGCTTTAGGCTTCTATCCCGTTTGTCCGGCTTCCGACCAATATGTGGTGGGGGCTCCATATTTTAAGAAAGCCACCATCTCGTTAGAGAACGGAAAGAAAATAAATATCTCGGCTCCAAACAATAGTGATGAAAACCGATACATACGCTCCATGACATATAATAAAAAAGCTTACACGAAGAACTATCTCAACCACTTCGACCTGCTTAAAGGAGCATCACTGGTATTCCAAATGGACAAGATGCCAGCTACGAACCGAGGTGTGAACGATTCAGACTTCCCATACTCATTATCGAACGAATAACCATGAGACGATTCTACTTTTTATTTTCTATCTGGGCTGTCTCACTGACGATGTTCGCACAATCGGAGTATGTGAATCCGATTATCGGGACAGATGGAATGGGCCATACCTTCCCCGGAGCGTGTGTCCCCTTCGGAGGTGTTCAACTCAGTCCTGATACCGATACCATTCCGCACAATATCAATGGCAAATACCAGACTCGGGCATATGAGTACTGTGCCGGCTATCAATACCAAGACCCTACTATTGTCGGATTCAGCCATACACATTTCAGCGGTACGGGACATTCCGACCTCGGTGATATCTTAATCATGCCAACCAACGGTCCGTTACATCTCAACCCGGGGACGGAAGATGCACCCGACCAAGGCTATCGTTCCCGTTTCACACACGATACGGAAAAGGCCAGTCCCGGTTTTTACGAAGTGACTTTGAGCGACTATCACATCAAAGCCCAACTTACTGCCACCAAGCGGGTAGGAGTACATCGGTACACCTTCCCATCCGACAAGGAAGGACGAATCATCCTCGACCTGAATCATGGTATCTACAACTACGACGGGAAGACACTTTGGGCGAGTCTGCGCGTTGAGAATGACACTTTGCTGACTGGTTACCGTATCACCAACGGCTGGGCACGCACAAACTATACCTACTTTGCCATCTCACTGTCGCAACCCATCAAGAACTACGGTTATAAAGACTTCCAAAAAATAGTATACAATGGTTTTTGGCGAAAATTCCCGGTGAATTCGAACTTTCCCGAAATGGCAGGACGGAAGGTTGTAGCTTTCTTCGAGTTTGACACCCAACAGCATCCCGAACTGATCGTAAAGGTTGCACTCTCAGCAACCAGTACTGAAGGTGCCCTCAAAAATTTGAAGGCTGAGGCAGCAAGCAAAGACTTCGACACAATCCACCAAGAGGCGGTCGATTGCTGGAACAAAGAACTGGGAACAATCAACGTGGAAGCTACAAAAGACCAGAAAACGATGTTTTACACCTCCTATTATCACACAATGATCAATCCTTCGGTCTATATGGATGTGGACCATAAGTATCGCGGACTTGACCAGAATATTCACCTTGCTGATGGCTTTACCAACTATACCGTTTTCTCCCTTTGGGACACGTATCGTGCCGAACATCCTTTGTTGATGTTGCTGAAGCCTCAACAGGAACGTGACATGGTTCTCTCCATGATCCGTCATCAACAGCAAAGCGTACACGGATTGCTTCCGATATGGAGCCACATGGCCAATGACAACTGGTGTATGAGTGGGTATCATGCAACCTCCGTCTTGGCGGATGCCATCACAAAAGGAGCCAACGTGGAGAAAGACGAAGCATTGAAAGCCATGGTGACAACCTCGAATGTGACTTACCTCGATGGAATCGGGGATTATCTGAAGTATGGTTATGTTCCTTTTGAAAGCAGTTCAACAGCAGCATCGACAACTTTGGAATATTGCTATGACGACTGGACCATTTACCAGACAGCCTTGAACGCAGGCGACAAAGATTTGGCTGAAAGATACTATCAGCGCGCCCTGAACTATCGCCATATCTATGATCCTTCCATCGGCTTTGCCCGTCCGAAGTACAAAGATGGTACGTTCAAGAAAGAGTTCGATGTGTTGCAAACCTACGGCGAAGGATTTATCGAGGGGAACTCATTTAATTACTCCTTCCATGTGCCACACGATGTGTTCGGAGTGATGCAACTAATGGGTGGTGATAAAGTGTTTGTCCAGAAACTTGATCGGTTATTTGCACAGCCTTTGGACAAAAAGTACTACGAGGACAATGAGGATATCACGGAGGATTGCTTGATTGGAGGATATGTACACGGCAACGAACCTAGTCATCACATCCCTTATCTGTATGCATGGACTTCACAGCCGTGGAAAACTCAGTATTGGGTGCGGGAAGTGCTGAACCGGATGTACCGGAACGACATCCGTGGATTGGGAGGGAACGACGACTGCGGACAGATGTCGGCATGGTACCTCTTCACCTCCATGGGCTTTTACCCAGTCTGCCCCGGAACAAACCAATATGTTTTAGGCGCACCTTATCTTCCTTACTTGAAGATTGTGTTACCAAATAGTAGAGTTTTAGAGATAAAGGCACCGCGGGTTAGTGACAAGAACCGGTATGTAAAAGCAGTTTTACGGAATGGGAAGCCTTATTCAAGATTATTTATTACCCACGAAGATTTATTGGAAGGTGGGACCATAGAGTTTGTGATGAGTTCTTCACCAAACAAACATCGCGGATTGAAAGCAGAGGATAAACCTTATTCGCTGACACAATAATAAAAGGCTGTGCGATTGCACAGCCTTTTATTCGAGATTTATATTAAATGTATTAATAAGTCATTACAGGATCCAAAGCCTTAGCTTGGTCAACCATCTTCACAACTTCCTTCAAAGCAGGAACACGGCGAACCAACTTCTTAGCAGCATTGGTTTCTTCCAATTTTGCTTGCAAGTTTGCAGGAACACGGTTACGTAATTCTTTTACTGTATCAACGCCAGCAGCCTCCAGCAATTCTGAGAACTGAGGACCTACACCCTTGATACGGAACAAGTCAGCATGATTTGTCCACTTCAGAATCAATGCTGCAGAAATACCAGTTGCTTCAGCCAAGGCCTTACGACCTGCCGGAGCAGCACATTTGTCCAACAACTGAGCCGGTGTTTCAATACCTGCTTCAATCAGTTTCTTTGCGTAAACATCACCTACGCCTTCAATGTCGATAATTTTATAAGCCATAATTGTATAATTAAAAATGAAAAATTCGACTAAACCTTTGTACAAAAATAGCGAAAGAATTGATTATACCAAATATTTTCGATTAAAAATATTTTAATTTCAATTATTTAAGAGGGTTCTTTCATACTAGGCACAGATTATTTTAATAAAAACATCAATATATGAAATTCTTTATTTATCTTTGCTATTAATCTAAGAGGTGATGGGGTTCTTTCTATTTCTGCAACGATATTTATCCCTTTCCTCGAAAGGCTTTATCTCTCTTAGGTTATAATGCCTTAGTTTTCATAGTATGAAACCTAGCCCTCCTGGATTTTTTACAACTTATAAATAGTATATTATGGAAACTGTAAAAAAAAGGGCAAGCATCAGGCGGATATTGCTTGACCTTAAAGCAATATTCGCCGTTGCGTTTTTACCCAAGAAACAATGGATGGCATGCTTTTTCATGCTATCGTCTATGGTATGCCTCGGACAAACCACCTTGTTCGACGCAGATTGGAAATTCATGGAGGATGCTCCAGAGAATGCCACACAGGTCTCGTTCGACGACTCACAATGGAGGTCGGTCACCTTACCACACGACTTTATTATCGAACACGATTTTACCGGTAAAAACGGTATCGGTCCATTCTTGAAGGATATCAAAGACTCTATCTCCACCGGTAATACACCTGGTGGAACCGGTTGGTATCGCAAACACTTCAAATTGACGAACCGCCCTGCTGGAGGAAAGGTCTATATCGTCTTCGACGGTGTTTCCGTTCTCTCCGATGTATGGCTGAACGGTCACCACCTGGGTTTCCATCCAAATGGCTATACCCCCTTCTTCTACGACCTGACCCCTTACCTGAAAGGAGCAAATCAAGAAAACATCTTGACGGTACGTGCGCATAATACGGCCGACAATAGCCGGTGGTACTGCGGTGGTGGCATTTATCGTCATGTTTATCTGATTCAAACGGGCGCCATTCACTTCCCTGTCTGGGGTGTTCAGGTAAAAACGGATGTTACCGACAATGTAGCTTCCGTTAACTTTAGTGTTCCACTGATGAATGAAACTCGAAAAACACGTAATATCCAAATCGTGGCCAAAGTGCTGGATGCATCCGGGAAAGAAGTAGTTGGGTCAGACTTATCAACAAAACTTTCTTCTAAAGGTGATACTCTCTACACCTCCTGCAAGGTAAGCAACCCACATCTGTGGTCGCCCGAAACACCTTATTTATATAAGGCTGAAGTACAGGTGTTCAATGGCAAGAAACTGATGGATCACTATACAACGCCTTTTGGTATCCGCACCATCTCTTTCTCGGCTGAACAAGGATTCCTGTTGAATGGTAAATCGACCAAGTTGCATGGTGCCTGCATGCATCATGATAACGGAATCTTGGGGGTTGCCGCATACGATAAGGCAGAGGCACGACGCGTCAGCGTGATGAAACAGAATGGATTCAACGCCATCCGTACTTCCCATAACCGCCCATCGGCTGCATTCCTGCAGGCATGCGATAGCCTTGGAGTATTCGTGATCAACGAGTCGTTCGATTCGTGGTTAATCGGGAAACGAGATAACGACTATCATCTTTACTTCTCGGAATGGGCCGACCGTGACCAAGCAGCCCTTGTTCAATGTGATCGCAACCACCCCTCCGTACTGATGTGGAGTATCGGCAATGAAATCCCTGGCGACCAAACACCGGAAGGTGCAGCCATCTCCCGTAGACTGGCTAATATTGTCAAGGCAAACGATACCACCCGTCCTGTAACCGATGGTGTCTGTGCCTTTGCACAGCGGGAAGGACTTATCAAAGATCAGCTTGATGACGTATATGCTGCCCTCGACATATGGGGATATAACTATCGGTTAAGAGAGATTTACGCTGATCATCTCCAGTTCCCCAACCGCATCATAGTCAGCACAGAAAGTTTTCCACGAGAAACATACCTCAATTATCAGTTGGAACAAAGTCTTCAATGTTATTTAGGCTCCTTCGTGTGGACCGGCATGGATTATATTGGGGAAGTGGGTATTGGCAATGCCGTTTATACCGATAATACAACCTTGAACTATGCCCGCCCTACTCGCTTATGGCCTTGGTACGTATCATTCTGCGGAGATATCGACTTGATCGGTAACAAGAAAGCCCAATCCTATTATCGGGATGTGGTATGGAAGCGTAGCCAAATGGAAATGGCTGTTGCCCCAGTTGTGGAAGGAAAGTTTGAACTGGTAAGCAAATGGGGATGGTATGATGAGTTACGCAGTTGGAACTGGAAAGGATACGAAAACAAGCCGCTCACCGTTCGCGTATATTCGTATGCCGACCAAGTCGCATTGTTCCTCAACGGGAAGAAGATTGCACAGGCTCCGGTTTTGAAGAACAATCTGATTGCCGAATTCCAAGTGCCCTTCCAACCAGGAACGCTAACGGCAATAGGATATGACAAGGAGGGTAAAGAAATAGCTACCCAAACATTGAAAACACAAACGCCTACCCGCATCCAACTGATTGCCGAAAGCAAATCAATAACGAACGATGTGAATGATTTAGCTTATGTGCGTATCAATATAGTAGATAACGAGGGAAACATTGTTCCGGAGGCTGCAACAAAACTACATCTGTCGGTAAGTGGTGCCGGAAAACTCTTGGCCAGTGGTAATGGTGCTCCTGACGATATGGAGAGTTTCCGTCGTCCCGACTGTAAGACATGGCATGGTAGTTGTCTGGCTGTCTTACAAGCTTCGTCCGAAGGGACTATGACACTTACTGTTTCTTCCGATGTATTCCCTACCGAAAAAGTAGATATTCTTGTAAAATAACAACAACGATATCGTAAACGATAACAACCATGCGGATTGTTATCGTTTACGTTGTATGGCAAGTCGGATGGTAAACCATAGGTGCTGGAAGACAGTTGTGAAAAAACCATAATGGCGAGACATAATCCAAAAACGTTCCATCAAGGACGCTTGATGATTCTGAGTCGTCATTCCCTCACTCAGATAATCAATGATGGTCAGATAGGTGTTGTGTAATACCTTTGCTTGTTTCATGATTCGAATACACCAATCGAAATCAGACGAATAACGATACTTCAGATTATATGGAGTGACCTTTGCTAATGAAGTGCGTGCAAAAAAGGCTTGATGACAAACCAACATCCCTTGTTTAAAGCTTTTCCATGTCAGGTTCTCAGGGGGAGAAAGCCTACGCTTATGGAGGAAGTGACCATCAAGATCGACAATATCCGTATCACCGTAAATCACATCCGGCAACTCTGCCTCGTACAATGACTGGACGATTTGAAACAAGGTTTCATCCTCATGCAGTTGGTCACCCGCATTCAAGAAACAAACATAATCACCTGTGGCCAATCGTATTCCCTTATTCATGGCATCATACAATCCTTTATCCGGTTCACTGATGATGACAGACAACTTCTCCGCATAACGTTTAGCAATCTCAAGAGTCTTATCTTTCGACCCCCCATCCACAATAATGTATTCAATCTCCTTATACGTTTGTGCAACCACGCTTTGGATGGTATCATCCAATACGGCCTCAGCATTGTACGTAACCGTAATAATAGAGAATTTCGGATGTAGGTGAGAGCTATGCATGACTATTCAAGAGTTGATGATAAAGGGATATATATTGTTTGGCAACAATTTCCTCGGAATAACTCCTCAAAACTTTCTTTCGTGAAGAAATTCTCAGCTTTGGATACTCTTCTTCTTGTAAGCTCCACTTGATACCATCTGCCAGATCATTTGCCGATTGGTATTCTGCAACATATCCATTTTGTTGGTGGTCGATCATCTCGGGGATTCCGCCTATATTAAAGCCCACACAAGGTATTCCGCAAGCCATTGCCTCCATAATCGTGTTTGGCAGGTTCTCCATCAAAGATGAGGTGACATACAAATCCACCGAGTTATAAATCTGAACCAACTCCTGTTCACTGCTCACGTAGTTCATTGCATAACACGGGAAAGGAAAGAGTGACGCATAGCGGTCGGCATTCTGACCAAACACCACAACCCCCAGATTTTGACTCCAATCTGGATATTTCTGCTTTAGGTGTTTGCAGGCCTCAATCAGATAATCAATACCTTTCTGTTTATTATTGATCTTTACCGAGCCGAACAACAATAGCTTCTTTTCTTTCGGAAGATGACATCGCCTACGAGCTTCAACCTTATCGAGCGGTTGAAACAAGTCCGTATCGATTGGGTTCGGTATATTCGTTATCATCATTCCTTTGGTAAGAGCACTTTGTAAAGCACGTCCGGCCATCCACCGACTACATCCCACCAAAGCGAACTTTGCCTCACCATAACACTTCATCTTCTTATGAAAAACACTATTTGATAGATCTTTCCTCGAGCCACAATGAAGTAACGGACAATGATGACATTCTGTTTTGAACGCTTCACATGTATTAGCATGGTGACAGATACCCGTTACCGGCCACATGTCATGCATGGTCCATACCACAGGCTTCCCCGACTGAAGAATCTTACGGATATTGTTGATGGAAAGCATTCCTTGGTTAATCCAATGCAAGTGGATGACATCTGCCTGTTCAAATACATGCAGTGAGGTAATGTCCGTACCTGCGTTTGCAATATCCACAGCAAACAGATTTTGCTTTGAGAAAGCGTTAGCTACCCAGATAACCAATCTTTCCCATAGGAAGTTCCAAATCTTTTGCCATGACTTTCTTAAGGCAACGACACTGACCTCGTCTGTCTGCTTATCCCTCACGAGCATCTTCGCCTTGACATTATTCCTTTTCAAGGCATTCATCAACCGACTGGCAGCAATTGCTGCACCGCCAATCCGTTCCGAGGTGTTGACGATCAGAACCCTCATTTTTATTTAGCATCAATCTCTTTCAGCAATTCATTCACAGCCGTTCTCAACTGCGTGTCCTCACCCTTGACTACCGTTTCAGGAGCATTTGCCACTTTGATGTCTGGTTCCAGCTGAGTATTCTCGAGGTAACTGCCATCCGGCAAGCGGTAGCCGATAACAGGAATGCCAAATACCAATGAGTTGTCTTGTAATGTTTCCCAAGAAACACTAGTCATCGTACCAGGAACAGGCATTCCCACAAGCTTGCCCAGTCCTTCATGCTTGTAAACCCAAGGAGTACCATGTGCATTACTGTAGTTTGCTTCACCTTGTACCATGATGCTCGGTTTGTTCCAACGACGACTTGGCATGTCACAAGCTTCTCGTCCGCGAACTACCTGTGTTAGATATTTCTTTCCACTGAACAAAATCTCTATATCCTCGTGTAGACGGCCACCTCCATTGAAACGAGTATCAATCACGATACCTTCTTTCTTGTTGTATTTTCCAAGAATATCACTATATGCCAGACGGAAGCTCGGGTCACCCATCGATTGCAAGTGGATATATCCCAATCGACCGTTCGACCATTTCTCAACATCGGCTGCACGCTGTTTCACCCAACGTGTATAAAGTAGGTTGTTGAATGCGGATTGAGTGATTGGTAGTACCACCTCATCCCAGCGTTCCTTTGTCTGAGGATTATAGAAAGAAACCAATGTCTTGATTCTTGCCTTATCATTCAGCACATCAGCCAAGTTCGTCTCAACTTCAATGGATACACCGTCAATCTTCTCAATGATCACTCCTGATTTTACTTTTGAGTTGGCAAAATCGAACGGGCCTTTCTCCAAGACTTCTCCCACTTTCAAGCCTTTCCCTGTATATTTCATATCATATAGCAAGCCTAGGTTTGCTGTTTGGACCTTGCTTGCCGGCGCCGTGTATCGACCGCCGGTGTGCGACACGTTCAGTTCACCCAGCCACTCGCTCAACATCTCTGCAAAATCGTAATTGTTATTGATATGTGGTAAGAATTTCCGATAAGCGTCCGTCATCTTATCCCAATCCACACCATGCATGTTCAGATTATAGAACCGTTGCTGTTCTTGCTTGTAAACATGGTTGAACATATATTCCCGCTCAGCAGCCAGGTCCATTTTCATATCCGCACGATAACTGATTGGCTTTGGTGAACCCGACTTCAGATCAATCTTCTGCATGCTTCCACCACCTAAAAGGAAAATGGTCTTACCATCCTTGTCCATCTCGAAGAAACCTCCGCCGACACCTTTGCTAACCAGCTTCGTCTCATGCTTCCTCAAGTCCAACTTCCACAAGTCGTATCCTCTCTCGAAAGAAGCCAGATAATAAAGGTTCTCGCCTTCCTTATCCATGATTCCGGCACCCATGTTTGAGGAGTTTGGAGTCAGTCGCACCAAACGATCCTCAATACCTTTCAGTTCTACTACGATATCTTTCGGTTTTTCTTCTTTTTTCTCATCTTTTACAGCCTTATCATCTTTCTTTGGCTTTTCATCTTTGACTGCATTCTTTTTCTGTTCTTTCTCCAGCTCTTTTTGCAACTCATAGTCTTCCTTGCTTAAGATATACTTATCGTATGCATCTTGATTCATGAAAACCAGCATTGCATCGGTTTGAGAACCCCATGAAGCGTGGCTGCGCATACCATATCGATCAGATGCGAACAAAATGGCATTTCCATCCATCACCCATTGAGGTTCGCTGTCGAAATACCCACTGTTGGTTAAGTTCGTCACAGCACCACCCTGTGAACTGACTAAGCCAATATCTGTATAGGGGTCATGTCCGTTACCAATAAACTCAATGGCAAACCATTTCCCATCAGGCGACCATTGGTAGGTGAAGCCGCCACTGGTTTCAAACCACGTAGAACCGTCAGTCACCTGACGAACTCTTTTCGTATCCAAGTTCATTACCATCAGTTTTGTACGGTCTTGTATATAAGCCAGTTCCTTCCCGTCCGGAGATACTGACGGATACGTACGTTCGGTTTTATCCGAGAACAATGCCTTTTCATCGATAACTGTTGCGTTCGGGAAGTTCAGGTCTTCTTTTCGGTTGATCTTTGCTTCGTACAGATTCCAATGTCCATCCCGTTCGCTCACATAATAGATGGTTCGATTATCCTTGCCAAAACAAACGCTACGTTCGTTAGCTGCTGTATGAGTTATCTGTTTGGTCGTATTGTATTCCACAGAGGTTACAAATACCTCACCACGAACCGTAAAGGCTACTTGCTTCCCGTCAGGCGAGACTGATGCCGAGGAGGCTCCACGTGAGAAAGAGAGGTCAGCTGGTATATTTTCATCATCACGAACAACCTCTATTGCCACCTTCTGAGCCTTGCCGTCGGGAGTTTGTGTGTAAATCTCACCATCGTACGTATAACACATGTTTCCGTTCTTTGCTACTGAAAGGAAACGGACCGGGTGTGTTTTATAACGAGTCAGTTCCTTGATGTTTTGCGGACTTTGAAGTGCGAAGGAATATACATTGAATGTTTTCCCTGCTTGTTCACTCAGGAAATACACCGTTTGCCCATCGGCCGAGAAAATTGGATTGCGGTCTTCACCCGCTCGATTAGTCAGATTCGTATGTTTTTCATTTTTCACATCATAAAGCCAGATATCGCGAGTCACCGATGATGTGTGATGCTTTCTCCATTGGTCTTCAACACCTTTCTGATCCTGATACACAAAAAAATTGCCATCAGAAGTGTAATCAATCATCTCGGCTGGAGTTCCTAAAAGCTGTTCTGTACGTCCACTTCCAACCGGCACACGGTATACTTCTGTCATTGAAACTTTAGGAAACAAGGCACTTTCGACCGGGTCTTGAATATTGGCAGAAAAAACAATGTTTTTCCCATCAGGAGTAAAGGTTGAAGGCAATTCAGCCACAGAATGTGAAGTCAGTCTTTTTGCATGACCACCTTCAGAAGACATGACATAGATATCAAAGTTTCCATTCCGGTCACTGGCAAAGCCAATCTGCTTTCCATCAGGACTCCATACGGGGTTACACTCATACGAGTCTTGAGTCGTCAACTGAACGGCTGTACCCCCCATAGATGCGACTTTATATATATCACCTTTATAACAAAAAACGATTTGTGTACCATCGGGTGAGATTTGTACATCACGCAGCCACATTGGTTTCATCGCAAAAGCACTGATTGCAAAAAAGCAAAAAGCACAAATAATACCTGTCTTCTTCATTTCTCACGGATTTATTGTAATGTTACAAAGATACTCATTTGTGCTGTTTAAGAAAAAATTTATCGAATTATTTGGGGAATTTAAATAGAACTTCGTATATTTGCAGCGCTTTTCGGAATGAAAGCATTGATTGGACTATGGTGTAATGGTAGCACAACAGGTTTTGGTTCTGTTTGACTGAGTTCGAATCTCGGTAGTCCAACCAACAAAAGGGAATCATCGTTTGATGATTCCCTTTCTGTTTTCTATCAAATAATGATTATTCGTATTTTCGATTAAATATTTCAGAATAGATAAAGGCACGACGAGCCTCATCGACATCTTGCAAACGAAAATCCTCGCATGGTTCATCTTCTTTTGTAACAATCGGCTGAACAGACGGCTTCATTTTTTTACGATCGGTGGATGGAGTGATCGGTTTTTTTATCTCTTCACGCAAGAAAGGTTCCGACTCTTTTGCACGCTTAGGAACTTCGGGCTTACTCCATTCCTTAATATCCGGAAATACATCTTCGAATACATCCTTTTTCGGTCGGGGTGTACTCGTTGTCGACTGCTTCTTTTCCTTTTTCGTAGACAAGACGAAGAAGAGAATCATTCCGATAATAAATAATATGTCCATATCTTTCGTTTGTTGAAGCAAAGATATAAAAGAAAAAAGAAAGACACAAATGCAGAAATGAAGAAATGCTATAAAAGAAAAGGAAGGGAGTTATCACAACTGCCTTCCTCAATTTTAACCTAAACCTTAACTATGAAAAAATCTAATGTTTTTCTGGTTACAAATATAATGATATTTTTATTACACAAATAAGATTTGTTTTTTTTCTTTCCTGATTTAGATTTCTTTAACAATTTACACCTCTAAAACTGCATTTTCTTACGTTTTCTCTTTTATTTCTAACAATTTAGTCATAATATGACCTCTTTATTTTCAAAGAAAAAAAGAGACATCTCACAAACTTCAACCATTTATCACAAAAAAAATGAAAGGTAAATTCGTTCATTTCTTTCCTCTTAGCGTAGATTAAACGTGGCACAAAAGGAAATAAACGAGATTTATATTATCTTTGCAGCAAATTTATAATCAAATTAAAAATGATTCAACAACAACAAGGAACAGACTTTAAATCTGCGACTGAAAAAAAACTATTTATCGAGACCTATGGCTGTCAGATGAACGTGGCCGACAGCGAGGTCGTTGCATCAATCATGAAAATGGCCGGCTACACTGTATGCCAAGACATCAATGATGCGGATGCTATCTTCATGAACACTTGTTCGGTTCGTGAAAATGCGGAGAACAAAATATATAACCGCCTTGAGTTCTTTCATTCTTTACGAAAGACAAAGAAGCCTCATCTAATTGTGGGAGTATTAGGCTGCATGGCAGAGCGTGTAAAAGAAGACCTTATCAATCATCACCATACCGATTTGGTTGTAGGCCCCGACGCTTATTTAAGTTTGCCGGAACTTATCGCTTCGGTTGAGGCCGGAGAGAAAGCGATTAATGTAGAACTCTCCACGACAGAAACCTATCGTGATGTTATTCCTTCGCGCATCTGTGGAAATCATATTTCCGGTTTCGTCAGCATTATGCGAGGATGTAATAATTTTTGTCACTACTGTATTGTTCCTTACACCAGGGGAAGGGAGCGTAGCCGAGATATTGAAAGCATTTTGAATGAAGTATTGGACTTACAGAAGAAAGGTTACAAGGAGGTTACGCTGCTGGGGCAGAATGTCAACTCTTATCATTTTGAGAAAGATGGGCAAACCATCACATTCCCAGCATTGTTACGTGCCGTAGCAGAGGCTGTTCCCACCATGCGTATTCGTTTCACCACCTCACACCCGAAAGATATGAGCGACGAAACATTGCATGTCATTGCTGAGACCCCAAATGTCTGCAAACATATACACCTACCCGTGCAAAGCGGTAGCAATCATATTCTCAAACTCATGAACCGTAAATATACTCGTGAGTGGTACCTAGACCGGGTTGCTGCCATCCGTCGAATCATACCCGACTGTGGATTGACTACCGATATCTTCTGCGGATATCATGATGAAACAGAAGAAGATCAACAACTCACCTTGTCATTGATGCGGGAATGTGCATACGATGCATCATTTATGTTTCGCTATTCCGAACGCCCGGGAACCTACGCCTCCAAACATTTGGCAGATAATGTTCCCGAGGAGGTTAAGATACGACGGCTGGAAGAGATTATCAACCTTCAGAACCAACTATCTGCAGAGAGTAACGCAAAGGATGTTGGAAAGGAGTTCGAGGTTTTGGTCGAAGGATTTTCAAAACGATCCAAGTCGCAACTGTTCGGTCGAACCGAGCAGAACAAGGTTGTTGTCTTCGACAAGGGCAATCACCATATTGGAGATTTTGTGAAAGTAAGAATAACAGAATCGAGTTCAGCGACCTTAAAAGGTGAAGAAATCCTCGCATAATGATTAAAAGTGTTTAAAAGAAAGTAGTTTTCTTGCTTTTTATTCGTTTATTTGCATAAATAAAAGCACGAGGCAACGTGAATAAGCTACATACAGACAAATGTCCGCTTTGTGATGGAAACCGACTAGTTTCTGTCATGAATTGTACAGATTACCATGCTTCCGGTGAAAACTTTGAGGTGTGGCAATGTCAAGATTGTGGCTTTCTTTTTACACAAGATGTTCCCGTAGAGGCAGAAATCGGGAAATATTATGATACGGTAGATTATATTTCTCATTCCGATACCCAGAGAGGTTTGACAAACAAGATTTATCACCTTGTGAGAAAGTGGATGCTTCTTAAAAAGAAATATCTTATCCAACGAACAACCAATCTAAAAAAAGGGAAACTCTTGGATATCGGAACAGGAACGGGTTATTTTCCTTATACCATGAAGAAAGCGGGGTGGCAAGTCAATGCCATCGAAAAGAACGAACATGCCCGCTTATTTGCACAGCAGCACTTTCAGATTGAAGTAGATCGCGAAGACACCTTAGCTAATTATACGGATCAATCATTTGACGCCATCACTTTATGGCATGTCATGGAGCATATTGAAGGGATTAACTCGTTGTGGCAATCTATTCAGCGATTGTTAAAGGATAGGGGAGTTTTGATTGTCGCCGTACCGAATCCTACCTCTTATGATGCAAAGAAGTATCAATCGATGTGGGCTGCATACGATGTGCCCAGGCACTTATGGCATTTTACGCCATCAACGATTCAACAGATGGGAACAAAATATGGGTTTGTCCTGGCAGAACAACTTCCTATGCCCTTCGATGCTTTCTATGTTTCTATCCTGACCGAAAAGTACAAAAACTCTTCCTGTCCATTCTTGAAGGGAATGTGGACTGGTTTCATCGGATGGCTACACACACTAGCAAAGAAGGAGCAAAGCAGCTCAATGATATACGTTTTCAGAAAGAAATGATTATGGCAAAGAAACAGACCTCATTTATCGACATGCAGTTTATCACTTCCAGCATCAGCACCATGTTGGTTCTTTTGCTTCTTGGAATGGTGGTATTTTTCGTACTATCAGCAAATAATCTTTCTAAATATGTACGCGAGAACATCAGTTTTTCCGTGATGCTCAGCGATGATATGAAAGAACCCGAAGCTTTGTCTTTCCAAAAAGAATTGAACAAGAGGGAGTATGTGAAGGAGAGTACCTATATTTCGAAGGAGCGTGCTTTGAAGGAGCAGACAGAGGCAATGGGAACGAATCCTGCCGAATTTATCGGGCGAAACCCATTCAATGCTAGCATCGAAGTAAACCTGAAAGCCGAGTATGCTCATTCTGATAGTATCAAGTGGATTGAAAAAGAGATTGTTGCCAACAACAAAGTGCTGGAAATTGATTATCCGGAGAATTTGTTAGAAGAAGTGAATCGGAACATCAGTCGTATTAGTCTTGGACTCTTGATATTGGCAGCCCTCTTAACGCTTATCTCCTTTGCCCTCATCAACAATACCATCCGTTTGGCTATTCATTCCAAACGTTTCCTCATCCATACCATGACACTGGTAGGAGCAAGTTGGGGCTTTATTCGCCGTCCATTCCTTTGGAAGAACGTGTGGATTGGAATCGTTGCCGCCATTTTAGCCGACTTGGCTTTGATTGGTATGGCTTACGCCTTGGTAAATTATTGGCCCGAACTGATTGAACTTATTACTCCTTCAACCATGTTGACGGTAATGATCTCTGTTTTCGTGTTTGGAGTGATTATTACTTTAATGTGTGCATATATATCAATCAATAAATACTTGCGGATGAAAGCAAGTACACTTTATTATATTTAACTATGGATAAAAAGAAATTTGCCTTTGATAAGATAAACTTTATCCTGCTTGCCGCAGGAATGGTAATCGTCATTATCGGGTTCCTGTGTATGATGGGACCGAGTACGACTGAGATGGCTTTTCAACCCGATATCTTCAACGCAAGACGAATCAAGGTGGCACCTTTGATTTGTTTCTTCGGGTTTGTGTTTATGATTTACGGCATCTTACGTAAACCGAAAGATAAAGAATAAAGTTACATCACATGGATTGGTTAGAAGCTTTGATCCTTGGAATCATCCAAGGCTTGACAGAATATTTACCTGTTAGCAGTAGTGGACATTTAGCAATCGGCTCTGCCTTGTTCGGCATTCAGGGTGAGGATAATCTTACCTTCACCATCGCCGTACATGTTGCAACCGTACTGAGCACGTTGGTCATTCTCTGGAAAGAGGTTGAATGGTTGTTCCGTGGGTTCTTCAAATTCAAGATGAACGCAGAGATGAAATACATCATCAACATTCTTATCTCAATGATTCCTATTGGCATTGTAGGCCTTTTCTTCAAAGATGAGGTAGAACAAATCTTTGGTTCGGGCTTGTTTATCGTTGGACTGATGCTCTTACTGACAGCCTCGCTCCTTGCTTTTTCGTATTATGCCAAGCCACGTATCAAGGAAGAAATCAGCAAGAAGGATGCATTCATCATCGGTATTGCACAAGCATGTGCCGTGATGCCGGGACTTTCACGCTCAGGAAGTACGATTGCAACCGGATTGATGTTAGGCAACAAAAAGGAGAAACTGGCTCAGTTCTCCTTCTTGATGGTGATCCCTCCTATTCTTGGAGAAGCATTGCTGGATGGGATGAAGATAGTGAAAGGTGCAACTGAAGGATCTACCGATATTTCTATTACAGCACTCATCGTTGGTTTTGTTGCAGCTTTTGTCTCTGGATGCATTGCCTGCAAATGGATGATCAACATTGTCAAGAGAGGTAAGTTGATCTACTTCGCACTCTATTGTGCTATCGTGGGATTGATCACACTTGTTTGTTCATTAATATGATTTCGAATGAATTTCATTGAAGGAGAAGTTCTATACTTTGACAAACCACTGAAGTGGACATCGTTCGCTGTTGTCAACAAGGTAAGGTATCTACTCAGCAAAAAACTAGGTATCAAAAAAATCAAGGTTGGTCATGCAGGTACACTCGACCCACTTGCTACAGGGATAATGATTATTTGCACAGGCAAGGCCACAAAGCGAATTGAAGAGTTTCAGTATCATACAAAAGAATATGTAGCGACCCTGTGCTTGGGAGCAACCACTCCTTCGTATGATCTGGAAAAAGAGATTGATGCCACTTATCCAACCGAACATATTACTCGCGAACTTGTTGAGGAGACTTTGAAAAAGTTTGTTGGTACCATCGAACAGATCCCACCCTCTTTTTCTGCCTGTAAGATTAGTGGAGAACGTGCTTACGAACTGGCGAGAAAGGGAGAAGAGGTGAACTTGAAACCGAAGACCCTGGTGATTGACGAGATTGAACTGCTCGATTATCAGTTGCCAACAATACAAATCCGCGTTGTCTGCAGTAAAGGGACATATATCCGCGCTTTGGCTAGAGACATCGGTGAAGCATTACACAGCGGAGCCCATTTGACAGGGTTGATTCGTACACGTGTGGGCAATATACGCTTGTCCGACTGCCTACAGGTCGACTCGTTTGCTGAATGGTTAGATCAGCAAGAAATAGAACTCCCGAAAAAAGAAAATGCTTAATTTACAAATGATTTAGGTTTTCTTAACGCAGTACGTCTTGACAACCCCTTGTTTCATGTTGTATTTTTGCACCATATTTCATTTTGCTTCTCATGAACGAATGAGTAGCCTCTTTTCAAAACAATAGGTATATGAAACTTTCACAATTCAAATTCAAACTGCCAGAAAACAAAATCGCTTTATATCCGGCACGTTACAGAGATGAATGCAAACTAATGGTCATTCACAAGTCAACAGGCGAAATCGAACACAAAACATTCAAAGATATTATCAATTATTTCGACGATAAAGATGTCTTTGTATTTAACGATACAAAGGTTTTCCCTGCACGCCTCTATGGAAACAAAGAAAAAACCGGTGCACGCATTGAGGTTTTCCTGCTTCGTGAATTGAATGAACAGTTCAGACTATGGGATGTTCTGGTTGATCCGGCACGTAAAATCCGTATTGGAAATAAGTTATACTTTGGTGAAAATGATTCCATGGTTGCCGAAGTGATTGACAATACCACATCTCGTGGCCGTACCTTGCGTTTCTTATACGATGGTCCGCACGATGAATTCAAAAAAGCCCTCTATGAACTGGGTGAACCACCATTGCCTACATTCATTAAACGAAACGTAGAAGAAGAAGATGCTGAGCGTTTCCAAACGATCTTTGCCAAGAACGAAGGAGCCGTTACTGCTCCGACCGCCGGTCTTCATTTCAGTCGCGAACTGATGAAGCGTATGGAAATTAAAGGTATCAACTTTGCATACGTCACGCTTCATGCCGGACTGGGCAACTTCCGCGAGATTGACGTAGAAGACCTGACAAAACATAAGATGGATTCCGAACAGATGTTTGTCACGAAAGAAGCATGCCATGTCGTTAATGAGGCAAAAGATCACGACAGAAATATCTGTGCTGTAGGTACAACCGTTATGCGGGCACTCGAGACTGCAGTTGGTGCCGATCAACGCTTGAAAGAATATGAAGGTTGGACAAACAAGTTTATCTTCCCTCCTTATCCGTTCTCTTTAGCCAACAGTATGGTCAGCAACTTCCAGTTACCATATTCTACCTTGCTGATGTTAACATGTGCATTCGGTGGTTACGAACTGGTGATGAATGCTTACGAAGAAGCTCTTAAAGGCGACTATATGTTTGGAACATACGGAGATGCAATGTTGATCCTGAATAAATAAAGCTATGTCAACTGTTTATCTTGGATTAGGCACTAACTTAGGTGATAAAGAGGTCCAATTGCGAACAGCTGTCAACGAAATAGAAAAGCGGATAGGTCGTATTATGATCCTATCCGCTTTTTACACGACTATACCCTGGGGCTTTACTTCTGAACATACCTTTCTTAATGCAGCCTGTGCTGTAGAAACATCCCTTAATCCGTACGAACTTTTATCTGTCACACAAGATATCGAGAAGAACCTTGGCAGAAAGCATAAATCCGTTGATCATCATTATGCCGACCGTTGGATTGATATCGACATTCTTTTCTTCGATCAAATCATTATTCATGAAGCAGACTTACAAATTCCACATCCTTTACTGACCAAACGTGATTTTGTCCTGAAACCATTGGTAGAGATTGCCCCCGACCTCGTTCATCCAATCAATCATCTTACCATTCGTAAACTTTGGCAAGGAATCAATTAAATGTACCGCCTACGTGGCTCACCTCGTTTTCTTGATAAAATAAAAACCCTCCTTCCTAAATATTTTAAGAAGGAGGGTTTTTTAGTAATAACTTTAACTTAGAAATTGGTCTTTTTTACTTCAAAATAGGCCTGTGGATGCTGACATGCAGGACATTCTGTTGGAGCTTCTTTTCCAACATGGATATAACCACAATTTCTGCATTGCCATACCACTTCTTCTTCCTTTTTGAAAGTTGTACCTTCTTCAAGGTTCTTCACAAAAGCTAAGTATCTTTCTTCATGTCCTTTCTCAGCAATTGCAATACGACGATACATCTCAGCAATTTCTGGGAATCCTTCAGCGTCGGCCACTTCAGCAAAGTGAGGATAAGCCTCTACCCATTCCTCATTCTCGCCGGCAGCTGCTGCCTTTAAGTTATCGATTGTCTTTCCGATGACTCCAGCAGGATAAGAAGCTGTTATTTCCACTGTTCCACCTTCCAAGAATTTGAACATACGTTTTGCGTGTTCCTTTTCTTGTTCTGCTGTTTCCAAAAATATAGCTGATATTTGTTCATAACCTTCCTTTTTTGCTGCACTTGCAAAGAAGGTATAACGATTTCTTGCTTGAGACTCTCCAGCAAAAGAGGTCAACAAGTTTTTCTCAGTCTGTGTTCCTTTAATACTTTTGTTAGCCATAATAAATATAATTAAGTGAATAATTTCAATAAGATACAGAGCAAGGAATACCCAATGCTCTAACTTTATCTGCTATTGCGTTCAGTTTTACCGGGGAAGCTTTCTTTAAGTCATGATCTGGCGTTTCTCTGTCAATAGTATAAACCATCACCTGTTGTGGATTGACGGCCCGAACAGCATTTAACCAAGGAAGAACATAATTATCCGAAGTGTTATCTACACTTGTTCCATTGGTACTTCCTTCCATAAACATCGTTTGGATTATCAAGTGACCATTGAAACGCATCATGTCATTGATGATTCTCTTCACATTATATTTTCTTTGTACCGGACGGTCTACTAAGTTTATATATGAAACATCGATGGTATCCAACTTCAAGATATTATTATCTACTTTTCGAAGTGCTTCAAAGACAACTTGCTTATGGATAAACGTTGCATTGCTCAAAACACTCACTTTAGCGTTGGGAAAATATTGATCACGCAAAGCAATTGTATCATCAATGATTTTTCCAAACTCAGGGTGAGCGGTAGGTTCTCCATTTCCGGCAAATGTTAAAACATCTGGTTTCGGTCCTTTTTCCGTCATTTCAATAAGTTTCTTTTCCAATGCTTCCTTAACCTCCGTCCGGGTGGGCAACGACTGATGAGGGCGATGGTCACCATTGAAACCACATTCACAGTAAATACAATCGAACGTACAGAACTTACCATCACCAGGAAGTAAGTTTATTCCCAAAGAGACACCCAGTCGGCGACTGTGGACAGGCCCAAATATAGGAGAAGAGTAAATAATCGTTGACATTGTATTCGTTGTTTATGTTTGGAATCGTAAAGATACAACAAAGTTTTAATTTTTGATTAACTTCATTTAATTTTCCACCTTATTTGCAAATAAATATCTTGCTTATAATGATGTGGAATCCTGTCTAATCCTGTACCTATTTCTTGCTTATTCAGATAATTGGTTTCTGCAAATTTACATTGCAGAATCACATTCTTGAAGATTTCATATCGTGCGTTGAGGGCAATCCGAAAACCTTTGTCGTAAAAAGAAGGGATTGAGAACGAATAAAGCAATCCTTTCTCGTAGACTGATATTCGCGATGCATAATCATCAGTATTAAACCAAGAAAAAGTGGCATCTAAGATCAATGGTATTTTTTTCCAAGAATAACCAAAGTGTTGTGAGACTAAATAACCCTGTGATGGTTTTTTATAGGAATAATCTATCCGATTATATTCCATGATTGTTTTGATATTCCATTGTGCTTCCGAATAATTCAATTGGTATCGAAGTCGGTGTTGATTGGTCGTTCCTATAAGCTTTTCTTTATCCATTGTATAATCACGAGGTTTATTTTTGTATTTATATTTTATGAACATATTCAGTTCATAACGTGGTGAATAAGTCAGTTGCACAACCCCATCAAACCCTTTTGTTCCAGCTTCATTAATGAGATATTTCTTATAAGGAAAATAAAAGAAGTCACCATAACAATTTAAAAATACATTTCGTAATAGTTTGGTTTCCAACCCTATATAAAATGCGTTCTCATTTTGAACCCTTCCTCCTTCCGCAACGGAGCGAGCATAAAAACTTTGATATTTCATATCATACCACCTGTTCATAACTATTATCTGAGTATGAATATTTGGTAAATAACGTAGTATATTCAATGATGCTATTCTTCCTTTCTTATCCAATGCTGTTTCTCCAAAAAGAGAAAACTTTCCCATAAAGAATTTATAGTTCATTCCTATATTCAAGAAATCTCTGCCGCGTGGATCAAACGTGTTATAATACTTATGAACAGGATTCAATACTTTGTTGAAAACATTATAAACAGATGTCAATCCCCATTCTATATAACTTCCATTATAATCTAAATGACTACCTATCAACTGATTATTTAGTGTATGATTCTTTTCTATTTCTTTCGTGGTACGATGCAATCCATCTTTTTTCAACGATCTTATAAACAAGTTATCCACTATTCCGTCCATTTTTCTATATGAATAAAACACATCCCATTTCCAACGTTTCGATAGTTGATAACTTATCCCGGTTCCCTGAAGATAATTAAATTCATCCGTTGAAGAATGTTTCTTTAGCCCTGTATTTCTATTTAACAATGTATTCAAACTTACTGTTTTACCCAGACTGAAATTGGTATTGACAACCATTCCATAACCATAATTAACCCGGTAGTTACCTAAAACAAACGTATGAATCCTACCAATGTTGTGCATATATAAATAAGGAGAATAGAAATCAAATCCTTTCTTGTTTGTTCCGGAAAAGAAAGGTTCACCCGCATCATTTTCCATGGTTATGCCAGCATATACTCGTGTATTATAATGAAATTGATAACGCGTTGTATGATGATAAGGATATCCTTTATACGTTTTTTTATATCCTTCTCTTTTATACAACGGAATATCTATTCTGGAAATCAAGTCATGTTTTCCATATTTAACCAGGTTTTTCAGATTGATCTTATTAGGCTTAGGATGAGGTTGCTTCACTATAATAAAATACTTTAGTAATTGAAAGGTATTTTTATCCATTCCTTCGACCATCATCAATTCTTTATTTGTCATCATTGGTCCATATTTATAAAGATAATAAAGAATGTTTTCTAATAACTTATCTGATAAAAAAGGAAAACTTTCCAGATCCTCTTTCGTTGCTTCATTGATATTCAATGGATTTATCAAATAGTCGGAAAGTTCTTCCATATAGAATTCCACATTAATATCACCATCACCAACTTGTTCAGCCAAGTCTTCCAAAACACCTTGTGAATGACATCCATTCACACAAAAATAAGTTTGCATTGTTATTAATAATAACATTTTAAATAGTTTATTCATCCAGTAATTATATTATGTGTTTAAATACTAAAAATAATTATCAATCATACAATAAATCACTTTTCTTACTACTTTTGTAAGTATGAGAAAGAGGATTTATTATATAGTATCTCTACTGATTATTTCTATATCTCTTTATGGACAAGAAGATTCATCTGAAAAAATAATCGGTTATCGTGTACCTGCCATTGTATACGATGGTGATACTATTCCGAATATCAATCTTCCTGTTGTCTATATCTTCAAACCTCTTATATTTAAAAATAATAAACAACGAAAAGAATATAACCGACTAGTCAGAGATGTCAAAAGAACATTGCCCATAGCCAAAGATATTAATAGTATAATCATAGAAACCTATGAGTATCTTCAAACATTACCAAACGAAAAAGAACGTCAGAAACATTTAAAGAATGTTGAGAAAGACCTTAAGCACACTTATACACCTAAGATGAAGAAACTCACACTCAATCAAGGTAAACTTTTGATTAAATTGGTATATAGAGAAACCAATTCTTCTTCATACGAATTAGTTAAAGCCTTTTTTGGTCCTCTCAGGGCAGGATCTTATCAAGTTTTTGCTTGGATGTTTGGTGCAAGCCTTAAAAAAGAATATGATCCTACAGGAGCCGATGTGTTGACCGAACGTGTTGTTCTTTTGGTCGAGAATGGACAATTATAATGTCTTATCTCTCATTTTCTTGCTTATTTCCCATAATACTATCCCTGCTGTTACTGATACATTTAAAGAATGTTTAGTTCCATATTGAGGTATTTCAATGCATCCATCACAAGCATCAACGACTTGTTGCTGTACACCTTTTACCTCATTTCCAAATACAATTGCATATGCCTTATCTTTCTCGGGCATAAAATTTTGTAGCATGGTGCTACCTTCAACTTGTTCTATAGCTAAGACTACATAACCATTATCATGAAGCTCATTGATTGCATCCATTGTACTTTTTTTATAAATCCAATCAACAGAATCTTCTGCTCCTAATGCTGTTTTGTGTATTTCAGGGTGCGGAGGAGTGGCTGTTATACCACATAAATAGAGTTTTTCAATACAAAAAGCATCTGAGGAACGGAATACCGATCCTACATTATATAAACTACGAACCTCATCCAAAACAACAGTTAGATGTAATCTTTCTGCTTTCTTAAATTCATCAACTGTCATTCTGTTTAGTTCAGTCACTTTTAGCTTTCTCATCTTCTTTATTTATATGCCGCAAATATACTCAATAAATTAACAAGAATAGTTGATAACCTGTTTAAATCAAAATAAAAATTGTATTTGCATTTTTAACTTATATCCTTATACCAATATTTATTTATTCTTACCAAATAATAATCATAAAAAATATCTCTTTTATTCAAACAGTATTTTTTCTTCTTATTAATCATTTGAAACTAGTTAATCTTTCACTTATATCTTTATAAACATACTGTTGATAAAGTATATAATTATTTTATTTTCTGCGTTTTAATATGTTTATAATTTTAATACAATTCTTCATTTTAGAATAATAAAATACAAAGCAAATAAAACTTTATTTATTTACTAACAGTTTCAACAGCCTAACATTATCATCATTTTTTTTCTTTAAAATAAAAACAAAACACATATAATAATAAAAAGTGAATAACACTATTCATCCCAGAGAAAAGACACGATTGATTTAGGAGGAAGACTATATGAGATTGCTTTCTTTTTACTTTGAATGGTGATGCTTTTTTCTTTTTCTGCGTTATTGGTGATGACAAAAGCAAAACTTCCATCTGTATTTTTAAATGCGCAATAGGTAAGATCTTTATCATTTATATCCTTACTCTCAATACGTATAGCATTTGGTTTAACTACCGCTGAAAGATGAGTAAACATATAATAATGAGAATTACGTATGATGGTAGAATAATCATTTATATCAATATCGACTGCTCCATAACAAGTCCTACAACCTTTTGGTCGGTTAGGACCAAGATCAGTATCAAGCATAAGATTCCATACTATAACTGCTTTACACCAATTATTAAGTGTTCCTAAACCAAGTTCATTCATATCGGCTATCAATCTCTTTTCAATATTTCTTCCATCATTCCATGTTCCTATAGATGATTCAGTAAAAACAAGTTCCTTTTCAGGAGCTTGTTTATGGATATTCAATAATTCTTCTTTATGACCTCCATAATTATGGTAGGCTGCACCAGTTATGTAAGCACTGGCTTCTTCATCTTTATAGATATGTAGAGGATATTGGAACTGATCTTCCATTTGATCATAATTGTAATTATGGTCGAACACGTAAATCTTTGTATTAAGATTAGATTTTTTAAGAGTAGGACCGAGAGCTGTTTTTATAAAATCACGTTGTTCTTCCCATCCCATAAAAAGAGAAGCTGAGTTTCCTCTATTAAGAGGTTCATTCTGGATAGTAATACTATAAATAGGTATATTATAATTTTGGAATGCTTTAATCCATTTAACAAAATAATTAGCATAATCTAGGTAGTATGAAGGATTTAATTGACCTCCTGTCCATGAGTCATATGGTTTAAGTTCGATAAGATTATTTACTTTCATCCATTTTGGACATGTCCAAGGTGAAGCAAGTATTTTAATATTCGGATTGATTGCAAGTATTTCTTTCAAAATAGGAATGACATATTTTGTTTCTTCAGAGGTAAGATGGAAGTTTTCAATTCCTGGCTCATCACAACACGTATATTCATCTAAAGAAAAGTCGGAACATCCAATACTTACTCTTATATAACTGGTACCATATCCTTTTTCTGGAGAAAATGTTTCTTCTAAGAATTTAAATTTTTCATTTTTATCCATTTGAGAAAGATTATAGCACGAGGAACCAGTAAGAGCAGCTCCAAATCCATCAATTTCTTGATAGGTAATAGATGGGTCAATGATAATAGCATTATCGTGATGAGAAGAATTATCTATATTAAGTTCTAATTTTTTCAAGTCGTACTGTCGATCTGAAGTAGTAATATAAACAATGGCCTTCTTATTAAAAGAACAGGATGTAAAGAAACAACTAAGTAAGATGATTAATAAAAAAGATAAGAACTTTTTCATATTTATAAATATATAAAGATTATTTACAAAGATAATAAAAATGAAAAAGATACCTATTTATAGGTATTAAGTTATATAAGGTAAAATACAAAAAAATAGGTATTGTGTTGCTTAAAATGCGGATATAATTTTGCATCACTAAAAAAAGGAACTTATGAAAAAATACATATTAACTTTTATAATAGGTGTAATTACCTGTTCTATACAACAAGTTAGTGCTCAAGAAGTAAATAATAGAAAAGAAGAAAAAGAGTTTCGTTTACCAGGAAAACTGACGATAGGTGGATATGGAGAGGCTGTCTTCACACGTGAGTTTTATAGTGATAATGTTTATCGTTATAGTCAGCCAGGTAAATACAAAGATGACCCAAGTCATGGTAAGTTCGATATACCACATGCAGTCATCAATATAGGGTATGATTTTGGAAAAGGCTGGTCTATGGGTACTGAAATAGAGTTTGAACATGGCGGAACAGGAACAGCTTATGAAAAAGAATATGAAGAAAGTGGTGAATGGGAACAAGAAGTAGAAAAAGGTGGTGAAGTGGAATTGGAACAATTCTGGCTTCAAAAATCTTTTTCAAGAGCATTGAATATAAGAGTTGGTCATATTGTTGTTCCTGTTGGAGGATTGAACAATGCACATGAGCCTTTAAATTTCTTTACTGTATATCGGCCGGAAGGTGAATATACTATTTTACCAAGTACATGGCATCAAACAGGTATCAGCTTATGGGGAAGATTAAAGGACTGGCGTTATGAAATACAATTCCTTCCAGGATTGAATGCCATGCACTTTACTCGTGATGGATGGATTCATAAAGGGGCAATGACAACACTTGAATTTGAAGTAGCTAATAAATATGCCTCGATGATTCGTATTGACAACTATTCCATTAAAGGTTTGAGAATGGGTATATCAGGTTACTATGGTCATAGTATTGACAATGCATTGACAAGAGATGCAAATGGAAAGGCAAGTCAACTCAAAGGTGCTGTGGCAATAGGTACATTCGACTTTACATATAATGATCATAATTGGATAGTAAGAGGAAACTTTGATTATGGTCATGTAGGAGATGCGGTTAATATATATAATCTTCCAGGGCGACAGACAAAGACAAGTCCTTATTCAAAAGATCATGTTGGAAAGAATGCTTTGGCTTATGGAATAGAAGCTGGATACGATATTTTTTCACAGATAAACAGCTTGGCATCAAATCATAAGAAATTGTATGTATTTGGAAGATATGAATATTATGATTCCTATATTCCTAACCTGAATTCTCAACCAGAATATCCATATACAGATAGAAGTAGAATTGTTGGAGGATTGAACTTTTATCCTATACCACAAATAGCAGTTAAGGGAGAATATTCATACCGTATATTAAAGAGTCAATATAATAACGAGCCTTCTATATCATTAGGTATCGTTTATCAAGGATTTTTTACAAGATAATTATTAAAAACAAAGAATATGAAAAAGAATTTAGATTTAATGTTTTATGTAACACTTTTAGCTGTTACACTATGTATGTCATCATGCAGTGATAGTAATGATGATCCAGATCCAAACGCTCAAACAGAAGGAGAAAAGTTGCTTGAGGATATATTGGAGCAAAATGTTGATGGTACAATTAATCCAACCTATAAAGCATTAGCTTCGGATTGTGAGACATTGTATAATCAAATGCAGACCATTCGTAATGCCGCAAAAACAAAAACAGTGACTCAAGCAATGGTTGATGCTGCTTGTAATAGTTGGAAGAGTGCACGTGCAAATTATGAAAAGAGTGAAGCTTTTTTGATGGGTGCTGCTGCTGATTTCAGTATAGACCCACATATTGATTCTTGGCCACTTGACCTTGACCAATTATGGACATTATTGAGTAGTCCGAATATGGTTAATAAGCTGGATGGAGAAGATGGTCCGGAATATGCCAACACAAACTTAGGCCAGAACTTACTTGGTTTCCACGGAGTAGAATTTATTCTTTTCCGTGACGGAAATTCAAGAAAGGCAGAGGAATTCAATGGGTATGATACATATAATAAGGATGGACTTGACTTTACTTCTTTCTCTGGTGAATATGAAATGGTATATGCATTAGCTGTATGTGGTGACTTGCGTAACAGTTGCTACCGTATGGAGACTGCTTGGAATGAAGATGCTCCTAAAGCTCACATTGCAGTAATGGAAGAATTGGAATGGGGTATTACTCTGACAAGTGGTAAATCGTACGGTGAGAATATGAAAGATGCTGGTGAACCGGGAAGTACATATTACAGTGTAAAGAACGCTATCAGTGCAATCCTTGTTGGTGATGGTGGTGCTGCCGGTATCGCTGATGAGGTTGGTTTGGTAAAAATTGGTAATCCGCATACAGGTGCAGATGTAAACTATATTGAATCACCTTATAGCTACAATTCTTTGACCGACTTCTATAACAATATGGAAAGTATCAAGAATGTATGGATGGGTGGTGTTGAAGGTAGCCGTGTTTCAGGCGTATCTCTTTCTGCTTGGTTTGCAAAGTATAATCCAACAGTAGGAAAACGTGTAGAAGATGCTATAGCATCTGCTCAAGCAGCTATCAATGCAATTCCTAAACCATTTGTACTGAACTATACAAGTTCCGCATGTGACGCAGCCATGGATGCTTGCGATGAGGTAGTAAATGCTTTAAATGCAGCCAATGATTATATTCAGAATTCAAAGGATTAAAATAGAAAACCAATCAATTTAAAGGAGACAGTTTTACTGCCTCCTTTAGGTTGTTTATAAAGATCATAGATATGAAAAACTTTTTCTTACCTTTTATAGGTATTTGTTGCTTCCTTTCGCTGACATTTGTTTCTTGTAGCGATGATAATGATAATAATGTCATCAACAATGAGATAAATGGTGAAGAAGGTGAGGCAAACGATGTGTTTACAAAAGCAGAATGGTATCCTGGTGGTGAGTTGGGAACAACCTCCAACGAACAGGGATGTTACTCTAATCCTTCTCCTTACGTTGAAAATAATGGAATGTCGGTTTCGTTCAAGAGAGGTGAGACTTTCTTTGAAAAAGACTTTACGCTCAACTCATATCCTCGCCGTGGCTTAGGTCCGGCTTGGGTACGTTCAGGTTGTTTGTATTGTCATCCATCCTATGGGCATGGAAAACGTCAAACATCTTATCAGGCAAATACGCAAGGAAACGGATATTTGCTCGTTATCTATCATCCAACAGCCGGTGTAGATGCCAACGGTAATGCATATGCTGCCAATAGTTATATATCTGAGGTAACAGGAATGCCACAGACAAAGGCAATGGACCCGTTCTTACCTCCTATCGATGAAAGTAAGATTCGGATAGACTGGAAGAATGTAACATCCATGCCGAGTGGATTGGCAATGACTTTCCCTGATGGTGAGGCATATCAGCTGATTTACCCGGAAGTAACGATTCCACAGGATGCATTCAACACCAACCCGAAGCCAGATAACTATAAGGTATTATTGGAATCGACCATAGGTATTTATGGAACAGGATTAATCGATGCGATACCTGATGATTCTTTGAAAGCTCAATATGCAAAAGAGGCTCCGTATGTTGAGTTGAATCCGGCCATGTGGGATAAGGCAGCTAATACATGGGCTAAAAGTGCCATGTATACAGCTAACGGAGTTAACCGTATCAAGAAATTCACCTATGCCATGACCCGTGGCTCTTTGCAAGATGGTGCAGGAGCAAATGCCATGTGGAATATAACGAATGTTACACGTTCCGACCGTCATTATTTGTACACTACTAAGGCGTGGGCAAAGGCAATGGCCGAGGATGAGAATGTGATTAAAACCATTCAAGAACAGGGAGCTTCTGAGACTTCTTTGTTGCATCCTTATTATGGTGATGGAACCAAAGAGAGCATCAGCGAAATGGTGAATCATCTGTTGGGATTAAACACTCCGGGTGATGGGGCTGAGTTTAAGAAATATTTCGTTGACGCTGCTCCTTATAACGGTGAGGAAGAGATGCTCGACAAAGACTATTATGATTTTATGGTTTGGCATAGAGGATTAGGTGTCCCCAAGGCTCGTAACCTGAATTCAGTAAAAGTACAAAAAGGAAAGAAACTGTTCTATGAGATGGGATGTACAGCTTGTCATCGTCCTTCTTGGACAACAGGAAATGATGATTATTGGGCAGACCCAATCACTAAGTCACAAGGCCCATTGCCAAAATATGCAAAACAAGTGATTTGGCCGTATACCGATATGGTTCAGCACCGTTTGTTCATGGAGAATGACATTCGTACCGGTTGGTGCCGTACGACTCCTTTGTGGGGACGTGGTCTTTCTTTGCAGGAAACTGGTGCAGAGGATCGTCTGCACGACTGTCGTGCACGTAATGTGATTGAAGCAATTATGTGGCATGGTTATAGCAAGCAAAGTGATGCATTCGAATCTACTCAGAAATTCTATAATCTTTCGAAGGAAGAACGTGATGCTGTTGTTGCATTTATCAATGCTATATAAATAAGGTATGAATTAGATGGCGGAAGTCATGGACGGCTTCCGCCTTTTTTATTGAATGGATATGTTGAAGAGAATACTATTGTTCCTATATATCGTTTTATTGGTATGTATGTCGGTCGCCACATTCTTGGGAAAAGAATATGGAACGGATTACGCGGCTGTTCACATCTATGGGAGTTGGTGGTTTTGTTTGTTGTGGGGAGTGTCAGCGGCGTTGGGAATAATGTATTTTCTAAAGTCAAAGACAAAGAAATTATCGGTTATTTGTCTTCATCTGTCATTTATCATCATTTTAGCGGGAGCTTTGTTCACCCACTTGTTCTCTGAGCAGGGATACATCCATGTACGTGAAGGCGAGACGATTCATAAGTTCACCATCGAAGGCAAAGATATCCTGTCGGAAAAAGAACTGCCGTTCTCCTTAACATTAAACGATTTCGAAATCTCCTATCATGATGGAACGACGGCTCACAAGGATTATCAGAGTAAACTGGAACTTATCGACGGCAACCAGAGGCAAAACGTTGTAGTATCGATGAACCATATCTGTTCATATCGTTCGGTACGCCTCTATCAGATGTCGTATGATGATGATGAAAAGGGCAGTTATCTATCTGTAAACATCGATCCGTGGGGAATACCCGTAACGTATATAGGCTACGCCTTATTGTTCTTCTCGTTGATTTGGGTCTTGGTCGACCCGACAGGAACATATCGTCGGTTATGGAATCATCCATTATTGAAAAAAGGCGTGCTGATGGGCTTTATCTTGTTTGGCTTCAACATATCTTCCGATGCGGCAGAAGTTCTGCCAAAAGAAACAGCCCGAAAGTTTGCCGAACTTCATTGTTTGTATAACAATCGTATCAGCCTTGTCCAGACCTTAGCGCTGGATTTCACGAAAAAGATCTACCATAAGCGAAGTTATAAAGGATACTCGGCAGAACAAGTATTGACAGGGTTCATGTTCTTTGGCGACAGTTGGGATGACGAACCGGTGATCCGGGTGAAGAATGGACAGATGCGTCGTCAGTTTAACCTTGATAAATATACGTCGTTGCGCTCATTCTTTAAAGATGGAAACTACATCCTGGGTCCAACTCTCCAAGAATATTATAAAGGAAATTCAGATAGTTTCCATAAAGCCGTGGCCGACATTGACGATAAGTTGCAGTTGATTCTTTCCATTCGCAGGGGAACTCCGTTGAAGTTATTCCCATATACCGATCATCAGGCGACGACCTGGTATTCACCTGATATGGATATACCTTCTTCTGTCCCGGAAGCCGACCGTTTCTTGATGAAAAATCTTTTATCTGTCTTCAAGGAAGATGCAGCACAGAAGAACGAATCTCATTTTCTGGCTTTATTGACAAGGGTGAAGGATTACCAACACGAGCATGCAGGATTGTCTCTTCCGACAAAAACTCAGGATACAGCAGAGAAATGGTACAACAAGATTCCCTTTGCCACGGTTTTGTTTATGTTTAACCTGACGATGGGCTTTATAACCTTGTTCTATATGTTATATCGGTTGACGCGGGCAGGCGAAAAGAAGGGCAATCGCTATATTATTGGTTTTTCAGCTCTTTGTGCCTTGCTGTCGTGGGCTGCCTTGACGGTTTGCGAAGGACTCCGTTGGGTCATAAGTGGTGAAATTCCGATGAGGAACGGGTATGAGACGATGCTTCTGCTGGCTTGGTTTATCCTGTTGATTACATTGCTGACGTATCGTCGATGCAGTGTTGTACTGACATTCGGTTTCCTCTTGTCCGGTTTCTTCTTATTGGTGTCGCACATCGGACAGATGGATCCTCAGATCACCCCGATGATGCCGGTGTTGGCGTCCCCGTTGCTGAGCATCCACGTGTCTGTCATCATGATGTCGTTTGCTCTGCTGTCGTTGACCTTCCTGTGCGGAGTCATGGCTTTACTATTATATATGATTGAGCGGAAAGGGCACCCGTCTCTTCCCGATCAGCTTGAAGCGTTGCAACTTTTGTCGCGGCTCTTCCTTTATCCTGCCTTGTCGATGTTGGGTATCGGCATCTTTGTCGGAGCTATTTGGGCAAACATCTCTTGGGGACATTACTGGAGTTGGGACCCTAAGGAGGTGTGGGCGTTGATCACGTTGATGGTTTATGCCATAGCTGTTCACACCAAGTCGTTCCCTACGTTGAGGAAGCCGCTCAATTATCATGTGTTCATGACGCTGGCCTTTCTGATGGTCCTGATGACCTACTTCGGAGTGAACTATTTCTTGGGAGGCATGCACAGCTATGCCTGATTATTGCTTCAGAAAAGCAGCAACCTCAGCAGGATGATCGGAGTTGATGAAGTCAATCTTCATCTTCTTGGCGGTTCTCCAGGCCAATTCCGTGTCCGGACTTTGCCAGAAGCGGATCTTCAACCCTTGTCTGTGGGCTTGTTTGATCAGTTTCTTTATTTTCTTCTGATCAGCTTTGGTCATGGACTCTTTTCCATTCCATGAGGAATATTTGCGAAGGGTTTGACTCACTAGCGCAATATGTTTGCGTTGGGCGGGAGTGTACGTCTCACCGATCAGCCCGTCGAAGAAGATGTTTTCGCCGAAATCTCCGAAACGGTCGGGCGTCAGTTTATGCCCGGTAATGACAATCTTCACGGCATGTGGATTGTTGGCATGGTCAAAGCAGGCCTTATACTCTTCGAGTATTTTCAGCAAGACGGGCAAGGTTGAGGCTGCATCCGTCTTCAGGTCGATCATCAATTGGTAAGTCTCTCCGTTGGGATAACCCGAGTGGCCGTTCTCCTCAAACATCTTTCGTATGGGATCCAGGTACATGGCCCGCAAGGTACGCTCCGGCTTCACATCTTTTCGGTTATGGCTGACGAACAGATCGCCGTCAATCTGGAAAATATCGGCTTCGATGGAACCTGATCGAGCATTGTAGGCCCCCCAGAATGGGTTCGCCTGGTCATAATCATTGTGTGAGTGGATCGATATCTTACGATTTAACTGAGCGTTTACGGAAACGATTCCTGCCATCCAGAAGAAAAGGATGGCCCATGCTGTAATCTTTTTCATACATTCTTCGTTTTAACTTGATACAAATATACAAAAAAGAGCGAAATGAAAAAGAAAGAGTCCTCTCGAAAAATCAGAATATTTTACAAAAGTTCCGCAAGAGTTGAAAAGGTCTCTATGGTCAATTTTTAATTCTCCATGGACAATTTGAAAATTGTTCATGGTCGATTTTAAATTGTTCAGCAACAATTGAAGAATTGACCGTGGAGAGTTTCAGAATCTACCAAGTCGAAAATAATAATTTATTTAAACAAAAAGAGGATATGCCTGTTCGACATATCCTCTTCTCTTGTATCATTTATGATGTTTACTTCGCAATAAGCAGGAAGTAGTTCTTCTTTCCGCGCTGAACCAACAGATATTTCTCTGCCAGCAGGTCGGAAGTGGTGATGGTTTGGTCGAAAGCGGCCAGTTTGACCTTGTTCAAAGAGACGCCACCGCCCTGAACCATCTTTCTCATTTCACCTTTGGATGGGAAGACTGCCGCATTGGTGGTGAACAGTTCAACAGCCTTTACGCCTGCAGCGAGTTCATCGCGTGAAACCTCGAAGGTGGGAACGCCATCGAACACTTCCAGTAGGGTTTTCTCATCCAACTTTGCCAAAGCGTCGTGAGTACCATTGCCGAAGAGGATGGCAGATGCTTCTACGGCTGCGTTGTAATCTTCTTCAGAGTGTACCATGCAGGTTACTTCCTTTGCCAACCGTTTCTGAAGGATTCTCAGGTGAGGAGCCTCTGTGTGTTGAGCAATCAAGGAATCGATCTCGTCTTTCTCAAGAGAAGTAAAGATCTTGATGTATTTTGCTGCGTCTTCATCGCTGACGTTCAGCCAGAACTGGTAGAACTTATACGGAGTGGTACGGTTGCGGTCGAGCCAGATGTTTCCGCTTTCCGTCTTACCGAACTTCTTACCGTCCGACTTGGTAATCAACGGACAGGTGAGGGCGTATGCTTCGTTCTCAATGCCCAAGGTGCGGCGGATCAGCTCTGTACCCGTGGTGATGTTGCCCCATTGGTCGTTTCCACCCAACTGCAACTTACACCCCTTATGCTGGTAAAGGTAAAGGAAGTCGTATCCTTGAAGCAGCTGGTAGGTGAACTCGGTGAATGACAGACCGTCGCGCGCTTCACCGTTCAGACGTTTCTGAACAGAGTCCTTGGCCATCATATAATTTACGGTGATATGCTTTCCAACTTCACGGGCGAAATCCAGGAATGTAAAGTCCTTCATCCAGTCATAGTTGTTGACCATTTCGGCCTTGTTGGGTTCGTTTCCTTCAAAGTCAAGGAATTTTGCTACTTGCTTCTTGATGCATTCCTGATTATGATAAAGTGTCTCGGAATCCAAGAGGTTGCGCTCCTGGCTTTTCCCCGAAGGGTCGCCGATCATACCTGTTGCACCACCCACAAGGATGATAGGTTTATGTCCACAACGCTGTAGGTGACGGAGCATCATGATACCGCAAAGGTGTCCGATATGTAAAGAATCTGCTGTTGGGTCTGTTCCTAAGTAGGCTGTTACCATCTCTTTCTGAAGCAGTTCTTCTGTGCCTGGCATGATTTGAGCTAACATACCACGCCATTTCAATTCTTCAACAAAATTTTTGGTCATCGAATGATTTAACTATTTAAAAATAAGATTTGTAAATATGGATGCAAAAGTACGATTCTTTCTCGGAACAAGCAAAGGTTATGCCTTAAAAAAGACTTTTTGTGTGTTCCGGTGCAGTTGTCCGATGAGTTCTTCTGCCGGAATCCTCTTGATGGTTGCCAGGCTTTCGATGATGGAATGAATGTTTTGGGTACTTTCATCGGTCTCGGTCAGTAAACGGTCATCGGGAATCATCTCCACGACTGTTGCCTGATAGCGTTCGCCTATTGATAGATAGAAATCTTCGTTGAGGAGCCGTTCTGCGATGAAAGGGTTGTTGCGGAAGCCATGTACAATCCAAGGGACGTGGGGGCGGTATTGTCGTTTGAGGGCAATCAGTTCGTTGAAGCATTTCACGCAATGGATGATCAGGGGTTTCCCTATTTCTTCGCACCAGCTGATCTGTTGTTCGAAGACGGTTTTCTGCAAGTTGATGTTGTCGGTCACAAATCGGTCAAGTCCGGCTTCTCCGATGGCAAGAACGGAGGGATGATGACTATACTGCTGTAGTTTCTTGAAGTCGTCTTCCCAATGTTCGCCAACCTTCCACGGGTGGATGCCGAGGGAATAAAAGCAACCATCCTGCGGAGCGAACCGATCGATCTCAACATTCTGGATGCTTTCCTTTTCTGTCGGATCAAGTCGATGGGTATGGATGTCGAGTATCATCAGGGAACAGGATCATAACCGGAGCCACCCCAAGGATGACAGCGAAGGATGCGACGGATGGCAAGGTAAAGTCCTTTGATCGGACCATGCTTTTTGATGGCCTCAACAGCATATTGTGAGCAGGTAGGAGTGAAGCGGCACGAAGGAGGAGTCAGCGGAGAGATACACCGTTGATAAAAATAGATCGGGAGCAGCAAGAAAGAGGAGATGATCTTTTTCAAGAACGTCCCGATGGGGGTGATGATTTCTTTCAGTGCTTTCATTTGATATGCTCAGTGATATGCAATAAGAGGTTTTTCACGGTCTGGTCGACGATGGTTGATTCTTTCAGGTCGTGATGTATCCAGATGAAGGCAACAAGCAGATGCTTTTGCTTTTCTTCCAAAACGTCCAGAAGCAGATACTTGTATTTACGATAAGCTTCTCGGACCTGTCGTTTGACTCGATTTCGCTTGACGGCTCTTTTCAGGTTCTTCTTGGGAACGCTGATCAGAACCGAGGCACGAGGTAATTCTTTGTCGGTTTCAATCTCCTTATAAACCACACGCAAGGGGAAGGACGAAAACGATTTGTTTCCTCCTGTAAAAAGGCTGTCGATGAGGATTTTCTGGCTCATCCGCTCATCCTTGCTCAAGGTATGTGGTCTGTTTTCCATCAAACGGGTATATACAGCAAATGGGTTTTGCCCTACAAAGTTACAACTTTATATAACAAAACCCTTAAATTTTATCAACTAAGAGATTTAATCCTGATTATGTTCCTTGATAAAAGATTCAAGCGCTGCGGTGATCGATGGAACTTCGGCAGTACCAGCCTGGAGGTCAAGGTGCAAACCGGCATCCTTGATGGCTTTGGCAGTAGTCGGTCCGAAACAACCGATGGCAATACCACGTTCAGCAAAATCCGGGAAGTTATTCATCAGTGTATGTACACCAGCCGGGGTGAACAGCAGCAACATATCGTAGTTGATGTCTTCGTCTGGAGTAAAGTCAACACTAACCGTACGGTACATGATTGCTTCCGTATGCTGAATCTTATGCTTGTCTAATGCATTTCGAATCTCATCGGTATGAGTATCCGACATCGGAACAAGATACTTTTCAGTACTGTGCTTAATGATGATCGGGAGCAAATCAGAGAATTTACCATTCTGACCGAAGAAAATCTTACGCTTACGATATTGAATGTACTTCTGGATATACAAAGCAATGGTCTCGGATAAGCAGAAATACTTCATGGTTTCGGGAACGTTTACTCTCAACTCAGTACACAAAGTAAAGAAGTGGTCAATGGCGTGACGTGAGGTAAAAATTACAGCGGTATGGTCCAATATGGAAACCTTCTGCTTTCTAAAATCCTTAGCAGACAGACTTTCCACCTTGACAAATGGACGAAAATCAATTTTAACTCCATATTTCTCAGCAATGCTGTAATAAGGCGACTTTTCAGAAGCCGGTTTAGGCTGAGAAACGAGAACCTTTTTAATTTTCAAATGTACAATTTTTTTAAAACCAATAACTATTAATCAACAACAATCCTTTCAAAAGTAAAAGCGATGGAAGGATTTCCACGGCACAAAAATATAAAATAAAATGGAAAGCACCATATGAATTGTTGAAAAAAATATGCATACACTTGTAAATGAGCAATATTTTACCAAAAATAAGGATTATTAAGATAATATAGTACGAAAAAGTTGTTGATAAGTCGAAAAAAACCGTCAATAACACGACGGGTGCTAACAAGAAACCAATCCAAATAATAACGTTGAAATAGGATTTTAACCAGATATCGCTCTTGGTTTTGTTAAATAAAATGGTATTCACGCTGAGGTAAAGTACCCACTTTAGCACATAAAACAAAACGGTGATGATAATCAGTGAAATCAATAAAATGGAATGGGGTAGGTCATTTAAGATATTACTTTCTTGTTTGATGAAGTAGTCGAATAGGCAGAACGCCTCCAACATGCACGTCTGGAAGATGAGTGCGAGTTTATGGCGCATATCGGAAGCCGTCGTCTCGTCAAACAAGTTGGTACGTTCCTTGATGGAAAAGAAATTCTTGAATTCTTCCTTGATATGTTGCTTGCCACGGGCCATCACATAAGAGGTCAGGATGAAGCATAGCAACAACAGGCTGGTAACAACCCAGTCGGAACTTAGGGTGTAAGGCATGGGCTCTCCTCTCTTGCTGTTGGCATCCACAGAGAGAAGTGTCTGTCTGACTAACGCGTCGTGAACGGCTTGTTGCTGTTCTTCTTGCAGATAGAAGATATACGATGTTCCGACTGGTTCGTTTTCCATATCCTGTTATAGGCCGAACGCCTTCTTGATCTCGTCAACGGCATCTAACTTTTCCCAAGTGAAGAGTTCAACCTCTACTTTCTTGGTTCCATAGTAAAGACTATCAAACTCCTTGACTTTCTTTTGTGGCTCACGCCCCATGTGTCCATAGGATGCTGTCTCCTCGTAAATCGGATTGCGCAACTTCAGCTTGTCTTCGATTGCTTTTGGGCGAAGGTCGAAAAGTTGATCGATCTTACGGGCAATCTCACCATCGGTCATACCGACATGAGCTCTTCCGTATGTATTTACGTAGATGCTTACCGGTTTGGCCACGCCGATGGCGTATGAAAGTTGTACGAGCATTTCGTCGGCTACGCCGGCCGCTACCATGTTCTTGGCAATGTAGCGGGCAGCATATGCAGCGCTACGGTCAACCTTGCTCGGATCTTTGCCCGAGAAGGCCCCACCTCCATGTGCACCTTTACCGCCATATGTGTCGACAATGATTTTACGACCGGTCAAACCTGTATCTCCGTGTGGACCTCCGATGACGAATTTGCCGGTAGGATTGACGAAATACTTAATTTGGTCATTGAAAAGGTTGACAATAGAAGGTACGTGAATACTTTTTTTTACCCGCGGAATGAGAATATTGATCACATCTTTCCGGATTTGGTCGAGCATCTGGTTGTCAGCCTCTGCCTTTGCTTCTTCCGAAGAGTCGTTCGGACGGATAAAATCATCATGTTGGGTAGATACGACGATGGTGTCAATGCGGACGGGCTTTCCGTTGTCATCGTATTCCACGGTTACCTGACTCTTTGAATCAGGCCGCAGATAGGTCATTACCTTTCCTTCACGACGGATGTCGGCCAGCACTTTTACCAAGCGGTGTGCCAAATCCAAAGGCAATGGCATATAGTTCTCAGTCTCATTGGTAGCATAACCAAACATCATACCTTGGTCGCCTGCACCTTGTTCCATCGGGTCCTCGCGTTCCACGCCTCGGTTAATATCAGGACTTTGTTCGTGAATGGCCGACAGCACGCCGCACGAGTTACCGTCGAACATATACTCGCCTTTGGTATAACCAATGCGGTTGATGGTTTCGCGTGCTACCCGTTGCAGGTCAATATATGCATCTGATTTTATCTCACCGGCCAATACTACTTGTCCGGTTGTAACCAAAGTCTCACAAGCAACTTTCGAGTTTGGATCGAAAGCCAATAGTTTGTCGAGCACCGCATCAGAAATCTGATCGGCTACTTTGTCAGGGTGTCCTTCCGACACCGATTCGGATGTAAATAGATATCCCATGTTGAATAACAGTTTAAAATGAAACAAAAACGTTAATTTATTCGGTTATCAAACGGGGACAAAATAAGAGTAGAGGATACGCAGAACTATTGTGTTTTAGCATTTTTTTCCGTGGTTGCAAGCTACTCAAATCTTTCCACTGTTTTTTAACGGCTGCAAAGTTAAGGAATAAATCTGATATGTGTTGCTATTTACTGATATTTTTAACGATAACGGTAACCGAGAAGAAGTTACCGTTATCGTTAATGTTGAATCACAATCCCAAGTCCTTGAAGGTACGTGGAGCAGGAACCTTTGGCAGCGGCTTGCGGTTCTTCAGTTCATCCAATGCGACTTCAATAGCCTTGTTCAGTTGTTGGTCTTCACCCATCTGTTCCTTGATCGGATCATTGTCGATCAAGATGTCTGGGTCGACACCGTGATTCTCGACAATCCATTGACCGGTCTTGGCATCATAGTTCGTAAAGAAAGGCACACGCACATCCGTCCCGTCCATGAATGGTAACGAACCACTAATACCGATGATACCACCCCAGGTACGGGTACCGATGATCTTGCCTATCTTCGTGGCCTTGAAGCTCCACGGGAATAAGTCGCCGTCGGAAGCCGAGTATTTATCGATCAACAATACCTTCGGGCCCACATGGGTTGCATCAGGTATGGTTCCGGTCTTGGTAGAAGTACGACTCATCGTCATCCGGTATGGTTCGCGCAAGAGGCGTTCGATTATCATCGGCGATATATTTCCTCCACCGTTTGAGCGGTCGTCAATAATCAAGGCTTCCTTATCCAACTGTGGATAGAAATACCGGGCAAACTCGTTCAATCCTTCTGGTCCCATATCCGGAATATAGATATATCCGACACGGTCATTGGTTGCTTTCTCTACTTTTTTGATATTATTTTGCACCCAATTATAGTGGTATAGCGGATATTCATTGTCGATAGGTTTAACTACTATCTTGTGAGTCCCTTTATCTGAGGCATTACTGTTGATGGTCAACTCGGTCAGTACATCAGCCTTTCCAATAAGTAACTGGTAGATATTATCGACCGTCTTCGTAGAAACGCCATCAACGGCAGTTATGAAGTCGCCCTCTTTAACTTTCAGTCCCGGCTCGGCCAATGGCGAACGAAGTGATTCGCTATATACGGCTCCAGGGATAATCTTATCGATACGATAGAATCCGCTCTTGTCTCGACTTATTTCGGCGCCGAGTAATCCCATAGGGATACGTTCCGGACGTTTTGTGTCACCAGGGTTGATGTAAGCATGGCCGCAGGCCAGCTCAGCAATCATACCTCCGATGATATAGTTCAAGTCGATGCGTGTTTTTGCATACGGAACGAGGACGGCATATTTCTCTTTGACTGCTTTCCAGTCTACGCCGTGCATGTTTTCCAGATAGAATCCATCACGGAAGGCACGCCATGTCTCATCAAAGATCTGTGCCCATTCCTGCAGATAATCTACCGGTGCCACCATATCCTTCAGAATGACGGCGTTGGTCAGGTTCGCCTTTGGAGTAGGGAAGTTGCTGATATAGAACTGTCCGCGTTTTGAGAAGACGGCTTTCTTGCCATTGGCCAAAACGGTCATGGAAGCACCTTCAGCAATCGTTTCTTCCTTTTGTTCCTTGAGGTCGAAAACTTTTACGCCACCCATCGATGAATACCATATCTTCTTCCCGTCGGAATAGAAGTTACGATAGAAACCGGCATTTAGTGGGAGTTTGACAATACGGTGAGCCAGACCATCGGTATCTATCTTGACGGCCTTGGTTTCGTTGGCTTCCGGTTTCTTGTCTTTCGGACCATCCGGCTTTGCCTCTTCTTTTGCATTCACCTGATCATCGGTTGCCAGGAATGGTGACGGCGTATCTTGGGCCAATAAAGCCATGTAGACGCCGGTCATTCTATTGTATGCGTAGTTCCATTCAATGCTGCTGTAGATAGGACTGAAGTCGCGGTCGGAAGTAAAAATCAGGTACTTGCCATCCTGGCTGAACACTGGAGAAGAAGAGTTATACCATTTCTCAGTGACCGGATATTCCTTGTTGGTCGTCAAGTTGTAGACATAGACCACGCTCATCTCGTTCGATCCCGATTTTGTATAAGAGATCCATTGACTATCGGGTGAATAAGCCACACCATAGAATTCGCCCTCCGGATTCTGCATGATGGTTTTCTTTGACTTTGAAGCAACGTCTACTTCTACGATGCGGTTCTTTCGGTCGGTGTAGAGAATCTTTTTGCTATCGGGTCTCCACATCAGGCGGCGAATATACGTATCGTTGTTTTTCGTCAATTGTATCGGTTCGGTTGCATTGACATCTTGCAGCCAAATCTCTGTCTCGCCGGTCTGGTCACTGATATAGGCGATGTACTTGCCGTCGGGGCTCCACTCTGCACCGCGGTCATTGGCTCCCGGCGTACGTGTAATATTACGGGTCACACCTTTTTGTGCAGGAACGTCGAACACTTCTCCACGAGCAGTGATGACCAACCGACTGCCATCAGGCGCTGCACTGGCAGCAGTTACTTTTGAATCAACGTGCATCATCTCTTTCCGTGCATAGATATTGTCGGATGAAAGGATGATGTTAATCTTACTGGTCTGACGGGTGGTTGGATCTAGTTTAAACAGATATCCTCCCTTCTCGAAGACAATCAGCTTGCCGTTCGAACTGGGGAACTTCACATCATAGTCAGTAAAGTTGGTGACTTTCTCTGTCTGCTTCGTTTTGGTGTTATAGACAAAGAAGTTCATGGTAAGATCACGGTCGGAAATATAGAAAATTTCATCGCCAATCCACATCGGGATGATATCCTGTGCATTGTTGCTTGTGATATTCTCTACTTTTTTTGCATTTGGATCGTATATCCAGATGTCATCAGCCATACCACCACGGTAATATTTCCAATTACGGAACTCACGCATCACGCGGTTGTATGCCAATTTCTTTCCATCGGGTGAATAGCTGCAAAAACCTCCTTCAGGCAAAGGAATTTGTTCCGACATGCCGCCATCCTTGTTGATGGTCCACAGTTTTCCGCTGAATCCATCTCCGATACGGTTTCGATAAACGATTTGTTTCCCATCAGGACTCCATGTGAGTACGATGTTGTTCGGGCCCATACGGTCGCCCAGGTCATCGCGGCTATTGGTAGCTGTATAGGTTAAGCGCTTTGGCTCACCACCCTTTGCTGGAATCAGGAATACCTCGGTATTACCGTCATACTGCCCGGTAAACGCAATGGATTGTCCATCGGGAGCAAAGCGGGCAAACATCTCATAGCCGACATGCGAGGTCAAGCGTTCGGCTTCACCCCCATTTATCGGAGCTTTAAACAAGTCGCCTCCATACGAGAAGACAACATCCGTACCATTGGTTGTTGGAAAACGAAGCAGTCGGGCTTCCTGAGCCATCGTGACCGACGTTACGCCCATCAACAACGAAATCAATAGAGTCTTTTTCATCATATTTTATATTTTAGTAGCTGTGTAAAACTATAAAAAAATCATCAGTTACCCAAGATTAGCCAATAAAACTTGTTATATTTGCTTTTATTAAAAAGTAGATTATGAAAAAATATTGTTTCCTTTTGTGTTTATTGGTTTGTTTGAATGGAATGGCTCGTGACTTGAATGCCAAGTTCCAGTTATTGCCTAAGCCCCAAACCGTTGAAGTTTATTCGGATAATGGGTTGAACTATACAGATCTATCGTTTATTACGATGGTTGACGGACTAGAAGTTACGGCACTGCCCGATATGTTGCGGGTGTTACCACAAGCCAAACAGAAGGGGAAGGGAATCATTCTTCAGCAAACGACAACAGGCGTTCCTGAATCGGAAGAAGGTTATACGTTGGAAGTATTACGCGATAAGGTGCTGATCCAGTCGAGAGGAGTAGCCGGCCTGTATTATGGCTGCCAGACTCTTCAACAGCTGATGGAGGATAGTCGTGATTTCCGTTGTGCGATTCCTTTGATGAAGATAACCGATTATCCAGCTATTGCTTACCGTGCCGTGCACTGGGACACCAAGCATCATTTGGATCGAATGGACTATTATTATAGGGAAATTGACCGATTGGCCCGGTACAAAGTGAATGCCGTAATCTGGGAGATTGAGGATAAACTTCGGTTTACCCGCAGGCCGGAGGTGGCTGCACCGAACGCCATCAGTAAGCAAGAGATGGAAGCACTTTGCCGATACGCCAAAGAGCATCAAGTTGAGATTTCTCCCCTCGTACAAGGATTGGGGCATGCTTCGTTTATCTTGAAGCATCATTGGGAATTGCGCGAGAACCCTGCAAGCGACTGGGAATTTTGTCCGTCAAATCCTGCAACTTACGAACTACAATTCGATCTTTATAAAGATGCTATTGAAGCCATGCCATACGGGAAGTACTTGCATATCGGGGGCGATGAGGTTTCGGCCATCGGTATTGATGAGCGATGCAAGGCCACGGGGAAATCGGCTTTCGAACTGCAGATGTACTGGCTTCAGAAAGTTTGCGATTTTGCTACGGCCAACGGTCGTATTCCTATTTTTTGGGATGATATGCCCTTGAAATATGGTGACGTTATGAAGTTCTCGAATGTAAAGTCGGAGGAGGAAGTTGCTCAGAAATGGAACAGCGAGAAGTTGGATGCCAGCATTCACCTGTTTCCTAAGGAATGTGTGTATATGCGTTGGCTCTATGGTGATGCTACCGTGGCAGGACATCGGCGTATCCTTCAGTGGTATGGTGATTCGGGCTTGACGGTCATGGGAGCTACCGCGGCTTCTTATGGTGCCTCTCCTTATTTACCACGTAACAATACGAATGCCGGTATAATTCAAGGGTTCAGTCGACTGGTTGCCGAGAACCATTTGGCGGGTATACTTGCTACAGCTTGGGACGATGGCTCACCTCACCTTGAAACGGTTTGGAGGGGATATATCGCACAGGGTGAATTTGGTTGGAACCCGACGGGACGGACGATCGAACAGTTTAAGGAAGCTCATGCACAGCGTGAGTTCGGTTTCCCAGCTAAAGATCATTTGACACAATTTATCAACGATATGGAGCAACAGGCCTTTTTCTTTGATGAGGCTTTGGTAACATCCGGGCGAAGAAATCCGGCATGGGGAACAAAAGATTTCACATTGGTCACGTTGCCCGATCCGGATAAAACAGGCGAATGGAGTAAGACTTATCAGGAAAAAGTGACGAAGGCGAAGGAGTCTGAAAAGAACTATCAAGCTATTTGTCAGAAAATAGAGTTGGCTCGCCATGCAGCTATAAGAGGACACTATACGTTGGAAGTTTACGATCGTCTGAATGCTTTGTTATACTTCCCGTCTAAAGTTTTGTTAGCCTTGAACGAATACGATACGGCTTCTGATTCAGATGCTCGTCGTCAGGCTTTGAAAGGCGTAGAGGACGTATGTATATATTTCGATGTGATGCGAAAGGAACTGCTTCAGACATATTCCAAGACGCGCTTTATGGAACAACCTGAAGGATATGTTCCTGATTCAAACTATCATAATCATCTTTCTGCGAAGACGATGAATAGTGATTGGATTTTCTATTATGAGTTGCCAATGGTAAAAGCGTTGAAAACTTGGTTGCAGAAAGTAAAGGAATAAGTGGTTCTAACCTTTACTCTGTATTGTCTCGGAAAATGTGTTTTTACCTCTAAACTCATCCCGTGTGAAGGTATTACCTTCACAAATATACAATTATTAACATTTAAATAGTTGATTCACAAGACTTTCATTTTTGTGAAGCTGTGAAGGATTGTTTTGGTTTTTAGGCTGTGTAAGCGTATTGTCCTTATGGATTTCCGAATCCACAGGGTGTATGATTGAGGGTTTGCAACCCGCGCGAATTGTAAATCCGCAGTTATTACTTCGGGGATTACAAATCCCCGAGGACATTAGGACTTCAGCGTCTTTTTCATTCACCGTATAAATTTTTTTATTTGTCGAGTTTTCCACCCTCATTTATCGAGTTCTTTCGTCCAAAAACTCAGGTTCTGGAACAAAAAACTCAGTTTTCTCAGAGTGTACTCCGATGTTTTGAGCAGAACGTTTGAGCAATTCTGATGAAAAAGGTTAAAAAAATCCGCCACACCTAAGACGATGTGGCGGAACTTATGTTGAAATATCACGATGGTCAGAACTTATTGATCTCTGCTTTAACTTTATTCACATACCGGGATGCTGGTATTTCATTCAGTTTCAGTTCATCGAACGTACTCAAGGCCCTTTCCAAATTCTTAAGGGCGGAAATGTTTCCTTTTTGCTTATATTCATTGCGCAGGATGCGAATCTTTTCATAGTCTTGGATGCCTGCAACCAATCGTTCAAAGCGAATGCAAGTGCGTCCCTCAGGATAAACCATATAAGTGTCGCCGGCTGCCCAGGTAATGAAGCGGCTGTCGAGCAATGGCTCGAGTACCCAACTGTTATAAGCCCAGCGCAGATAGCCATCAAGGTCGGCCATGGCTGCATACAATCCTAACCACTCAGCTTCGGCCGGTGCACTAAACGTAAACGTATTCGGATAAGGCTCTGCACAGCACGTATAGAACGTTGTCACTTTTCCTTCTGCCCGACGTTTTTCAATATCTTGTTTTGAATATTTCAGACGCAGAGGGATGCAGTAATCATCTAGTTCGCTCAGCAGTTCTTGATAAAGGTTGCCAGCCATGGAGATCTTAAACTTCGGATCAGCCTTACGGATGACCTTCAGCGTTTTCAGCATGATGTCGATAGGACGCTCGTCCATCGAGATATGTGTGATTTCAAACCAACCCTTTTCTTTCAGATGTTTAGCGAACGCAGTCAGCATAGCAGTCCACATTTCGTCGTAGGCAGCTTCTCCTGGTTGTGTCTTCACGAATTTCATCGTATTGCTGGCTTGGTCGAAGTATTGGAACGACAGAGCCCATGGAACCATGGAATAACAACCAATTTCTTTTTTGATGCCAATGCTCATCATGAACTCCACCCACTTGTCGAAAACGGAGAAGTCGAACGACCATGTACCATCCAACTTTTTCATCCAAGTTACCATGGATTCAAAGTAATCGTAGGTTTGTCCGTTCCACGGTTTGTGCATGATGGAAGTCGTAATCACTTTTCCTCCAGCTTGATGGTACAGCTCCATGATGGGGCGCATGGCATCAAAGTGTTCCTTGCTCCATGGCTCAACCTGATAATAACGGGCGACGGCATACGGGTTTTGCCATAAGTCGAGGTGGAAAGCCCAGTCGTCCACCTTTGGTAAAACACGATTCTTCACATTCACTTTCAGGTTTAATTTACCCAGCAGACGATTTCCATCCTTTACGGTTACGGTGCCTGAGTAAACGCCCGACTTGATATCTTGAGGAACCCATACGCGAACCCAAGCAGGTTGAGTGTTCATAGCCGGTACCGCCAGTTCTTTAGCAAAGTGATCAATCGGGTCAGCTACCAAAGAAGAATCCCAGCGTGTTGCATCCGGTCGTTGGCCGCAAGCACCTTTCTTATCTTTATTGAGTTCATCGGTCATGACATATCGTACAAATCCTTTGAGCAGACTGCCTTGTCCGATGCGCTCTTTTCCATTGATGAGATCGGATACCTCGAAGGACACATGTTTCAGGTTTTCTTTTCCGTAAACGACAAACTGTGCGGCGACGCGTTCGCCTTTCCAAGCTGTCAACTCGATCGTGTTCGGGCTAAGGACGGTTGGAGGGATTTCTTTAGCGTAGCGTTCATCAACGGATGCCCATCTGACGTTTACGCCATTCACCTTGTTCCAGAGAACAGGATTCACGGCAACAGGATTAGGTAGTTCTTTGTACTCTTTCTTCGGGAACATCGGCTGCCCGGTATTCCTTCCGGCGTGTGTCACTCCATTTGCTTGTGAGAACAAACTGAGTGGAAGGACACAGAAAGACAGGATGAGAATGAATCTCAATAAGGCAATTCTATTTTTCATGGTTCATCTTTTTATGATTGTTATGTCAAAGGTACGAAGAATTTCGCTACATTTGTAAATCGAATATCAATCTTTTAATATATGAAAAAGAATCTCCTTATTTTAGTTTGTTTGCTTTTATCGGTGTTATACACGAATGCAGCAGAAAAGACATTCATCAAGGTTACCACAGATGATGTAGAAATGGTTCTGCAAGTAGGGCAGGATGGTCGGTTATATCAATCGTATTTGGGAAAGAAACTGACGCATGATGGCGACTTGGCCTTTCTTCCGATGGGTACGGAGGCTTATCTGACACATGGAATGGAAGACTATTTTGAACCGGCCATTCATATTGTACATAACGACTTTAACTCTTCTTTATTGCTGAAATATGTATCACATTCAGTCAATCAACTTTCGGATGGCGTAAGTGAAACGGTGATAACGTTGAAGGATGACCAATATCCTGTAACCGTAAAACTTCACTATATAGCTTATGCAAAGGAGAATCTGATTAAGACGTTCACGGAGATTTCACATCAGGAAAAAAAGGCGGTAAAGTTGCAGAAATTTGCTTCTTCCATGTTGCACTTAAATCGTAGTAAGTATTTTCTTACTGAATTTGCCGGTGATTGGGCTCATGAAGTGAATATGACAGAACAGCCTTTGAGTTTCGGTAAGAAAGTGATTGACACGAAACTCGGATCACGTGCTGACATGTTCTGTTCTCCTTTTTTCCTTTTAGCCCTGGATAAGGAGTCGGAAGAGAATAATGGAGAGGTACTGGTCGGCTCGTTGGGATGGACTGGTAATTTCCAGTTTACCTTTGAGGTAGACCAGAACAATGCACTGCGTATCATCTCTGGCATGAACCCCTACGCATCAGAATATACATTGAACCCGAATGAAGTGTTCCGCACTCCGGATTTCTATTTCACTTATAGTTGTACAGGAAAAGGACAGGCAAGTCGTAACTTCCATGATTGGGCAAGAAAATATCAGGTGAAAGATGGTGAAAAGACACGTATGACTTTGCTGAATAACTGGGAGGCCACATATTTCAACTTCAATGAAGAGAAATTGGTGGCTTTGATGGATGATGCCGTAAAGTTAGGCGTTGACCTCTTTCTGTTGGATGATGGTTGGTTTGGCAATAAATATCCGCGGCAAAGTGATCGGCAGGGCTTAGGCGACTGGGATGAAACGAAAGACAAGTTGCCACATGGTGTAGGTTACTTGACAGAAGCTGCGAAGAAAAAAGGCATCAAGTTTGGTATTTGGATTGAGCCGGAGATGGTGAACCCGAAGAGCGAGTTATACGAAAAACATCCGGATTGGGTGATTCATTTGCCTAATCGTGATGAGTACTATTTCCGAAATCAATTAGTACTCGACTTGAGTAATCCGAAGGTGCAAGACTATGTCTTTGGCATTGTTGATAATCTGATGACCAAATATCCGGAGATCGCTTTCTTCAAGTGGGATTGCAATAGTCCAATCACGAACATTTACTCTTATTACCTGAAGGAAAAGCAGACTCATCTTTATATAGAACATGTTCGTGGCTTATACAATGTCTTAGAGCGCGTGAAAGCGAAGTACCCGAATTTGCCGATGATGTTATGTTCTGGCGGCGGTGGACGTACCGACTTCGAAGCATTGAAATATTTTACTGAGTTCTGGCCAAGCGATAATACCGACCCGATTGAGCGTTTGTTCATTCAGTGGGGATATTCACAAATCTTCCCTGCAAAGACGATGTGTGCTCATGTGACAACATGGAACAAGAACACGAGCATCAAGTTCCGTACTGAGGTGGCAATGATGTGTAAGTTGGGCTTTGATATCAAGCTATCGGATATGGATGAAAGGGAAGCTGCATACTGTCATGCAGCAGTTGAGAACTATAATCGGCTGAAACCGGTGATCTTGGACGGAGATCTGTTCCGCTTGGTTTCTCCTTACGAAGGAAATCATACTTCATCGATGTATGTCAGCAAGGATCAGAAAAAGGCTGTCTTGTTTGCCTTCGATATTCATCCACGATATGCTGAGAAACTTTATCCGGTTCGGTTGAACGGATTGGACCCGCACAAGATGTATCGCGTAAATGAAATCAACAAGATGCAGACAATGCCGATGAGGGCTGGCATGCCAATGCGACCGGGAATGAACAATCCGCTTGATAATAAAGTGTATTCAGGAGAATATCTGATGACGGTCGGGCTGAATGTATTCAGTACACGCCAGTTGAACAGCCGTGTGATAGAGATTGTGGCTGAATAAATAGAATGAAAACGTTTCATAGGGAAATGGATAACCGAAATAGGGTTTTTCCCACAGAAGTTTAGGGAATATCTTTTGTTGGGTTATCATTTTAATGGTTCTTTTGTACCAAGAAAAAAACATTAAAAACATACGACTTATGAAACGTTATCATTTTACTCTTGACATCTATACGATGAAAGGTTTGGTCGTAGCGCTAATTTGTGCTATGTTTATTCTTCCCCTTTCTGCCCAACCGCGTCGGGGATACCATCGCCCAGGGCCACCCCGTCATTCCTATCCGATGAGAAGTCATTATGGCTCACATGGAGATTTCATGCTTGGGGGAAATACATATGTTGGTCTTCGCTTCGGATTGTCTGCCTCATCCGTTCATTCAGACGATCAATACCTGAATGGAAGTGGTGTTCAAAGTGGATTTAATGTAGGTGGCGTTGTAGGAGTTCAATTATCTTATTATGCTCCAGTGTTCTTTGAAACGGGTTTATCCTATATCGAGAAAGGTGGGGGAGGCTCGTATGGAAGGAAAAAATTCACTTATGATCTGAACTATCTGGAAGTCCCGTTGGTGCTTAAGTACCGTTGTGTTGTTGCACCGATGGCTGCTGTAGAGCCTTTCTTAGGAGGCTATCTATCCTGTGGGGTCGGTGGACAGATTCGTGATTTTGGCGATCGGGCTGCGTATAGTTCCTTCTCGGATAACAACTTCGGCCGTTTCGATGGCGGTGTACGTGTTGGGTGTGGAGCATCGTTCAGTATGTTGTACATGGAACTAGGATACGATCTTGGCTTAGCAAATATCAGCAAGGACTATTTCGATGCTTCGCATAACGGTTGTTTCTTCGTGAATATTGGCCTTAACTTTTAAATAATCTATTTCTGTATAGGTAGAGAGGGTGTGTTCAACAATAAACACATCCTCTTCGCTTTTTTTCTTGATGTTTTTCTACTTTTCTGGTTGTCATGTTAAAATAATGCGTACTTTTGTAAAAAGAAATCATTTTTTATAAACAAAGTCATGAAATTAAAGCATTTATTAATGATGGCAATTGCCGCTATGATGGTAATGCCTTCGTGTAAAAAGGTTGAAAAAGCAGAACCGGTAAAGAAAAACATTAATGTACAGTTGTATTCTCTTCGTAGTTTGATTAACGAGGAATCTCCTATCGATTCTTTGCTGCCGAAGTTGGCTGCAATGGGTTTCACTGGCGTTGAGGCTGCTAGTTACAATGATGGTAAGTTCTATGGTAAGACTCCTGCTGATTATAAGGCAGTAGTTGAGGCTAACGGACTCAATCCATTGTCTTCACACATCAATCATGGGCTCTCTCCTGAAGAATTGGAATCAGGTGATTTCAGTGAAGCATTGAAATGGTGGGATCAATGTATTGCCGACCATAAGGCAGCTGGAATGAAATATATTGTTACTCCGTGGATGGGTTTGCAAAAGAGCATCCATGATCTGCAGGTTTATTGCGACTATTTTAATGCCATTGGTAAGAAATGTGCAGAAAACGGTATTCAATATGGTTACCACAATCATGCTTACGAATATGAGAAGGTTGAAGACCAAGTGATGTATGACTATATGTTGGAGCACACTGATCCACAATATGTATTCTTCCAAATGGATGTATACTGGACAATGCGTGGTGGCAAGAGTCAGGTTGAGTATTTCAAGAAATACCCAGGCCGTTTCAAGATGTTACATATCAAGGACGAATGTGAGCTCGGACAAAGCGGTATGGTTGGTTTTGATGCTATCTTCAAGAACATCAAGGAAGCTGGTACAAAAGAAATCATCGTTGAGGTTGAGCGCTATTCAATGCCTGTCATTGAAAGTATTAAGGAGAGTATCGATTATCTGCTGCAGTCAGATTTCGTTCCTGCATCTTACGAATAAAGATCTTCTATAAAAATAAAAAAGCCGGTAATCAAGCCGGCTTTTTTTATAATGTTACTCCTGTCTTGAAAATGGAGAAATCGTGATACTCGTTCTTCTCATTCCATGCAGGATGTCCGTTGATGATATCTATAATGGCTTGTATGAACATTTGGATAACCTCATCCATTGGCTTTTTTGTCAGAATGCCTGCATCAAAATCAATCCAATGTGGTTTGTTCTGGTATAGATTTGTATTGGTCGAGATCTTTACCGTTGGCACGAACGTACCGAATGGTGTTCCTCGGCCTGTTGTGAAAAGAATCAGATGACAACCGCTTGCAGCCAAGGCGGTAGATGCTACAAGGTCGTTGCCTGGAGCTGATAAGAGGTTTAGACCGGCTGTCTTTAAGCATTCTCCATATTTCAGCACATCTGTCACTTCGCTGGTTCCACCTTTTTGGGTACAGCCTAATGATTTCTCTTCTAAGGTCGAGATTCCTCCTTTCTTGTTTCCTGGCGATGGATTCTCACCAATCGGTTCACCATGTGAGAGGTAATAATTCTTGAAATCATTAATCATGTTTACTGTTTTAAGAAACAGTTGTTCATTACGGCAGCGATTCATCAAGATGGTTTCTGCTCCAAACATTTCAGGCACTTCAGTCAGGACTGCTGTCCCTCCTTGTGCGATTAGATAATCCGAGAACTCGCCGAGCAAAGGGTTGGCTGTGATTCCAGAGAATCCATCAGAGCCGCCACATTTTAACCCGACTTTCAATTCGGAGAGAGGGATATCCGTGCGTTCATCATGAAGAGTCTGATCATATAAGTCCCGAAGCACTTTCTTTCCTTCCTCAATCTCGTCGGAGACATTCTGACACACCATGATACGGATACGCTCCTTGTCGTAGTCGCCCAACAATAAGCGGAACTTATCTGGCTGATTGTTCTCGCAACCTAATCCAACAATCAATACTCCTCCTGCATTGGGATGCAATGCCATATTCCGTAATATAATGCGGGTGTTCTCATGATCTTCTCCAAGTTGTGAGCATCCGTAGTTATGAGTAAATGCAATGAAGTTATTGCTTCCCGTTTCTTCCTTCATCTCTTCGGCAAGGCGCTGAACGACACTGTTGACACATCCCACCGTCGGAATAATCCAGATCTCATTACGGATACCTACTTTTCCGTTCTTCCGTCGGTATCCCTTAAAAGAATGATTTTCAAAAGAGTAAGGATTACTATATCTTACGGGATGATAAACATAGGTTTCTAGTCCTGACAAGTTGGTTTGTACATCTTTTTCATTTACCCATGAACCTTTAGCGATAGAATGAGTAGCCTTTCCTATGGCAAAACCATATTTGATAATCTGTTCTTCCGGTTGAAGATTCTTAATGGCTATTTTATGTCCTTCGGGAATATCTTCTTTACAGATTACAGTGGATGTTCCGACTTCTATCTGTGTTCCTCGGGGAAGGGCAGTAAGAGCAACGACCACATTATCGTTAGGATGTATTTGGATGTATGACTTACTCATGGTTGATATAACTTTGGACCGTTAGCAACATTCCATTATCCTGAATAGATTTCAAATAAGTTCTTAACAGGTTGGTCAAGTTTGGAATCTCGTTGAGATCTTCATGCCAGATAAAGGTGGCAGCTAAGACACGTTGTGCAATCTCATCGATACTCTCGGTTTTCCATAAGGACTGTACGAAGTCAAGAATATCGCTGTTGTCATTTGGTTGGATAGGAGTACCATCCTTACGCTTTCCACCTTGGTAATAAGTGATGATGGCAGCTAAACCAAGCACAAGTCCTTTTGGTAATGTCCCTTTCCTATGCAAGTATCGTTTGAGTCCCGGTAGATCTCGAGTTTTATATTTCGGGAAAGCATTGAGCATGATGGAAGTCACTTGATGATCAACAAATGGATTGATGAACCGCTCCCATACACTTTTAGCGAATGATTCTAATTCATCTGCTGGTAGGTTGAGTGTGCTCATCAGTTCTTCAAACATTACCTTATGAATATATTGCCCGATAATCGGGTGCTGGCAGGCGTCACGAACAATATCGATGCCGGAAAGGAACGCGATAGGTGACAGGACGGTATGTGGACCGTTTAGCAACGTAACCTTTCGTTCGTGGTAAGGTTGTTCAGATGGGACAAACAGAACGTGCAGACCGGCTTTATCGGCAGGGAAATGTTCGGCCAATGTCTTTGGTGCTTCAATGACCCAAAGATGAAAGCATTCGGCCTCTACTAGCATGTTGTCGTCATATTGAACTCGATCTTTTAGAATATCAGCAGTCTTTTTGGGATAACCCGGAACGATTCGATCGACAAGGGTAGAGTATACGGGGCAGCATGTTTCGAACCATGTCTTAAAACCATCCTCTAATTGCCAGTGTTCAATATATTTCAGGATTGTTTCTTTCAGATGTTTTCCATTCTCGAAAATCAATTCACAAGGCATGATAAAACATCCTTTTGATAAATCACCTTTGAAATACAGATAACGATGATAGAGGAATTGTGTCAGCTTTCCAGGATAGGAAGAAGCCGGTCGATCGTTCAAGAGGCAGGAGGGGTCGAAAGCGATGCCTGCTTCTGTTGTGTTGGAGATAATAAAACGAATCTCTGGCTGTTCGGCCAACAAGAAATATTGTTCTGGATTTTGATAAGGATTGATGCCTCGGCTGACCGAATCAATCATTTCCATGGTATCGACAATGTTTCCCTGTTCAATACCTTGTAAGTGAACGTGGTATAGTCCATCCTGTTCATTCAATACAGGTACTCGACCTTCGGGGAGTGGCTGTACAATAACTACGTTACCATTAAAATCGGTCTTTTGGTTCATCTTTTGTATGATCCAGTCGACAAAAGCCCGAAGGAAATTACCTTCACCAAACTGTACAATTCTTTCCGGGCGAATTGTTTTATGAGCGGTAGATGCGTTTAAAGATTTCATTATTATCCTTTTTTATGAGTTGTCTCTAATTAAACTTTACTAAGATACGGAAAAACTTTCCAGGGTTATCAACCCATTGTTTCATTGCTTCAAAAGCGTCTTCTGGTTTGACAACCTGTGAGATGAATGGTTCAATAGAGTGTCTCTGCTGCTCCAAATAATGGATAACGGCACGGAAATCACTCGGGAGAGCGTTTCGTGATCCTCGAATATCCAATTCTTTTTGAACAAATAGTTTGGTGTGGAAGGAAACATCTGATTTAGAGTATCCAATGCAAACAACTCTGCCCGTGAAACCAACCTCGTCAACGGCCATGATGTAGGTTGACGGACTTCCAACAGCCTCTATAACCACATCAACTCCAAGGCCGTTGGTGATCTGTTCTACACGTTGATGAACATTCTCAGTATGTGAATTGATGGTGTAGGTTGCCCCCATCTCTTTAGCCAATCCCAGTTTGTAATCGTCCAAATCCACGGCTATGACGGTCGCTCCACGCAGTGCTGAGCGTATCATTGCCCCCATGCCAACCATTCCACAGCCAATAACCATCACAATGTCATTATCAGTCACCTGTGCTCGGGAAACGGCATGAAACCCGACACTCATCGGTTCTATCAAAGCACAATCGCGAGTCGGGATACGACTGGCAGGAATAACTTTTTCCCATGGAATGGTGATATATTCTTTCATTGCACCATTGCGTTGCACTCCTAAGGTTTCGTTATGTTCACAAGCATTTACTCGACCATTGCGGCAGGAGGCACATTTTCCACAGTTGGTGTAAGGATTAACCGTTACGGTCATTCCTGGTTGTAAGAATGAAGGAACTTTTGGACCAGTTTTCTCAATGATAGCACCTATTTCATGTCCTGGAATAACGGGCATTAAGGCCATTTGATTTTTTCCTAAGAACGTGTTCAGATCTGATCCACAAAATCCTACATAGGTAATGCGCAAGAGAACTTCATGATCGAGTGGGGTCGGAGTGGGTAATGTTACCACATCGATTTTTCCTGGAGTAGTTATTTGAATTGCTTTCATATTTTTTATTCTGACATATTTTTGATATATGGTAAATCAATAGGATTCGATATGTTGTAAAACTGTATGGCGTTCTCCCCTAAGAAAAGTTGTTTTTCCTTTTCGGAAAGAACCTTTGATTTGATGATAAAGTCGTACGACATCTTGTAGGTAATGGCTGTAATGGTTCTCGGATAGTCAGAACCCCACATTAATTTATGTATTCCCACCAAGTCGGCCGCTTGCTTGATGGCATTGATAGCACTGGGAAACGGATAGAACTCACTATTGTATAGCCATGTAATTCCACCTGACTCAATCATTACATTCTCGTATCGGGCCAACTTAATCTGTTCTTCCCATCTCGGGATAGTAGGCATACCAAAATGCCCGATAGCAATGCGTAAGTTTGGACATTCTTGGATAACCTCACGCAACTCCTCTACTTGCAAATCGCCATCTGCCAGTGTGATGGATAGAAAAACATGGTTCTTTTCCATTAGTTTAAACATTTCCATCATTTCAGTTGAGTTCAGATATACACGTCGTTGGTCTAACAATAATCGATGTCCTGGAATGGCAATACCATGAAATCCTTTCTCGATAAGTTTTTTTGCTTCATTGAGAAATCCGTCTTTCAAAAAATCACACATGCCGCACACAACAAAACGATTAGGATAATCTGTTGCGACCTTTCCCAGATAGTCGTTTTGGATACCGTCAATCATTTCCTGAACAACAATAGCAGCGGAAACCTGAGCATAGTCCATATTGGACAGAAAAACTTCGGCAGAGTTAAAGCCGTCAATCATGAACGGTGGAAGCATCTGCACTTCCTCTCCTAAGAAAAGAGATCGACCATTTTGAGTGGTACGGATTTCCTTCCCATTCCAGATCGTATCTTGTTTTTGCCATAGATGGCTATGTGCATCAATGATTATCATATTGTTTCATGAATTTTTCCAACTGACTCTTTGTTGGTTCCCAATAATTTTTTGAACTTCTTTGACGAGTTGTTCATCCAAAGGCTCTTCAATAATTTGAATATTTTTCAAGACATTCTCTGGGTTGGCAGAACTGAAAAGCGTTGTACTGATACGAGGGTTGCTGACGGAATATTGTATTGCCAGTTTTTCAATAGGATAATTTTGTAGTTTACAGTATTCAGCAGCATTCCTACATGCTTCAACCAAAGAATCAGGTGCGGGGTGCCAATCAGGGACACCACGTGAGGAGAGAAGGCCCATTCCAAAAGGAGAGGCGTTGATTATGCCAATATTCCTTGATTCAAAATAGTCCAGATAGTCAATGAGCTTATCATCATTTAAGCAGAAATGGCAGAAGTTTAGGATGGTCTCGACCGTTCCAGCTGGAACATGATCAATAACCCATTGTAAGTTCTCCAATTGTAAATCGGTAATACCAACATGCTTGACGATGCCTTCCTCTTTCAGTTCAACCAATGCAGGAAGTGTTTCGTTTGCCACTTGATGTAAGTCTGCAAACTCTATGTCATGGACATTTATCAGATCAATATAGTCGATGTTCAGCCGTTCCATACTTTCATAGACACTTTCTTTGGCCCGTCTTCCAGAATAATCCCATGTGTTGACGCCATCTTTACCGTATCGCCCAACCTTGGTAGAAAGGAGATAACGGTTTCTTTGTATGTGTTTCAGTGCTTTGCCTAAAACGATCTCTGCCTTATAATGCCCATAGTAGGGGGATACATCGATGAAGTTGATGCCATGATCAAGTGCTGTATATACAGCTTCAATTCCTTTGGCTTCATTGATACTATGAAACACTCCTCCTAGTGATGAGGCTCCGAAACTTAATGCAGACACTTTCATGCCTGTCTTTCCGATTTCACGATATTCCATTATTTTCTGATTTTAAACACTGGTGCAATCTTATTTAGTTGCTTTGGTACAGTGATTACCAATCCATTTGTCGTTTGTTTGCAAGGAACTTTTCCATACCCCAACAAAGTTACCTGCTTGATAGATTTGGGATAAAGCGTTGATCCTTTTGCCAAAGAACGGATTATCACCTTCCCATCGGTCGGCCATGCCATTGCTACAGCATACAAAGCCTTGTTTGTTTGGGTAAAACGAATCTCTTGGGCAGTGATTCCCTTATAATCTGTTTCGTTAAAACCTTGATTCTTGATAGGATTTTTAGATTCTGACGATGGGCCTTCTCCAAAGATAGAGAAAGGACGAGTGTCGTAGATACATTCTTTGTTAATTGCCATCCACTCTCCAAACTCGTTCAAAACAGCCTCTTCCTTCTCATCAAAAGTACCATCAGACCTTAAAGGAACGCTAAGCAAAAGGTTCCCGTTTTTGCTGACAATGTCAACTAACATTCGAGCAACGGTAGCAGCTGTTTTATATCGGTTGTTTTGATAGATGCTGGTGTTGTAATGCCAACCTCCTATGCATGAACAGGTTTGCCACGGTTCTTCAATGATATTCTCTGGAATACCTCTTTCTACATCCCATACCAACGCTTTTCGTTGATTCTCATCAAGAATTTTGGTCGTCATGACAGCACCGAGTTTCCCGTTATGAGTAGCCATATAATGGTTGTAATAATGGGCTGCAATCTTCAATCCTGCATCGCTGATAGGATAAAAAGGAAGCACGGTTACATCAAAATAAACTAAGTCGGGATTATATTTGTTGATGGCGTCCAAGGTGCGATTATAGAAGTTTGTGACATATTCTTGGGTTGGTTGTGTTATTCCTCCTCCCCATGCCCATTGTCCATGTATCATACCATTCGCCCAACTTCCTTTACTCAGTGGATGGTTTTGTGCATAGAGATCTTGTGGATCGTATCCTTCCCACCATTTACCCTTGCCGTCAGCTTTTGTCAAAGCACCATCGTAAGGTACCCCCATCTTATCTCCTTCCCGGTCATATCGTTGTGCTGGTTCATAAAATAGCCAAGCATGGTCCGCATGAAAGCTGATTCCAAAAGGTAAGCCGTTTTTCCTTGCAGCTTTTGCCCAACCATCAATCAAGTCTTTCTTTGGTCCCATATTGACAGCATTCCAAGGCTGATATTTACTATTCCAAAGGTCCATGTTGTCGTGATGGTTACCTAGTGCAACAAAATATTGAGCACCAATCTTTTTATAAAAAGCGACCAGTTTGTCTGGATCCCATTTCTCGGCCTTGAAGAGAGGAATAATATCTTTAAAACCAACTTCAGAAGGATGTCCGTAATGTTCAACGTGATACTTATATTCCCGACTTCCTTCAATATACATGGAACGTGCCATCCAATCGCCAGATCCTTCTACACACTGTGGTCCCCAATGTGCCCAAATACCAAACTTGGCATTGCGAAACCATTCGGGTGTCTTGTAGTTTTTCAATGAATTCCACGTTGGTTCAAATGCACCTTTAGCCATCGGCTCTTGTGATTCGGAAACCTGAACGTCATAAGATTGTCCTTTGCTTATCGTCGTAAAGATGGTTAAACAGAAGGTCATTAATAACAATTTTTTAATCATGGGAACTTTATTTGAGGTTATTTGCAAAGGTATCTTTTTTTTATTACAAAAGGAAACATCTTTAAGTAAATAAAAAATGAGTCCAGCAATTGTTATTATCATGTTTTTATAACGGAATAACTCTAACATCAAAAATAATTCGTATTTTTGTGAACTGAAAAGCAACGATTATATATTATGAAAACATTAGAGAAATTATTTGCAGAGAAATTATTGAGAATAAAGGCTATTAAGCTTCAACCAGCAAATCCTTTCACATGGGCTTCTGGATGGAAATCACCTTTCTATTGTGACAACCGAAAAACACTCTCTTATCCTGCACTTCGTAACTTTGTTAAGTTGGAGATTTGTCGTATCATTGAGGAACGCTTCGGTGAGGTAGACGCTATTGCAGGTGTAGCAACAGGGGCTATCCCTCAAGGTGCATTGGTTGCTGATGAACTGAACCTACCTTTTGTTTATGTTCGTTCAACCCCGAAGGATCATGGCTTGGAAAATTTGATTGAGGGTGAACTTCGCCCTGGAATGAAGGTTGTTGTCATCGAGGATCTAATATCAACAGGTGGAAGTAGCCTGAAAGCTGTTGACGCCATCAGAAATAATGGTTGTGAGGTTATCGGTATGGTCGCTTCATTTACTTATGGCTTCCCTGTTTCTGTTGAGGCTTTCAAGAACGCCAAGGTGACTTTGGTAACACTAACAAACTTTGAAGCTGTGTTAGAAGCTGCCTTGAGGACTGAATATATCAGTGAAAAAGATATTCCTGTTTTGGATGCTTGGAGAAAGGATCCGGCTCATTGGGATGTTGTAAAATGATATAGGACAAGATGACACAGTTTGAAAGTAATATTAAATATGTTCCTTATTCTCAGGAACGAGTATATGAGAAGTTATCGGATTTGACAAATCTTTCCGATCTGGCTGAAAAACTTGAGGGTATCAAGTCGCAGTTGGATGGGAAATTGGAGGATTTGACTTTTGATCAGGACTCATTATCTGTCAAAGTACAAGGAATAAACTTGACGTTACGTATTATCGAACGGGAACCTTGTAAGTGTATAAAGTTTGAAGGTGTTAACACACCAATACCTATTAACCTTTGGATTCAAGTCTTACCAAATAATGGTGATCAAGCAAAAATGAAACTGACAGTAGGAGCCGATATGAATATGTTTCTGAAGCCTATGCTTTCGAAACCTTTGAAGGAAGGCGTTGAAAAATTGGCTGACTTATTGACGATCATACAATACTAATACACAATGGCTACAAAGCTGTGGGAAAAGAATGTACAAGTAAACGAGCGGATTGATAAGTTTACAGTCGGGAAAGATCGCGAGATGGATCTTTACCTCGCAAAATATGACGTGTTGGGCTCAATGGCTCATATTACCATGCTTCAAAGCATTGGGCTTCTGAAAGAAGATGAACTTAAAACATTGCTGAAGGAGCTAAAGAAGATTTATCTTTCGGCCGAAAGAGGTGAATTCGTAATAGAAGATGACATTGAAGATGTACACTCACAAGTGGAGTTGATGCTGACTCGTAAGTTAGGCGATGTCGGAAAGAAGATTCATAGTGGACGCTCACGAAACGATCAGGTATTACTGGATTTGAAGTTGTTTACTCGTGCTCAACTGAAAGAAGTGGCAGGAAAAGTACAACTACTTTTTGCTGCATTAATTCGTCAGAGCAACACTTATAAGGATGTATTGATGCCTGGATATACGCACCTTCAAGTGGCTATGCCATCTTCCTTTGGCCTTTGGTTTGGTGCTTATGCTGAGAGTTTGGTGGATGATATGACTTTTCTGCAGGCAGCTTTTAAGATATGTAACCGTAATCCTTTAGGATCTGCTGCAGGATATGGCTCGTCATTCCCCTTAAATCGGACCATGACGACTGATCTTCTGGGATTCGATTCAATGAACTATAATGTGGTGTATGCCCAGATGGGTAGAGGAAAGATGGAGCGGAATGTTGCCTTTGCTTTAGCTTCTATTGCAGGTACATTGGCAAAACTCGCTTTTGATGCATGTATGTTCAGTAGTCAGAATTTTGGATTTGTAAAACTCCCTGATGAATGTACGACAGGTTCAAGTATCATGCCACACAAGAAAAATCCGGATGTATTTGAGTTAACGCGAGCAAAATGTAATAAGATACAATCACTTCCACAGCAGATTATGCTGATAATGAACAATCTACCTTCAGGATATTTCCGTGACCTGCAGATCATCAAAGAAGTGTTCCTACCAGTCTTCGATGAGCTAAAAGATTGTTTGGATATGACTACTTATATCATCGAACGAATAGAGATAAACCGTCATATCCTGGATGATTCACGGTACGATAATATGTTTAGCGTAGAGGAGGTGAATCGTCTGACATTAGAAGGCATGCCATTTCGCGATGCCTACAAGAAAATAGGATTAGACATTGCGGCGGGACAGTTTGTCCCAAACAAAGATGTACATCATGTGCATGAAGGAAGTATAGGTAATTTGTGTAATGAATCAATCTGTTTACTAATGCAACAAGTCGTTGATGGGTTTAATTTCCATGCGATGGAGGAAGCTGAACGAAAATTAATTGAAAAAGCTGGTTAGGGATGAAGTTCAGAAAAAAACAGTTCAAAATTTTGCTGATTATCTAAAACGTACTATATTTGCACCCACTAATTCAGTTGCGGAAATAGCTCAGTTGGTAGAGCACGACCTTGCCAAGGTCGGGGTCGCGAGTTCGAGTCTCGTTTTCCGCTCTTTTTTAAGGATGCTCGAATGGTGGAATCGGTAGACACGAGGGACTTAAAATCCCTTGGCCATTGCGGCTGTGCGGGTTCAAGTCCCGCTTCGAGTACCATAATAAGTGCTAACTTATTGATTCATCAATAGTTAGCACTTGTATTTTTTTTCTTGTTATTTATGAATAATTCCAGAATTTAACACAAAAATAGTCTGACACGGAAAACAAACATAACAGAGAGTAGCAACTTAACTGATTATTTTAAATAATTCTTGATAAACTCATCTTTTTTCGAAACGACATTTTCTTGCCACTCTTTTTGATAGATGGGTTGTTCCATGTGATGAGCTCGATAAGGAACATCTAAGAGAATCTTTTTTCCTTTTGTTCCGTTCAGAGCGGCATGGATGGCAGACGAAACGCAAGTAAAATCGACCAAACCAATCTCAATGACAAAGGTAGCTTTACTTCCTTTAATAATATTAGCAGCATCAAAATAGGGCATGGAGGCCTTAATGACTTCTGGGTTTTTATTAAAAGAGTAAGGATATGGCCAACAGTCTTTTCGTCCAACAATGTGTCCGCCCCAATCGCACATTGCCGGAACTGTTGCGACCACAGCTTTTACACGAGAATCTAAACCTGCTGCTACAAGAGATTGGCCGCCACCTTGGCTCTCTCCAATGACAAGGATTCGCTTTTTATCCCACTCTGGAAATGAAGTCAAATAATCAATAGTTCGTAGCAGCCGTAAATACATACCTCTAAAGTAAACTGTATTCTTATCTTCAGCTCCTATTTGTGGGTAGTTTTTCAATTCGCCATTGGCTAATTCCTTATAGTATTTGTCAGGTTGGCCATTCAACATTCCATGAGCATTGAGATCAAAGCAGATACTTCCCATCTTTGCATATTGGATGGCACGATCAACGGTAGACTTACACCAATCACCGTCAACACCTGCTGCATGGAAAAAGATGACAATTGGTAGCGAATGCTTTTTTGCTTTGTCTGGAATTGCAAGATACCCCCTTGCTGGCTTACCACCCAAACAGTTCAATTCAATATTCTTGGTAATATAATTTTCATCGGGTGATTGAACAGGTGTTTCTGTCACTATCATCGGAAGTTTTTTTAATGCTTTCTTCTGATTTTTCCAAAAAGCTTTGAAATCTTTGGGTTGTTCTGTAACTGGTTTAAACTTGTCGGCATCAACGATTGCGCCCAAACTTGCTTTTGTCTGATCTACGTAAACTTCAACCACTATGGTGTTTGGTTCGTTTATCACCTCATCAAAGACTGTAATAGTATCTCCTGTATTCTTATATAGGTGAGTGTGGTAATTCATGTCAAATCCCTTCATTACCTTTACAGTAATAGATTCGGTTTTTGTGCCTTCTAAGAAAGTCTTCATCACGACCCTGTCACCACTTCGATAAAGTCCAGAGGAATGAGATTGGCTCATATGGATAATAGGGGAACCGACTGTCGTTGCAAAGCAAAGGTTAATTGAAATAAACAGAACCCAAGCAAACAATGTGATTTTTCTACGCATATTCATTAGAAATACTGTTGGATTATAACACGAATGCGGGGGCTACCCCGCATTCGCTATGTTTATAATGTTTTAATATGAATGTTTCTCCATAAAACCTTGATGCCTCCACCATCATGGATTTGCAAACAAATACGACCATGACCTTTACCAATCTTCTCATCAGTAAAGTTGATCATTTGTTCACCATTCAACCATGTTTGAATATTGTCACCAACTAAACGAATCTTCATTGTATTCCATTCACCATACTTTAAGATACTCTCTTTTTCATCTGGGATCTGAATCAGCCATCCACGGCCATAAGATTCATAAACGCCACCAGTATCATGTCCAGGAGGCGCTACCTCTACTTGCCAACCATTTACTTTGGCTTTTCCTTCGACAATAGAGCGGATGAATACACCAGAATTACCTTCAGCTTCTTGTTTGAACTCTAAAGTCAATTCATAGTCATCATAATATTTATCAGTACCGAAATAGCCATATTCTTTTTCTGGACCACTCTCACAAACCAACAAACCATCTTTTACATACCATAACTCGCTTCCGTAGTTGATCCAACCAGACAAATCTTTTCCGTTGAATAAATCAGCTTCATAAGTCTTGCGTGGAAGTTCCTTAATTTTGATGTTTCTGAACCATGCAGGATAACCATGATCTTGTAAACAGATCAAACCTTTTGTTGCCATACCATACTCACGAGCATCTGCCCATTTGCCGGCAGCTTTACGTTTGAACCAATCCTCTGTCCAAGCATCAAACTCCACCAACTTCTTGCCGTTTAAGAAATAAACAACATGACCGTTATCAAAGATAATCTTTGAAGTGTTCCATTGGCCAGCAGGCTTTAAGTCGCGTGTGTTGAAATCAGGAACATACATAGCGTAGTCTGCACCACAACGTTGCCAATCTTCCAATGGCTCTGGGAAGTTTTCATCATCAATCAACTGATATTCAGGTCCGGTAACATAAGGAACTTTGAATTGCGGACGTTCTACGACGTGGTACATCATACCGCTGTTGCCACCCTTAGAGATTTTCCAATCCCAAACAAGTTCGAAATTCTCATATTCTTTATTCGTGACGATATAGCCATTGGCATCGCTTCCACCGCCATCTGCCTTAATTGTACCGTCAACGACCTCCCATGGTCCAGTTAACGCGTCACCATTATAATCACGCCAGCCATTAAGGCTTGTTCCGTCAAATAACAATTCCCAACCGTCTGCCATTTCTTGGGCTGTTAAGGTATTTTGTTTACCTTCACAAGAGGAAAATAAGAAAGGAATTGCCAGTGCAAAAGATAGATTTCTTAATAAATTCTTCATATTATTTTATTTAGTGATATAATCATACTTTTCTAATTCACAAAATTAAATAAAAAACTGATTAAAGAAAGATAAAAGGCAAATTATTCCGCAAGAATGGTGTAATGGTGGAATTGTTTGACATTGCGAATATCCGCAAAAATATCCTAAAAAAGGGTAGTCTTTTTGACGGCTTATGGTTTTATTTATACCTTTATCCCAAAATCGAAATGAAAAAGTCTATGTCAAAGAAGAAAAAATATTCATTGTGGATTATCGGATTATTATTGGCAGCACTTTTTATTTCATCTTATCCGATATGGAGCAGAGGAAGAGAAGTGTCTCTTTTAACCTCTGCCGCAACAGCATCGCACTCTGTGAATAGTGTGTTTACAAAGAAGGTGAATAGAGGAAACCATATGGGTGCTCTTGTTTGCAAGAAGTGTCATCCTTATCTTTATAAAGCCACATGTTGGGCGTATATTTACTTCCGTGATGTGTTGGGCATTGATTTGGCAAGTGGTAAAAGTGAGATTGATTTAGCGAAGGAGGAGCAGATCACTGAAAAGAAAATCGAACTTCAGGAACTAAAGAACATAGACAAAGAACTGAGCAAGAAGCGGAAAGAGATTAAGAGGGAAATCAGACAGATCAAGAAGGACGCTAAAGAAGATAAAAGAGAACAGAAAGAGAAAGAAAAAGAGGCTGAACGTAAAAAAACTCCTTTTTAATCATTGTATTAATAGTAAGGTGTTTTATTCAAGTGCTTAACTTGTGAAAACGCCCCCTTTATCTTTCTCCAAGAATCATAAGTTTTGTTACTTTATTACGCTTTAGTAGTAATACAAGTTGGTAGCAAAGTGTTAACTCAAAAACCATAATGATTGGAGCTATAACTAAACTGGCTGTAGTGTTTACATACAAGCCTATTCCATGCCATGTACATTCTAATAGGAATGTCTGAAGCCAGTAAATCCCCAAAGTACATTTGCCAATATTGTTGAGAATGGGAGTTATCTTCCAGTTTGCTATTTTCTCATAGACAATGGGTGATAACAAGAAGAAGAACATACTACCAGCCATTCCAATAATCATTCTATATATCGTTACTCCAAAGTTGTGCCATTCAAAGGTCATATTTACCCAATCAACAATGTGAATAGGAACCATATATACAGTTAACCTACCAGACCATTTGATAAGCAGTAAAGCAAATAGAAGGGTTGAACAGATTAATAGTTCTTTTCGATTTTTGTCGATGGCTGATTGGTTTATTTTACAAAGATATCCTAACCAGAACATCGGTAGCATATAATCAATATTATCGGTATTGAATATGGGGAATAGAAGAACGAAAAATGATGAGATAAAAGCAGCAATCCATGTATTATGGAACAACTTCAGAGAAATATATCCGATAAGGTAACAGAAAAAGACACTCTTTAAAAACCATACAGCATTAAAGAAACCAAACCAGCTGAAGTCCATCAGTTCTGGACAAGGATTGTAATTTGTTAACCAAACAAAGAAAAACATCAGAGCAAAGGCTGTAAGAGACGGAATCCAAAGTTGAACAAACTTCTTTCGAACCAGTTCACTAAAAGATCGTTTTAAAGATGAAGAGAAAAAATATCCGCATAAGAACATGAACAAAGGCATATGATAGGAATAGATGAAGCTCCATATAGGGTTGTCCCAAAAATCATTTCCTGTGATTTGTTCTACAGAATGGCCTAATAGTACACTGGCAATAGCAAAACATTTAAGAAAATCTAGGTAAGGGATGCGGACTTTTGTTTGTGATGTCATAAGATGATTGTTTTGTCAAAGTTACATATTCTTTTTAAGTTTGAGCATAATTCTCTCTTTTTTCTTATCTTCGTCCTGTGTTTCTTATTTGATTGTAAAATGAAAAGAATCATAGCATTACTGTTAATTGTTACATCTCTTGCATCGTGTTCTTCGCGGAAAGAATTCTCCATGAGTTATGAGGTGAGTGTGGATACTGTTGGTCATTATTTAGATGTCAGTTTGCTCTATGAGGCAAGCGAAACGCTGAGGGAACCTATTTTATTAAAAATGCCCGTATGGGCTCCAGGTTATTATCTGATTATCGATTATCCGAAAAACCTTACGGATTTCCAAGCAATGAATGTTGATGGTACATTTTTGTTATGGGAAAAAGTAGAAAAGAATGGTTGGAAAATTTATCCATCTTCTTCATCGTTTGTAGTTAAGTACAGAGTTTTCGCTGACGCAAGAAGCGTGGCTGAATGTAGGGTGAATGAAAAGATTGCATTTGTTCCAACGAATGGTGTATTGATGTACGAGGAAGGGCAAAAGGAGCATGGTGTAGATGTTACTTTTATTCTTCCTAATGATTGGAAACATATCTCTACAGGAATGAAAGAGGTAAGAATTGCAGGAAAAGCAGCAACCTATCATGCTAATGATTTTGATGAATTATATGATTCACCGGTACTAATGGGTAATCAATATGTCGAGAAATTTGAATTTCAAGGGAAGCAATACGAGTTGGCTTTGGAGTGCCCCGAAGGATTAGAAGAGAGCACGTTTAGAGAGGATATTCGGAAGATTATGGGTGCAGCAACTGATATGATGAAGGATATTCCATACGAAAAGTATTGTTTCATTTTGTTAGGAGCAGGTGGTGGTGGTTTGGAACATCGTAATTCAATGGCATGCTATACTTCTGGTTCGTTTAAGTTTGAGAGTGAGCATAGTTACAGGTCTTTTATGAACTTTATAGCACATGAGTACTTTCATCTTTATAATGTCAAAGATATTCGTCCGATAGAATTAGGACCATTTGATTATGATAGGGAAGTTTTTACTCCGATGCTTTGGGTTGCCGAAGGATTCACTGTTTATTATGAGGGAATCTTGATGCGACGGGCTGGATTGTCTTCACCCGATGATTTTCTAACATTTATCTCCGATTATATCAAAACTATTGAGACTCAAGAAGGACATAAACGTATGAGCCTACGTCAGAGTAGCTATGATATATGGTTGAACTTCTTTAATTTTGGGAAGAATGGCAAGGATGTGCGGATTTCGTATTACGACAAAGGGCCGATTCTTGGATTGTTGATGGATATTGAAATTCGGCGGATGACCAACAATAAACAAAGTCTAGACGATGTGATGCGTTTGTTGTATAATCGGTATTATAAAGAGCTAAACAGAGGCTATACAGAAGAAGAATTTTGGGATGCCTGCAAAGAGGTCGCTGGGAGGCCATTGGAATTGATGCGTCGTTATGTGGATACTACCGAAGAGATAGACTATGCTACATGTTTGAAATATGCAGGTCTTAGTTTGAATCGGGAAAACTGGCAGATCGTTCGTCTGGAAGAAGTTACTCCTCTTCAAGAATCCATCCGGAAATCCATTCTAAATGAGTGAAAATATTATTGGTAACCATTGATAATTGTATGAGGAAAAAAGGAACAGTCGCTCCCACCTAATATGAAAAATAAGGAGCGACTGTAAACTTGTTTTATATCTTGTGAACACCCTTAGTCCCGATTTTTACCGCATCACCTTTATAATGGATGATGCCGGAACCAGTTCGATTGGCATTCAAACTCTCAGTAGGATAACAACGTATGTCGCCACTTCCTGTTATTTTTGCTTCTACATCTTTTGCTTTGACTGCCTCTGCATCGACTTCTCCACTACCAGTAACTAGATATTCGGCTTTGTCGACAGAACCTGCCATTTTTACATCACCACTTCCTGTTACTTTTACTTTTACACTTTTGGAAAGTAGTTGCATTATTTTGATGTCTCCACTTCCTGTAACATAGCAATCAACTTGCTGAGCCACAGCCTTTTTCGTCAATATTTTACCACTTCCTGTAACACTGAGCGTCAGATTATCAATTTCTGCATCTTCTTTCAGTAGGAATGTAGCAGAACCTGTTACTTTAGCTTGTTTAATCATTGGAGCCGATACACGAAGTTCCATTATATCGTTGCTGCGCATGATATTGTAATCTTTCTTAATGCGGACTATCAGCTTATGGTTTTCAACATATACCTCAATTAAGTCAAGTACGTTTTCACTAGCATAGAGTTCCAATGATTGTGATGTCGATGGTGTGAACACCACGTCACAATTTCCGAGAATCGAAACGGCGTTAAACGTTTCGACATTTATTGGTTTTACTTGATACTGTTTATTTGGTGTTACCCTTTTTGTCTTGGCTACAACGTCAATGCATGAACAGTTCGTTAAAAGTAGAATAGCAAGGGCAAAAAACAAAGAAGCCCTAGAGAAAATAAGTTTTTTCATAAGAATAATATTTGTTTACCTATATAATAGACACGACATTTAGGCAATTTGTTACAAAGAAAACGGATTATTTCAATTTTTTGAAATAACCTGTAGCAAAATAGCGTTTATAAAGGTAAGTGCAGAACATGAAAATGATGACAGAAGAAATCCATCCTGCTAAGACATCAATCAGATAGTGTGCTTGGATGTAAACCGTTGCCCCACAAAGCAAGATGTAAATAGGCAACAACAGATAGCCTAAACTTTTTTTTGCTCGGTATGCCATAATTAAGACAATGGTAGCTATACCAACATGTGAGCTTGGGAAAGCAGCTGTTGGACGCTCACCCACTGCTTGAGAAAGTTCAACCAGATTATAGAAGAATCCATGTTCGAAGCCTGGACCGGGTAAGAGAATCGAATTCTGGCTAAAATAATCGCCGATGGCAGGGAAAATACCTGCTGTTACATTGTCCATACCTATCGCAGGAAAATAAAACTGTGGGCCAGCTACGGGGATAAAGATGTATATCAAATAATAGATAAAAAACGAGGCTACCAAGACGAAAGAAACCTTCTCGAACCACTGGAAACGATAAAGGAAATAATATATTGTCACAACAGCTATCATTGGGTAATAGCAGAAATATCCGAAGTTAAAAGGTTCGCTGAACCACATTGAAGGAAGCCACTTGCAAAACTCCACCGAAGGCTGGCAGTGAAAGAGGAATTGCTCAGCCGCTGCAAAGAGATGGTCAAGATTAGGGAACAAGCGGTTGAATTCATATGTGTCGGGATACCAATAGGCAAGAAATGACATCTGTAGGACTACCCGCACGAAGACGGTTAACTTGCACGGATGTAATCGGTAAAGGCTGTAAGTACATGCCGTCAAGCCTACAATGATCACCCGTTCGATGATCATCCGTGTAGGATGATCCATCCTGTTAAAAAGGAAAATAATCATCAACGTCGTGAAGGCATTGTAAATCAGACTAACCTTCTCAACCGCAAGAAGTCCTTTGAAATCCTTTATCGCCTTGAACATATTATATCCACCCTTCTTGTTTATACCATGCTACCGTTTCCTTGACGCCTTTCTCCAGAGGAAAGTCAGGAATATATCCCAAATCATGAACAGCAGGGCTGATGTCACATTGCCAGTTGCGTTGCCTCATTATTTTATATTTATCGCCGTTCAGTGTGCTTGATTTTCCGAAGAGTCTGGCAAAGGATTCTGCACATACGGAAATGATTTTCAATAGCCACAACGGACTCTTGAAATGAAACACCCATGGATTTCCTAATTCTTTTTGAATATAGTCAGAGAAAGCACGACTAGTGTATACATGTCCATCGGTTATAAAATAACATTTTTGTAGCACATCCTTTTCAAGTGCTGCAAAGACAGCTTTTACCAAATCTTTTACGTATACAAAAGTAATCAGTTGCTTTTTGTATCCTGCGGAAAAATCAACATGGTTGCGGATTGATTTAACCATTAAAAAATAATCTTTCTCACGGGGACCATAAATGCCTGTTGGACGGAATATGATGTAAGGAAATCGATGAAGAGACATCAGATATTGTTCAGAATGATACTTACTTACACCATATGCTGTGTTCGGCTTTGGCTGGTCTGAATCTTGAATAGGTGTGTAATCATCTTCATGGATTGGGCCGAAAATACTCAAGGAACTGATATAAATGAATTTATCTGGTTCCATATCCAATTCTCGAAGGGTGTCAACAAAATACTTTGTGCCGAAGAAATTGGTTTGTTCGAATTCTTCTTTGTGTCGACATTTTGTTACTCCAGCACAATGGATAATATAGTCCCACTTTCCGTGCTCTCTTTTAAAAGATTCCAATTGAGTAAAAAGTATTTCTGGATGGTGATAATCAAGTTCGATAAAAGAAATACGTTCATCTTTAAGGTAACGTTTGCTACTGGAGGTACGCATACCAGCCCACACCGACATTTGCAGGTCTAAGCCTTTTTCTACCAAAAAGCTTCCTACAAAACCGCTAGCACCCGTTACTAAGATCTTCTTACCCATTTGTTATCGTTTTAAGCAGGAACAAAGATAATGGAAAATAGAAAAGTAACAAAGTTTAAATCCTTTTTCCTTTTGTTTCGTAAAAAATCATATGCAAACAATCACTTTTCCAATTATTTTGCTTACTTTGTACATTATTTCTAAAATACTTAATCTATGAGTAAGAATAAAGAAAAAAAAGCTGGCAAGCGAATGAAGAAAACAGAGTTGGTGAACATGATCAACAACTTTTTTGTCTCCCAACCAGTTGATGAGTCATTCAGTCTCAAAAAGATATGTACGATTCTTCGTCTTACAACTCATCCGTTAAAACGTTTATGTTTTGACATCCTCGAAGAACTAACGTATGAGGGATTTCTCAAGAAGGTGTCTAGCAACGAATATTTGCTAAATAACCGTGGTCAGGTACTAAAAGGAACATTCCAGCGTAAGAATAATGGAAAAAATATATTTCTCCCTGAAGATGGTAGTGATCCTATCATGATAGCAGAACGTAATTCTGCTCATGCTATGAATGGTGACACTGTACGCATTAGTTTCTTTGCACGCCGCAAAAACCGTACTCCGGAGGGAGAGGTGATTGAGATTATTGAACGTGCAAAAGATACTTTCGTCGGTACATTGAAGGTGGACAAGTACTATGCCTTCTTGTTGACTGAGGATCGTACTTTGGCTAATGACATTTTCATACCGATTGATAAGTTGAAAGGTGGTAAAACGGGCGATAAGGCGGTGGTAAAAATTATTGAATGGCCGGAAAATGCCAAGAACCCAATCGGTGTTGTTGTTGATGTTTTGGGTCAAGCTGGAGATAATAATACCGAGATGCATGCTATATTAGCAGAATTCGGATTACCATATGTTTATCCGAAGAGTGTTGAAAAGGCGGCCAATAAGATCTCAAAAGAGATCACAAAAGAAGAAATAGCCGAACGTGAAGATTTCCGTGATGTAGTTACGTTTACTATTGACCCAAAGGATGCAAAGGACTTCGACGATGCACTTTCCATTCGGAAGTTATCGAATGGTCTTTGGGAGGTTGGTGTTCATATTGCCGATGTGACACACTACGTTAAGGAGGGTGGTATCATTGATAAAGAAGCTTTCAAACGTGCTACTTCAGTCTATCTGGTCGATAGGACTGTACCCATGTTGCCTGAGAGCCTTTGTAATATGCTATGTTCGCTCCGTCCCGATGAGGAGAAGCTAACGTACTCTGTTATCTTTGAGATGAATGATAATGCAGAGGTGAAGAAATCGCATATCGCACATACTGTCATTAAGAGTAATCGCCGTTTTTGTTATGAAGAAGCTCAAGCCATCATAGAAACAGGAGAGGGTGATTATAAAGAAGAAATACTTGAATTGCATAAACTGGCTCAGATCCTACGTAAGAATCGTTTCCGCAATGGAGCTATTATGTTCGACCGTGTAGAGATGCGGTTCGAGATAGATGAAAAAGGCAAGCCTATTAGTGTCTATTTCAAGGAATCAAAAGAAGCAAATCAATTGATTGAGGAATTTATGTTGCTTGCTAATCGCGCAGTTGCTGAACGCATTGGTAAAGTAGGTAAAGAAAAGAAGGCAAAAGTATTCCCTTATCGTATTCATGACCTGCCTGCTTTAGACAAGCTGGAGGATTTGAATTCATTCGTTAATCGTTTTGGGTATAAGATCAAGACTGCAGGCAATAAAACCGAGATGGCAAAGTCGCTGAATCGAATGTTGTCGGAGGTGAAAAATACGAAAGAGCAGAACCTGATTGAGACTGTTTCACTGCGCGCCATGCAAAAAGCCCGTTACTCTGTACACAATATAGGACACTATGGATTGGGATTTGATTACTACACCCATTTTACTTCACCTATCCGTCGTTATCCAGATGTAATGGTACACCGTCTCCTCACGCGTTATCTCGCAGGTGGACGAAGTGTTCCTGAAGTGAAGTACGAGGAATATTGTGAACATTGCTCAGATATGGAACAGATTGCTGCCAATGCAGAACGTGCTTCAATTAAGTATAAAGAAGTAGAGTTTATGAGCGAACATGTTGGCGAAGAGTATGAAGGAACCATATCTGGTGTAACCGAATGGGGTATTTACGTAGAAATTAACGAAAACAAATGTGAGGGTATGGTACCTGTCCGTTGTCTGGATGATGATTACTATGATTTTGATGAGAAGAACTATTGTCTTGTTGGGCGCAGATACCATCACCAATATAATTTAGGCGATGCTGTAAAGATTCGTGTCGAGCATGCTGATCTCGAAAGAAAACAATTAGATTTTTCACTTGTTGAACAAAATAAGTAATTCAAAATATAATAAAATGGCTACAAATAGAAGAACATTTTTAAAAACATTGGGAGGACTTGGGTTATTTACCATCGTCCCTCGTCGCGTATTGGGTGGAAACAATCACGTTGCCCCCAGTGACCAATTAACAAAAGGTATCATCGGTGTTGGTGGTATTGGTAAGAGTTCCTATCATTTCACCAGTGATGAAAAGTGTAGATTGGTAGCTGTTTGTGATGTAGATGAAAATCATCTGAAACAAGCAGTGGATATGGCTAAGTCAAAGTTTAATGAATCGGTTCAAACTTATCATGACTTTCGTGACTTGATTAAGGACCCGAATGTTGATGTAGTTCATATTGCGACACCTCCACATTGGCATGCCCTAATGGCTATTGAAGCTGCAAAGGCAGGCAAGGATATATGGTGTGAGAAACCGATGACTCGTACTATCGGCGAAGGAAAACGGGTAATTGAGGCTGTCAACCGATACAAACGGATTTTCCGTTTAAATACTTGGTTCCGTTTTACCGATACTTTCTATGGGCTTGGAACGACTGTTCAGCCTTTGAAAAAACTAGTAGACAGTGGCTTGCTTGGTTGGCCTTTGAAAGTCGTCGTTTCAGGAACGACTGGTTTTACATGGAAGTTCTTTTGGGTTGGCCAAGAAAATCTGGAGCCACAACCTGTACCAAAAGGCTTCGACTATGATATGTGGTTAGGACCGGCTCCATTCAAACCTTATCATGTTCATCGTACTCATCAAACATTCCGCGGATATTGGGACTATGATGGTGGTGGCTTAACAGATATGGGTCAGCATTATTTGGATCCTGTTCAGTATTTGCTTGGTAAGGATAAAGAACTGCCGATAAAGGTTGAGGTAGATGCTCCGCAACAACATCCAGATGCAGTGGGAATCTGGCACAAGATTACCTATACGTATGCTGATGGTTGCCAAATCATACTTGAAGGTGAAGGTTTCGAAAGTAAGGGAGATACAGCTTATATTGAAGGACCAAAAGGAAAGGTATACAAGGGTTTCCGTTGCACAATCCCAGATATCATGAACAAGTTGGCTGAGTATCCTGACCCAGAGCCTCAACGCACTGATTTTATCGAATGTATTCATACTCGTCAAAAGTTCGCTTTGAACGAAGAAAATGGTCATCGTAGTTGTACATTGGTGAACATGGGAGCTGTTGCACTTCGATTAGGACGCCAGGTTTTGAATTTTGATCCGGTGAACCAACTATTTATCGGTGATGATGCTGCTAATGCATTGGTTGACCAACCGATGCGTGGACCTTGGAAAATATAATGTTGTACCCAAATTAATGAAACAATGAAAAAATATTTCTCATTCATATCATTACTAATTTGCCTCTTGGCATTTAGTAATCCCATCCTGGCGCAAGTAGATAACCGTCAGCGTGCCATTTCGACCATCGTTGCTGATGGACTTGCTCAACTTCCAGCACAAAAGCCGGATGTATATAATAAGGTTATAGGAGAGTTGGCTGGAACTGGCACTGAAGGAATCCAGATGATAATCAATATGCTGACTCCAGCCGACAAAGGAAAGAATGCAACCTTCGAATATGCTATCAATGGTATTGTAAACTCTGTAACTCTGAAAGAGAACGCGGGTTTGAAAGATGCTATACGTAAAGGGTTGACAGAAGGCTTGGCAAAATGCACGGACAATGCAAACAGAGCATTCCTTCTTTCTCAGTTGCAAAAATGTGCTACAGCTGATGATGCTGCAACTTTTACAAAATATTTGTCGGATTCGTATTTGAGTGACTTTGCATCGATGGCCTTAATGTCTACTCCTGGTATTGATAACCAAATTATTGACTTGATGAAATCAGGAGTTGCTCCAAAGAATATGTTGGCAAGTATTGCAAGTTTTCGTAAACTGAATGCTCCGGAAATAGAACCCATTCTTTTGTCATGGGTTAAAGGGGCAGATGAAGAGACACTTCCTGCTATCTATGATGCTTTGGCGAATTGTGGTGGAGTAAAGTCGCTTAATGTATTAAAAGTTGCTGCTCAGAATGCTACCTACCCTTCTAATGCGATGGATGCTTATCTTGGATTATTGAATAATATGGCAAAGGTCGGACAGACAAAGAAAGTACTGAAAGAAGCTAAGGCACTATTGAAAAATGACAATAGTTATATTCAAAACGCTGGTCTGCAACTATTGATGAAGAACGATAAGGCTAATATTCTGTCATATCTTTCTTCTGCATTGGCAAGTGATAATAAAGATTTCCGCAATGCTGCTCTCGACAATGCTGCTCGATTTGCAGATAAGGGTATATTCGATCTAGTAGCAAATAAGATACCATCTTTATCGGTAGATGCTCAAGCCGATGTTATCCGATGGCTAGGTAACAACCATGTTTCATCTCAGATGGATGTAATTAGTAATGCTGTTTCTTCTTCAGATGATAATATTGCAAATGCTGCTATTCGTGCTGCAGGAGTCATTGGTGGTCAGAAAGCCTTGAATGCACTGATCGGCCAGTTGGGTGGGAAACGTGCAAACCTTGCAAGTGCTGCTCTGCAATCTTTCAATGGTAAGATCAACGACGGTGTCCTCAATGCCTTAAATGGTAATGCTGAAACGCAAGTGGAAGCACTGAAGTTGGCATCAACCCGTAGGATGTACAATGCATACGATAAAGTCACTTCTTTATTGAATGCATCCAACATGCAAGTACGTAATGCTGCATATGACGCCCTTGCTGGTGTGGTAAAAGCAGAAAACTTTGATACACTTTGTCAATTAATGGAGTCTGCCACAGGCAACCAAACTGAAAAAGTACAGACTGCTGCCATGAATGCAATCAAGAACTTACCTGCCGACCAACAATATAATATGGTAAGCAAAGTGATGGAGAAAACGTCGAAGGCATCTCTATACTATCCGTTGTTAGGTCAAGCTGGGAATACTGATGCCATCTACAAAATTTTGTTGGCTTATAATAGTGCATATAATAAGAGCGCTGCTCTTCAGTCGCTTTTGAAAGTTGACAATCCTGAGATGATAGACATCTTATATAGTCTGGCTCAGAAAGAAAGTGGTCAGACAAAAGATGATATTTTGAACAGATTCTTCTCTTTGATTCAATCTTCAAATAAGAATAATAGTGAGAAATACAGTTTATTCAGTCGTGCATTGGCATTGAATCCTTCAACAACTGTTCAAAACAAACTCATCAATGGGTTGGCATCGACAAGAAGTCTTCCAGCTTTGATGCTTGCATCAAAATATCTCGATAATAATGGTACTGCTGTTCAGGCTGCAACAACAGTGAAAGAAATCCTAAGTAAGAACAACGAGTTGCTCGGTGGAAGTACGGCTAAGAATATGTTGACGAAGGCACAGAGTATCTTCCGTGCTCAACAAAATGCGGACGCAGGTTATGCTGTTGACGAAATCACCGGTATGTTAAACAAGATTCCTGAAAATGGTTATGAGCCAGTTGCAGTAAATGCTGTTGCTCCTGGCAAACCTTTCAAAACGGCTAAGCAGTATGAGAATTTTGAAATGTACATGGATTGGAAAACAGCCGATGATGCAACTATGAACCTTCGTTCAATGCCGGAGCTTTGTTTGAGTGGTACAAAGGGTGTACAATTCTTGCATGATAAGAGTGCTGAGAATGAGGTGAATCCTGATGAATGGAACACCTTATATGTTAAGGTGTTGAATGATCGAGTTTTCGTAGAATCAAATGGTGTGAAGATTGTTGAGAACGCCATTATTAAGAATTCCCCTGAAAGCAAACCAATCAATGTTAAGGGATTCATAGAGATTGCTACTGGTAAGAAAGGTCATGTAGATCTTCGTAATTTGTATATCCGCGAGTTACCAACAACTCCTGTTTTCACGCTTTCAGATGAGGAGAAGAAAGCCGGATTTGAAATACTATTTGATGGACGTTCATTGGAGAAATGGCAGGGCAATCTTACAGACTATGTTCCTGAGGATGGAAATATCCACGTATCTGCCAACTATGGTGGTACGGGAAACCTATATACCAAGAAGAAATATAGTGACTTCGTTTACCGTTTTGAATTCTGCTTTGGCGTAGAAGGAGTGAACAATGGTATTGGTATTCGTACAAATATAGGTTCGGATGCTGCTTACGATGGAATGGAAATTCAAGTTCTCGACCATGACGCTCCAATTTATAAGAATCTTAGACCTTATCAGCAGCATGGTTCAGTTTATGGCATCATTGTTCCGAAGCATGTTGATTTTGGCCCTATCAATACATGGCACAAGGAAGAGATTCGTGCCGTTGGTGATCACATTACAGTAACTGTTGATGGCGTTGTTATTCTGGATGGTAATATCCGCGAAGCATGCCAAGGACACAATGTGGCTCCGGATGGATCAAACAACAATCCATATACCGTTGACCATCTGAATCACCCTGGCTTGTTTAATAAGGATGGATATATTAGTTTTTGTGGCCATGGAGCTGGCGTTAAGTTCCGCAATGTTCGTATCCTTGATTTAAGCAAGAAAAAATAAATTATTAATTATGGGGATGTGACTACCAGTTACATCCCTCTTTTATTTATATCCACATGAAAAGAACGATTTCACTTTTAGTACTTATGCTTATCATAACTGCTACTTCCTGCAAGTTCTCAAAGACAACAGGTCAGGTGGCAGAGAATGACTCAACTAGGATAATAAATGGTGTTACTTATAAGCTAGCTGACTTTCCGTTGTACATTGACCCTGTCTATAATGGACCTTCTGATCCTACCACCTGTTACAATAGCCAGACTGGTAAATGGTATATGTACTATACCAGTCGCCGTCTTAACGTAGATAGCCTATCTGGTATACGTCAGATCCATGGAACTCCTATTGGCATCGCAGAATCATCCGATGGTGGAGCAACTTGGAAATATATTGGTGACTGTAACATCGATTATAAACCTGATGAGTTTCCTACTTATTGGGCGCCAGAAGTTTTAGAATACGAAGGATTATATCATATGTACCTCTCCTATGTTCCAGGTATCTTTGATAATTGGGAACATCCACGTGATATGGTACACCTTACGAGTAAGGATGGTATCAATTGGAAGACAGAGAGTGTTTTGGATTTGGGTGTACAGAAGGTGATAGATGCTGGTATTATCCGATTGCCTGATGGCATATGGCGTATGTGGTATAAAAATGAGGCTGAGGCACACGACATTATTTGGTATGCTGACAGTAAAGATTTATATAAGTGGGAGGTAAAAGGCTCTGCAAATTTAAACGGCATCAATGGGGAAGGCCCAAATGTTATTTATTGGCATAATAAATATTATCTGATCGTTGATGAATGGAAGGGCCTTTCTGTATGGTCGTCTGATGATGCTACACACTGGACTAAACAAGATGAGTATCTCATTGCAGGAATTCCTTTGCCTGATGATCAACAACCAGTCGAGCAAGAGAAACGTAGACGTCCAAGATATATAGACGGGAGCAGGGGCAATCATGCTAGTATCAAGCTTGCTGGTGACCATGCCTATATGTTCTATTTTAGTCAGATTCCAAGAGACATGAATATGCATGGGCTGGCTGTCTATGTCCAAGAGCTTATTTATAACGAGAATGGCACCATTTCTTGTGATCCAACGGCCAAATGCTTCATTAATCTGAATGCTAAATAAGCAATACATTTCTAAAAAGAGGAGGCCGATTATCAATTAGCCTCCTTTTTTTGTTTTAAATAGAAGAAATATGATAGCATCATTGTCAAATGGTTATGACTTTCCTCATTCTACAATTTTGTCGCTAACGACAAAATTGTAGAGGATGAGTGACTTTTGACGAGAACAACCTCTTTTTTATTTGCTTTGTTCTTGTCGGACTTCCTACTTTTGTCCAACGAAAACAAAAAATGCGAAATATGACAAAAAAGGTATATTCGAAACCGACAATCAAAATATTTGTACCTCATCAATATATAAGCGCGTGCAATACTTCCAATTTCTTTTGTAATAAAGACTTGGATCTTGGTGAGGATCTTTATCTTCCATTCAACAGTGTTCAATGGCCAAGAGAGTACGACTGGGCATTAGTCGATGGCGAATGGGTAATGAGGAAAACAGCCTTTGAACCTGTTGATGGTTGTCGTAAGAATTTTAAGAATATTGAATATCCTGAAATACATATCCAAAAGGGATACATTGTGAAATGCGGAGACGACTATGAGAATCCGAATCATGAGAAGATTCCTGCTTGGGTTTGGGATGGACAAGCAACAGGCAACTACTATGTACCCGGAGATTATCATACTCATATTAGCACAATTGAACCGACAAACGCTTCATAAGGCATAACTACATTTATTTACCCCCTATTTTAAACCCGGGTACGATAAAAATTAAACTAGTTTAACTTGAGGTAGCAGGCTCTGGGAACGGCCTGCTTCCTTTTTTTAAGCAGTTTACCTTCAGAGATACCAGAATTAATTTGTATTTTTGCCATTAATGTCAAATGTTCACCTATCTTTTATGAGTAATATGATTAGTTATAAGCATCGAATTCTTGTTTTATTGCTCCTTTTTCCTTTTTTTCAATCAGCTTCACCTCTCGATATAAAGGAAGAAGAAATAAACATTGAAAGTGCATATAAGTATACACTTGACAATGTTGATAAGGCAAAAGCAATCATACAAATAATGAGAGAACGTAGATTGTATCCTACCTATACCTTGAACCGAGTTGAAGGTATTGTCTATTTTAACCGGGCAGATTATATTGAATCTGTAAAGTTTCTTAAGCGTGCATTGTTTGATAAGGATATTGATGGCGACATTCCTCAGAAACTATCGGTTCTCAATATGTTGATGTATAGTTATTATTATTTGCATAACATTCCAAGTATGGAGTATTATGTCCAGAAGCTTTATGAATTAGCCGAAAAATCGGATTATCAGAACTACCTCTCAGCAGCTGTCTTTGGTAAAGGGCTGGTCAATCATGCAAAATGTAATAAAATTATAGCTTACAAGCATTTCCGTGAAAGTATTCGGATCTTGGAAAATATCGATTCCCCTCAGGCTAGGGAGGATCTATTTTACCGATACCTTTCCTTATTGGAACACCAACAAGAAGACAATCTTAACACAGAGGCGCTTCAGACTATTCAAACCATTGAAGCGTATCAAGCATCAAGGGATTCTTCTGAAACAACGAACGATCCGTTGAACGATATCCATTTAAAAGATTTCTTAGCACATTGTACCGTTATCTATCAGCGACTTGGCCATCCAGAGAAGGCAGCCAACTATTATAAACAGTTCATAGAAACAGCCAACATGTACCAAAATGACTATAAGTGTATAGAGCCATATCTCTATGAAATGAAACTATATGATGATATTATCCGATTCAGTGATGCTCGTAAATTCTATCTTAAATCGATTGCTGACACAATGAATTATGAGATGATATCCATCAGTGAGATGTCGGCGAGAGCCTATGCTGCAAAAGGGGAGTATGAGAAGGCGTCGGCTGACTATGCAAAAATAATATCACTTTACGAACAAATAAAACGAAGTGAAGAAAGTAGCATTATGAATGAATTGACTTCCAACTATGAACTCAATGAAAAGGCATTATCTATGGAACGCCAAACTTCTGCGATGAAAATTCAAAGCGTACTTTTCGTTATGTTTCTTTTATTCCTGATGATTGCTTTTGTGATTTACCGGACAGTTCACTACAATAGGATCATAACGCACAAGAATGAGTTGATGTCTAAACGTATTGATGAACTAATGAGATATAAGGATAATTTATATGAAAGAAAGACACAGAGGGAGGAAAAGAGAAATGAGGTAAAAAGAGGAATCTTCGAGCGGATGCAACATTATATCATTAAAGAGCAATTATATCTTAATCCAAACCTTTCAAGAGAGATGTTGATGGATAAATTCAATATTTCCAAAAATGAATTTTCCTCTATGTTCCAAGATAGTATAGGAATTTCATATACTCAATATATCAATGAGTTTCGGTTGGAACATGCGATCAAACTAATTAAGAAATATCCAAGCTATACCATTGATGCTATTGCTAAAGAAAGCGGTTTTTATTCACCAACTTCCTTATATAGATTATTCTGTCAGAAATATGGCATGACTCCATCGGAGTATCGGGCTATGTTGAATAAAACCAAAGATCAGAAGGAAGAATGTGTCGTGACACGGTCAAGTGAGGGCATTTCTTGTTAAAAGCTCAGATAGCAGCTAATGGGATAGTGGTCGGAACATGTTACGGAGCGGTCGACTGTACACCGATATGATTTGATAGACGGGCTGACGAGAATGTGATCGATTCGGAAAAACATTCCATGTTGATGATATGTGAAGCCAAAGCCATTGCCCGATTTAGCAAAAGCATCTTGTAATCCTCTTCCCATAATACGATGTGCGTACGAAAGGGGGGAGTCGTTAAAGTCTCCACACACGATTATGCGGTTCAAGTGTGATTCTTGGATTGTCTTAGCTACGGTCTCAGCTTGGATGGCACGAACCTTTCCTGCATTAGCTAACTTTTGTATAAGTAGTTTCGAACCTTCTTTTACCACTTCGGTCTCATGGTTGACAATCATTTCCTTATACAATTCTTTATCGTGTTGTGACAGTTTGTTCGATTCCAAGTGATTGTTTACGACAAGAACGGTATCACCATGAATCAGCATTCGGTAAGCTATGGAACCATTGTTCACACTCTCGAATTTGATAGGATGAGCCGAGAGTATAGGGAAGCGGGAATAGCACCCCAACCCGTTAAGGAAGCCAAACTTATAAAAGTGTTTATAAGGATAATCTTTCAGGGCTTTATCAATATCTTGATGTTTAAGCTTTCCGCTCCAAATATATTCTTGCAAGCAGATAATATCGGCATTACTTTCCTGCAAATACTTCAGCACCTCATTCGGATGTTGTTTGGTGTGTGCTTGATAGTTGTTGAAACCACGCGTATTAAATGACAAAAATTTGATGGCACCTGATGGCGGCGCTAAAGGGAAAAAATGTAAGGGACAATAGGTACAGATGGCATTTATGCAAATTAAAAGAGTCAGCAATGATCCCCAGAAGAAACGACGTCGTACAATTAGCCAGAAAATGAGGAAGAAGACTACAATGAGTAAGGGTATCGGGAAAAACAGTTGACTTACGGATGCTATCGGGTACTTAACGGGCCCTAGGTATGAACCGTAGCAGCAGAAGAAAAGGAATAAACATGCTATAAGGTTTATCCCAAACAAAATCCAGCTAATGATTTTTCCCAAATGCAACATCTTATTTCCTTCCAGCATCGAACAATCGTTTCTTCTCCTCAGCCGTTAGACTGTCATATCCAGATTGTTTGAGTTTATCCAATATTCGGTCGATCTCATCACTTTGTGCTTTTTTTCGGGCATTATAGTCATAATCATCCTGATGTTTTCCATAATGTACTTCCATCTTAGGTTTCTTTGACTCAGTGAGTCGACTCCATTGTTTCATGGTCCAACTAATAAGGTTATTAATCCACGCCGTCACATCATATCCTTTATTTAATGCTGCAGCAAACCACCATCCGGCCAAGGCACCTCCGAGGTGGGCAATGTGTCCGCCCGCATTCTGAGAAGTTATTAACATCACATCGGCAATAACCATAATTAGTGCTACATACATTAACTTTACCCGTCCGATGAACATAAAGTTTACCTGATACTCCGGTTCGCGTACAGCCACTGCGACGGTAATAGCCAGTATTGAGGCGGAAGCCCCCACCATCATAGCGGAGGAAACAGCATTCGAGAAATAAGGAAAAACATTATACGAAAGGATGTATAGCAGTCCACCGCAAAGACCACCGAAAAAGTATACTCCCCGGAAATGTCTCGATGAAAAGAAGATTAGAAATAAACGCCCAAAGGCCCATAGCCATAGCATATTGAAAGCCAGATGCAACAAGTTTGCATGCATGAACATATATGAGATGATAGACCATGGTTGCCGAAGGAAAAGCATTATGTCGGCCGGCAATTCAAACCAACCCCAGAGTGAAGGCCTTGCATTGAAGAGCAAAAAGATCAGATTCACGATGTACGTGAATAGGAATACACCTATATTTATATAGATGAACTTCAAGCAGATGCTTCCTTGGCGGTATTTAGCTTGTATGTCAGAAAGGATATTGCCCATGTTGTCCTTGTTTCTTCCAGTGCCTGATTAATAAGAAACCGAAAATCATTCCACCTAAATGGGCGAAATGAGCAATATTATCCACGTTCATAGCTCCAAGTACTAATTCAAGAATCACATAGATAATGACGAAATACTTTGCTTTGATAGGAAAAGGTATAGGGATAATAAACAGTTCAGCATTAGGAAACAGCATTCCAAAGCCCATCAGGATACCATAGATGGCACCAGAAGCACCGACTGTTGTCATCTCATTCAAGTATTCACTCATCGGAATAACCATTGAACCGATATTTACAGTCTGGTAAGAAGACAATACTGTGGCGTATTCTATGTATTGTACCAATTCTTGCACCAGACCTGCACCTATTCCACAGACCATATAGAATATTAGGAATCGCTTTGAACCCCATACGTTCTCAAGCGTCCGACCGAACATCCACAAAGCGAACATATTGAAGAAAACATGCTCAAAATTGGCGTGCATGAACATATAGGTTACTAGTTGAGCCAGATTGAAATCAGAAGCAAGGAAGAAGTGCAAACCCAAGTAATCTGCTAAGTCGATGCCGTATCTACGGGCTGCAATCATGCCTAGGAAACACAATGCATTGATGATTAACAGGTTCTTGGTTACTGGAGGGAAATTATTCATAATTGTTATTAATCTTGTCTTTTTAAATGACAAATATACTGATTTATTCCGTAAAAGAACGAACTCTTATGTTTTTTTGAGAAATGTCATTCCTTTTTATGTTCATATCCTTGAATAATGAGATTGAATTCGTTAAATTTGCCCACTCAAGAATAATAATAACAAATAATGATATGATGAAAAAAACGACCTTTTCCCTATTACTTTGTGGCTTTTTGCTCGGTAGTTTACCTTTGAGCACAATGAAAGCCGATAATCTTCCATACTGGCAAGACTTACATGTGACATCGGTCAATAAAGTACCGGCGCGTACCTCATTTATGAGTTATCCTGACAATGCTTCTGCGTTGAAAGGCAACTACGAGAGTAGTCCTTACTACCGTTTACTAAACGGAACCTGGAATTTTTTCTATGTAGATAGTTATAAACAACTTCCAGCCAATATTGAAAAACCAGGTGCTGCCATCAATTGGAAAACTATTCAGGTGCCTGGTAACTGGGAAATGCAAGGATATGGAGTGGCTATCTATACGAATCAACCATACGATTTCCAACCTAAAAATCCTCAACCACCTCATTTACCAGAGGCTAATCCGGTAGGTGTATACCAGCGCGAGTTCAATGTGCCGACATCATGGGCGGGACGAAATATCTACCTCCACTTGGAAGGAGCAAAATCGGGTGTATATGTATATATCAACGGAAAAGAAGTAGGATATAATGAAGATGCCAAGAATCCAGGCGAGTATCTCATCAACAACTATCTGCAAGATGGTAATAACCACCTGGTGATAAAGTGTTATCGCTATAGTACCGGCTCGTATTTGGAGTGTCAGGATTTTTGGCGTATCAGCGGAATCGAACGAGATGTTTATCTGTTCTCTCAACCAAAGGTAGCTATTCAGGACTTCAAGGTTCTGTCTACTTTAGACGACACCTATAAAAATGGTATCTTTAGTGTAAGTGTAGACCTTAACAATCAGAATGACGCTGAACAACAAGCCACTCTAGCTTTTGAGTTGCTGGATGCACAAGGAAAAAGTGTTGCTTCGGGTGAGCAAACGGTAAAAGTTGCTCATGGAGTCAATACCAAGGCTGTTACTTTTAAGGCAGATCTGCCAAATGTTCGTACTTGGACCTCCGAACATCCGAACCTTTACCAGTTATTGCTGAAAGTGAAAGAGAATGGTCGTCAAACCGAGGTTGTTCCATACCATGTGGGATTCCGTAAATTTGAGATAAAAGCTATTGATCAGAAATCAGCAAATGGTGAACCTTACGTCTGCTTCTTTATCAATGGTCAGCCCATCAAGCTGAAAGGTGTGAACATTCACGAACATAATCCTGAAACTGGACATTATGTGACGGAAGAACTCATGCGGAAGGATTTTGAGTTGATGAAACAGCATAACATCAACACCGTTCGCCTTTGTCACTATCCTCAGAACCATCGTTTCTATGAATTGTGTGACGAATATGGAATCTATGTTTACGATGAGGCAAACATTGAAAGTCACGGCATGGGCTACAATTTGAACAAGGGACGCACCCTGGGTAACAATCCGGAGTGGTTGCCAAAGCACATGGATCGTACGATGAACATGTATCAGCGTAATAAGAATTATCCATCTATCATTGTGTTCTCATTAGGCAATGAGGCTGGAAACGGATATAATTTTTATATGACTTACAATTGGCTGAAAGAGCAGGAGAAAGACGGGATGAACCGTCCTATATGCTATGAGCGTGCTCAATGGGAATGGAACTCAGATATGTACGTTCCTCAATATCCCGGTGCTGAATGGCTTGAGATGATCGGGAAGAATGGCAGTGATCGTCCAATCGTCCCCTCCGAATATGCCCACGCCATGGGTAATTCAACAGGAGCTCTTTGGAACCAGTGGCAAGCTATTTATAAATATCCGAACCTTCAAGGTGGATATATTTGGGATTGGGTTGACCAAGGTTTGTTGCAAAAAGACGAAAACGGACAACCATTCTATGCATACGGTGGTGACTTCGGCAAAGATGCACCAAGCGATGCGAACTTCCTGTGTAATGGTATTGTGAATCCAGATCGTAATCCTCATCCTGCTATGCAAGAAGTGAAATATGTATATCAGAATGTAGCATTTGAGATGACTGATGCTGCAGCCGGTAGGTTTAAGGTAATAAATCGCTTCTATTTCACGAACCTGAAGGATTATCAGATAGCTTATAAAGTTGTGGCCAATAATCAGGTTGTTCGTAGTGGGAAAGTAGTGCTGGATGTTGAGCCGCAAGGAACAAAAGAATTGACTGTAAATGTTCAAGGCCTGAAAGCCAAGAAGGATACAGAGTATTTCATAAACTTTACGGTTACTTCGCTGAAGGCCCAGCCTTTGATCCCTGTCGGATTCATTGTTGCCGGTGAACAATTCCGTCTTCCAATCGAACCTATCAAGGGAACATTTGCTGAGGGTAACACGATGAAAATGACGGAGAATGGTAATGTAATCACACTGACAGGTAATAACTTAACATTTGTTTTCGATAAAGCTAAGGGCGTTGTAACCTCTTATAAAGTTGGAGGAACGGAATATATGAAGGATGGATTTGGACTCCAGCCAAACTTCTGGCGTGCTCCCAATGATAATGACTATGGTAATGGTGAGCCAAAACGTACACAAGTTTGGAAACAGGCAAGCAAAAACTATCAAGTGGTTTCTGCTACTCTGGAAGGCAATCTATTTAATGTGACCTACCAGTTGCCTACAGGCAATAAGTATTTGGTTGCTTATACTTTTGGTAAGGGTGGAAGCGTACATGTGAAGAATGTATTTACACCAGCCGATGTCAAAGCAGAAGTTCCGCGCATCGGTCTTCGTTTCCGTGTACCTGCATCAATGAATCAGGTTACCTACTTTGGCCGTGGTCCAGAGGAGAACTATGTAGACCGCAAGGCAGGTTACTTTGTCGACCTTTATCAGACAACGGCTGATGCAATGTACTATCCATATGTCCGTCCACAGGAGAATGGTCATCGCACAGATACCCGTTGGCTGACTGTTTCACAAAAGAATGGTAAAGGCTTGCGAATTGTTGCTGATGGATTACTCGAGTTCAATGCTTTACGTAACTCGGTGGAAGATTTTGACTCTGAAGAAACAGTGAACCGTCCTCGTCAGTGGCGTAATTTCTCTGCTGAAGAGGTTGCAAATCACAATGAAGAAGAAGCAAAGAACGTGCTTCGTCGTCAGACACATATCAACGATATCACACCACGTGACTTTGTAGAAGTGTGTGTTGACATGATGCAACAAGGTGTAGCTGGTTACGATAGCTGGGGTTCAAGACCAGAACCTTGGGCGATAATCAAGCCGAATCAAACCTACGAGTGGGGATTTACCATCACTCCATTAAAATAAATTGACATTTTGTTAGGAAAAGGGCAGGAACAAAAAAGGTTTCTGCCCTTTTCTTGTAAAAAAACGTCAAGGTTATAATGTGTAATCCAATGATTATTAGTATCTTTGCAGCCACAATTATTTAGTCATTGAATGAAGACATTTGAAGAATTAGGCGTTTCTCCTGAAATACGGAGAGCAATTGAAGAGATGGGATACGCCAACCCCATGCCAGTACAAGAAGAAGTAATCCCCTATTTGCTTGAAGAAGGAAATGATGTTGTAGCATTAGCACAAACAGGAACAGGCAAGACTGCTGCTTATGGATTACCATTAATCCAAAAGACAGATATACAAAACCGTATACCTCAGTCCCTTATCCTTTGTCCCACGCGCGAACTTTGTTTGCAAATAGCAGGCGACTTGTCGGACTATTCCAAGTATATCCAGGGATTGAAGATTATCCCAGTCTATGGAGGGTCTTCGATCGAAAGTCAGATAAGGATGTTGAAGAACGGAGTACATATTATCGTGGCTACTCCTGGACGATTGATCGACTTGATGAAGCGAGGTGTCGCTAAATTGGAAACCATCAAAAACGTCGTGATGGATGAAGCCGATGAAATGTTGGACATGGGTTTCTCGGAAGATTTAAATGCCATCTTAGAGCAAGTTCCTGAACAAAGGAATACCTTGATGTTCTCGGCGACGATGAGCAATGAGATTGCCAAGATTGCAAAAACATATTTACACGATGCGAAGGAAATCACTATCGGTACGCGTAACGAAGGTAGTGAAAACGTGAACCATTATGCCTATATCGTTCACGCAAAAGATAAATATTTAGCCCTTAAACGCATTGTAGACTATTATCCTCAAATTTATGGTATTGTCTTCTGCCGTACCCGTATGGAAACGCAAGAGATTGCCGATAAACTTATTGATGACGGATATGATGCCGATTCTCTGCATGGGGAATTAAGTCAGGCACAGCGCGACTTGGTCATGATGAAGTTCCGCCAGCGTCACCTCCAATTGTTGGTTGCTACCGACGTGGCTGCCCGTGGATTGGATGTCAGCGACTTGACTCACATTATCAACTATGGTCTTCCTGATGATATCGAGGTGTATACTCACCGAAGCGGGCGTACAGGCCGAGCTGGTAAGACCGGTATTTCCATTGCTATCATCAATATGAGGGAGCAAGGTAAGTTGAGGGCTATTGAAAAGAGTATCAAGAAGTCGTTCAATATTAGTAAACTGCCTAGCGGAGAGGAAATCTGCAAGCAACAACTCTTGAAGGTCATTGATGATGTGGAGAAGGTAAAAGTAAACGAAGAGGAAATCGCGAACTTCCTACCGGATATCTATCGTAAATGGGAATGGCTCTCAAAAGAAGACCTTATCAAGCGAATGGTATCATTAGAATTTAACCGATTCCTGGAGTACTATAGCAATGCTGAAGAAATAGAGAGCTTGGATGCTGATAAGAAGAAAGACAGAGCAAGGGAAGAAAAAGGCAGAAGGAAAGATCGTGGAACGAATAAGGAGAAACGAGATAGAGTGGCAGAGAAGGGCTATACCCGTATCTTTATTACTTTAGGAAAGAAAGATGGTATTGCACCGACAAAGATCATCGACCTTATCAACCGTAATACGAAAGGTGATCGTGTACAGGTGGGACGTATTGACTTGATGCAAAACTTCTCTTTCTTCGAGGTGATAGAAAGTCAGGCGAACTTGGTGACCAAAGCTTTGAATGGTATCAGTGTCAAAGGTCGTAAACTGGTTGTTGAAGTGGCTAGTGAAAACCAAGGGAATAGTGACAAAAGTGGTAAGAAAAAATCCTCAGAAGGCAAGAAGAGCTCCAGAAGAGACGGTGATAAAGGTAAGGAACACAAGGGGAAGGCGGAAAGGAAGAAAAAGTCGAAAGACGATTCTGATGATTTCTTCTTTGAATCTAAAAACAAGAAGAAAGATGATTGGAAGCAGTTCTTCCAAGGTGCAGCTCCTGAGAAGAAGAGCAAGAAGAAAAAGTGATAAGATACTATTTGTGGGATGGGACGATACGAAATCGTCCCATTTTTGCGTTCATTTGTCGAGTTTTCACCCTCATTTATCGATTTTTTTCATCCAAAAGCTCAGGTTTTTTGCTTAAAAACTCAGTTTTCTCAGAAAACTCAGAGTACTCCGAATACTCTGAATGCTCAGACCAATCAACTCTTCATCTGTTGTCTTTATTATATAAGGTATAAGTTTTTTTCTACGAGATGATGCAATCAAAAGAAGGAACCTCAAAATTTGCTCATTTTTACCTTATGAGAGGTGTGAAAAAGGGACGATTCTATCCTTTTTTGTGCTTTAAAACTCAAATATTTAAGATTTATCCCTTTTAGTTTTGAAAAAAGAACTATATTTGCAACCTTGATTGAGTAGAATATATTTAAAAGTAAATAATAAAATTAAAAAGTATCATGCAGAACAAAGGACTTGTTAAGTTTTTTGCGTTGGCTTTGACTTTGGTTTGCTTGTTCTATTTGTCCTTTTCGTTTGTGACTCGCTACCATACAAAGAAGGCGGCTCAGGACCCTCAGGGCGTGGAACATTACATGGATTCCATGGCAAACAAGAAAGTGTATTTGGGCTATACGCTAAAAAAATGTCGTGAGATGGAAATTGGTCTGGGATTGGACTTGAAGGGCGGTATGAACGTCATCTTGGAAGTCTCAGTACCGGATGTTATTAAAGCATTGGCTGATCATAAGAGTGATGAGGCTTTCAATCAAGCAGTAAGCATTGCTTCTAAACAATCCGTAACCAGTCAAGAAGATTTTGTCACTTTATTCATTCGTGAATACAAACGTTTGGCTCCTGAAGGTAAGTTGGCCGAATTGTTTGCTACACAGCAGCTGAAGGATAAGGTTAATACCCGTAGCACTGACGCTGAAGTAGAGAAGGTATTGCGCGAAGAGGTGAAAGCGGCTATTGATAACTCATTTAACGTATTACGTACACGTATCGACCGCTTTGGTGTCGTTCAGCCTAACATCCAGAACTTGGAAGGTAGCATGGGTCGTATCATGGTCGAGTTGCCGGGTATCAAGGAACCGGAACGTGTAAGAAAGTTGTTGCAAGGTTCTGCAAACCTCGAATTCTGGGAAACTTACTATCCAAGTGAAGTTTATCCTTATTTGACAGCTTTGGATAGTCGTCTGCGCGACAATGCAGCTGTTGGAACGGATACAACAACCGTGAAGGCTGAAACACCGGAAGTAAAGACTTCGACAGATAGCCTTTCTGCTGTTTTGAATGCTGAGAATGCACAGAGCAGAGAGCAAATCGAGCAGATGAAGAAAGAGCATCCATTGCTCGCCATCCTGCAGTTGAACAACCAACAAGGTGGTGCTATCGCTGGTTATGCTGACTATCGTGATACTGCTGCAATCAATACCTTTATCCGTTCAAAAGAAGCAGAGAGCATTCTGCCGAAAGACCTTCGTCTGAAATGGAGTGTTGCCGCTTCTGATTTGGATAAGAGTGAGCGTATCTTCGAATTGTATGCTATCAAGGTAACTGAACGTAGTGGTCGTGCTCCTTTGGAAGGCGATGTGATTACTGATGCTCGCGATACATACGATCAGCGAAGCAATCCTGCTGTAAGCATGTCAATGAATACAGACGGTGCTCGTCGTTGGGCTCAGTTGACAAAGAACAACATCAACCGTTCAATCGCTATCGTTTTGGATGGCTATGTATACAGTGCTCCAAACGTAATGAACGAAATCAACGGAGGTAACTCTGAAATTACTGGTAACTTCACGATCGAGACTACCAAAGACTTGGCAAACGTCTTGAAATCTGGTAAGATGCCGGCTCCTGCACGTATCGTTCAGGAAGATATCGTTGGTCCTTCTTTGGGTCAGGAATCTATTAACCAAGGTATTATGTCATTCATTGTTGCATTGATTCTCTTGATGATATATATGTGCGCAATGTACGGCTTGATTCCGGGTATGGTTGCTAACTGTGCGTTGATCTTCAACTTCTTCTTCACTTTGGGTATCTTGACATCCTTCCAGGCTGCCTTGACCATGTCAGGTATTGCCGGTATGGTATTGTCACTTGGTATGGCTGTGGATGCAAATGTGTTGATCTATGAACGTACGAAGGAAGAGATGCGCGGTGGTAAGAGTGTGAAAGCTGCGTTGGCTGCTGGTTACTCTAACGCCTTCTCCGCAATCTTCGACTCTAACTTAACATCTATCATCACAGGTATTATCTTGTTCAACTTTGGTACAGGTCCTATCCGTGGATTTGCTACGACGTTGATCATTGGTATTCTCTGTTCATTCTTCACAGCAGTATTCCTGACACGTGTTGTTTATGAACACTTCATGAATAAGGATAAGTGGTTAGATTTGACATTTACAACTCCGTTGTCAAAGAACTTGATGCAGAATGTACACTATAAGTTCATGGGCATCTGGAAACGTTCATTCACAATCTTTGCTGTGTTGATTGCAATCTGTGCTGTATCATTCTTAGTTCGTGGTTTGTCACAGAGCATCGACTTCACTGGTGGTCGTAACTTCGTCGTTCAGTTCGAGAAGCAAGTTGAGCCAGAAGATGTTCGTGCTTTGTTGTCACAGAATGATTCTATCCAGGCAACTGGTTCTAACGTAACTGCTATTGCTTTGGGTACTGACCATAAGACAATCCGTATCTCAACCAACTATCGTATCACTGAGGATTCAGAGACTATCGACTCTGAAATCGAGCGCTTCTTGTATGACGCTTTGTCGGGTGGTAACTTGTTGGAGACAGGTACTTCATATGAGAAGTTCATCGATCGTGATAACCGCGAAGGTGGTTCAATCATCAGTTCACAGAAGGTTGGTCCAAGTATCGCTGAGGATATCAAGACTTCTGCAATCTGGTCGGTTGTATTGGCATTGATCGCTATCGGCTTGTACATTCTGTTGCGTTTCCGTGATATCGCATTCAGTATTGGTGCTACCGTAGCATTGTGCGTCGATACCTTCCTAATTATCGGTGCATACTCATTGTGTTATGGATGGGCTCCGTTCTCATTGGAGATCGATCAGACATTCATTGGTGCTATCTTGACGGCTATCGGTTACTCTATCAACGATAAGGTGGTTATCTTCGACCGTATCCGTGAGTATTTCAGATTGTATCCGAAACGTGATCACTTCTCATTGTTCAATGATTCGTTGAACTCAACGTTGGCTCGTACGATCAACACCTCTGTAAGTACATTGATCGTGTTGTTGTGTATCTTCATTCTTGGTGGTGACAGTATCCGCAGCTTCGCTTTCGCAATGATTCTTGGTGTTGTTATCGGTACATGTACTTCATTGTTCATCGCTGCTCCTACAGCATACCTCGTTATGGGTAAGCGTATGCCGAAGGATGTAGAGAAAGAACTGAAGGCTGCTGAAGCAAAGGCTTAATCGGAATATTTCAAATATGAAGAGGCTTCTCAAAGTGAGAAGCCTCTTTTTTATGGGGGATAAAATAAATCCGGCTGCAATCAAAGTGCAGCCGGATTCTTTTCTATGTGGTGTGGAATTATTTATTTTCCGAATTTAATTTTCAGTTTAGCCAACATGTCTTTAGTCATCTCATCCAATCCATATTCCGGTTTCCAGCCCCATTCTTCACGGGCACATGTATCATCCAGGCGGTTTGGCCAAGACTCTGCAATGCTTTGACGCAATGGGTCAACATCGTAAGTCATTTCGAAATCAGGAACATATTCTTTAATCTTCTTGTAGATAATCTCTGGATCAAAACTCATTGAAGCAATGTTGAATGAGTTGCGATGAACTAAGCGAGAAGGATCAGCTTCCATGATTTCAATGGCTCCACGCAATGCATCCGGCATGTACATCATATCCATATATGTACCTTGTTTGATCGGACAGGTAAATTTTTTACCTTGGGCAGCATAATAGTAGATATCAACAGCATAGTCGGTTGTGCCACCACCCGGAGGTGTCACGTATGAAATTAAACCAGGGAATCGTACTGAACGAGTATCGACACCAAACTTATGGAAATAGTAATTGCTCAATAACTCACCGGTAACCTTTGTTACACCATACATGGTTTGAGGTTGTTGGATTGTATCCTGCGGTGTACCATCTTTAGGGGAGTTCGGGCCGAATGAACCAATAGAACTTGGAGTAAAAGCAGCACATTTCAGTTCACGCGAAACTTCCAATACGTTCATCAAACCACCGATGCCAATCTTCCATGCTAACTGTGGCTTTGCCTCTGCAACAGCCGAAAGTAATGCTGCCAGATTGTAAATCGTATCTACATTGTATTTTTTCACAGCGTCAGCAATCTGCTGGGCATTTGTAATATCTACAATCATCGAAGGTCCAGATTCTGCCAAATCACCTTTTGGTTCTGCTCCAGGAATATATCCTGCTACTACGTTTCCTCCTTTGTAAATGCCTCTCAGCTTCATCGTTAGTTCCGAGCCTATCTGGCCGGTGGAACCAATAATCAGTATGTTCTTCATTTCTGTTATTAGTTTGGATAACTTTTTGTCGCAAAGATAGCGATAATACCGCTTATATATCCAAAAAAACCATTTATTTTTTCTTTATTCTCGGAAAAATTATAGAACTTTGTCAAATACAATTGAAGTCGAATATTTATTGTTTAACGAAATAAAAAATATAAGTCATGTATGGTGAAGTGAAAGAGTTCCTGACAAAGGAATTGGCCGACATCAAAGCTGCCGGTTTATATAAGGAAGAGCGAATTATTACGACTGCACAGCGTGCCGATATCAAGGTTCGTCCGGGCAAGGAAGTATTGAATTTCTGTGCAAATAACTATTTAGGTCTTTCTGACAACTCTCGTCTGATGAATGCAGCTGTTGAAACGATGAAGACTCATGGTTTTGGTATGTCATCCGTACGTTTTATCTGTGGTACTCAAGACATCCATAAAGAGTTGGAAGCTGCAATCTCCGACTATTTCCACACTGAGGATACAATTCTCTATGGTTCATGTTTTGATGCGAATGGCGGTCTGTTCGAAGGTATTCTTTCAGCAGAAGATGCTATCATCTCAGATGCTCTGAACCATGCTTCCATCATTGACGGTGTGCGTTTATGCAAGGCAAAACGTTATCGTTATGCAAACGCTAATATGGAAGAGTTGGAAGAATGCTTGAAGCAGGCTCAAGAACAGCGCTTCCGTATTATTGCGACTGACGGTGTCTTCTCGATGGACGGCAATGTAGCTCCGATGGACAAGATCTGTGATCTGGCTGAGAAATACAATGCGTTAGTTATGGTTGACGAATCTCACTCAGCGGGAGTTGTTGGTCCTACTGGCCACGGAACAGCTGAACAGTTTAACTTGTATGGCCGCATCGACATCTTTACTGGTACATTAGGAAAGGCCTTTGGTGGTGCCATGGGCGGATTCACGACTGGACGGAAAGAGATTATCGATATGCTTCGTCAGCGTTCACGTCCTTATCTGTTCTCTAACTCTATTGCACCAAGTATCGTTGGAGCCAGCATCGAAATGTTTAAGATGTTGAAGGAAAGTGATGCTTTGCATACTAAGTTGGTCAACAATGTGAACTATTTCCGTGATAAGATGATGGCCGCTGGCTTCGATATCAAACCAACCCAAAGTGCTATCTGTGCCGTTATGTTATATGATGCGAAGTTATCACAAGACTTCGCTGCCCGTATGCAAGAGGAAGGCATCTATGTAACTGGTTTCTACTATCCTGTAGTGCCGAAAGGTGAAGCACGTATCCGTGTACAGTTATCCGCAGGTCATGAACGTGAACATTTGGACAAGGCTATCGCAGCCTTTATCAAGGTGGGCAAGGAATTGAACGTAATCAAATAATCAGGAGCTTAAAACTTAGATAGAGATTATGATAGATGGCGAAGTTGTTTAACAGCTTCGCCATTTCTTATATGCCCTATTTGAAAAGAAAAACAATATAATCACTCTATTTCTCAATGCTTTTTATTATATTCGCTTTGATAAAAGCGGAAATATGAAAGTTGTAGCAGACTGTGGTTCGACTAAGACCAGTTGGGGATGTATCCTTGGTGACACTAACTCGATTCGTTTTACGAGTAGAGGATACAACCCTGCATACCTATCCGAAGAGGAGATGGTTGAAGATATGATTGCGTCGTATCCTCATGAACTAAATAGAGATTTGGTAGATGGTGTATACTTCTATGGTGCAGGAATTATTCCACTATTGGAACCTGTGATGGAAAGAGTATTGAGTCAGGTTTTTCCTTTTGCCAAGACAATAGTAGCACGATCCGATCTTGTCGGTGCTTGTAAAGCTTTACTGGGCGATGAGCGTGGATTCGCTGCTATTCTTGGGACAGGGATGAATACATGCATCTATGATGGAAAGAAGGTGGAACAAAGGGTTGGATCATTGGGCTTTATTTTAGGTGATGAGGGTAGTGGTGCATATATCGGGCGTATCCTTCTCCGAGATTATCTCCGAGGTAACCTTTCGGTGTATGCACAACAGCGAATACAAGATTATTTGCAATTGTCGGATGACGAAATCATCCGTAAGGTCTATAAGGAACCAATGCCCAATCGATTCTGTGCCTCTCTCTGTAAGCTACTCGATGAGGAAGCAATGCAACATGACGATCTTTATTCATTGGTGCGAAGTGCATTTGATGATTTCTTCTCTCATGTGATAATGCATTATGATGGATACCAGCATTATCGCTTCAATGCAGTTGGTTCTATAGCTTACATATTTAAGAGTCTCCTTGAAGAAATGCTTCAAGAACGAGGTATGCAGATGGGAGTTGTCTTGCGTGACCCTCTGGATGGATTAATCAATTATCATAAAAATAGATGAAAAAGCTGTTATTTTTTGCAGTCCTTTTCTGCTGGAGTCTGCTCTGTCAGGCTGGTGGCGGAATGAATAAGTACGAGGCAAAGCCAAGTCTAGAATGGACAACTCAAAAATGGCAGGCAAGTTGGATCGCCTGTCCTGATGTCTCGCCATATGACTATGGGGTATATCATTTCCGTAAGACTTTCCGCTTAGACAGTGTACCATCATCATTTATCATCAATGTTTCAGCTGATAATCGTTATCGCTTGTTTGTTAATGGTGAACCTGTTTGCTATGGCCCTGCACGAGGAGATATCAATCATTGGTATTTCGAAACGGTAGATATAGCATCATTATTGAAAGCTGGTGAGAATACCTTAGCGGCTTTAGTGTGGAATGCCGGTCCCTATACGCCAGGAGCGCAGATGACACTTCGTTCGGGTTTTATCTTGCAAGGAAATACAGACGCTGAAGCACTGGTAAACACCAACAGCAGTTGGAAGGTGCTTCACGATTTGTCGTATGCTCCTTCTATACAAGGACGTGAGGACACGGGTGCTGCAGATATTGTTAGGGGAGATGTTTATCCTTGGGGATGGGAACAGCCATCTTTTGATGATCGCTTATGGAAAAGTGCACAGCAGGTGGCTCAAGGTCAATCGTATGGTACGGGGACTGGTTATGATTGGGTACTTTGTGCTCGAGATATTCCGTTGATGGAAGATGCTTTATTGCGAATGAAAAGAATCCGTCGAACAGTGGGCATTACTATTTCCGATGCATTCTTACAAGGGGAATCCCCCATTGTTGTTCCTGCAAATAAAACAGTGTCGATTTTGATTGATCAGACTTTCTTGACAAATGCATATCCTGAACTGATTGTATCGAAAGGGAAGGGGAGTGAGATTCGGATGCGCTATGGTGAGGCTTTATATAAGGAGAGTTGGAATAAAGCGAATCGTAACGATATTGATGGTCGAGTAATTAAGAGTTTTGCAGATATCTACTATCCCGATGGAGGCGATAAACGTATGTTTCGCCCACTTTGGTTCCGCACATATCGCTACTTGCAATTAGATATCATCACGAAGGATGAGCCATTGACCATTAACGACATCTATGGAATGTATACCGCATATCCGTTTCGTGAGAATGGCAGTTTCTCCAGCAATGACCCTGTAATGAAAAATATTTGGGAAGTGGGCTGGCGTACTGCACGCCTTTGTGCCAACGAAACATATTTTGATTGTCCTTTCTATGAACAATTGCAATATGTAGGAGATACGCGTATCCAAGCATTAATATCCTTGTATGTCGATGGCGATGATCGTCTGATGCGTAAAGCCATTAAAATGTTTGATTACTCCAGAACGTACGAAGGAATAACGGCAAGCCGTTATCCAAGTCGTGTACCACAGATGATTCCTCCTTTCTCTTTGTATTGGATAAATATGGTGCATGATTATTGGATGTTTCGTGATGATCCCGACTTTGTGAAGTCGTGCATCCCTGGGATTAAGACTGTTCTGGAATGGTTTGCCGATAAGATAGAACCACGTACTGGGGTACTTGGACCTCTTCCCCATTGGAACTTTATCGACTGGCCAAAGGAATGGCCATGGGATAACAATGCTCCGTTGGGTGGTACACATAAAGCTTCCAAGCAAGGAGGTTCTGCTATTCTGACACTGCAGTTTGCTTATGCTTTGAAAGAAGCAGCAGAGTTGTTGTGTGCGTTTGGGGAGGATGATTTGGGTTTATATTATAAAAATATGGGTATTTCTTTAGGGCAGATGGTCTGGAATCATTGTTGGAATGCGAGTCGGCAAGAGTTGGCAGATGATCTTGGAGGTACCAGTTATAGTCAACACGTCAATATCATGGGAATTCTTTCGGATGCTGTTCCACATGACAAACAAGTGGCACTTTTCCAAAAGTTGAACACTGACCCTTCACTTATTCAAGCAACATTCTATTACCGCTTTTATCTCTTTAGAGCCTTGAAGAAGGTTGGATTGGCCGAAGATTACACATCAATGCTCCAACCTTGGAAGGATATGCTAAACATCGGTCTGACAACATTTGCCGAGAATCCAGAACCTACACGTTCTGACTGCCATGCGTGGAGTGCAAGCCCGCTCATCGACTTCTTGGCAACGGTGTGTGGCATAGAACCGGCAGAGCCTGGCTTTAAGTCTGTAAAGATTGAACCACATCTGGGAGTCTTGCAAGAGGTAGAAGGAAAAATGCCTCATCCGAATGGATTGATTTCTGTTTCCTTAAAGCAAAAAGGAAAGAAGTTAAGAGGAGAAGTTATCCTACCTTCCAATCTTTCAGGTACTTTTGTTTGGCAAGGTAATACAATGATGCTGAATGCAGGGAGTAATAAGATAAATGTTACAAAGAAATAAAATAGTAGAAAGATGAAAAAGTTATTTTTACTCTGTTTGATGATGACATTGGGTATAGGAATCCAAGCCCAAAAGACATCTGTGAAACCAATTAATATTGACCTTTGGCAGAATGGGCTGCCTAACTCAAATGGTATGGAATCTCAGGGCTACGATGATGCGAAACGCAACTATAAGCCAAGTATCTCTGTTTATCTTCCACAGAAAGTTTCTGCTCCTACGAAAGCAGTCCTCGTGTTGCCGGGAGGAGGTTACAGTATGCTTTGTCTGGATTACGAAGGCCATGAGTGGGCAGATTTCTTTTTAGGTAATGACATTGCTACCATCGTCGTGAAGTATCGTTTGCCTTATGGCCATTGTGAAGTTCCACAGTCGGATGTCTTCGAGGCTATCCGTCTGGTTCGGGCACATGCAACGGAGTGGAATATAGACCCAAACAATGTGGGTGTTATGGGATTTTCGGCAGGCGGTCATCTGACCTCTACAGTTTCAACACATTGGAAAGACCGTTCGGAGCGTCCCGACTTCCAGATCTGCATGTATCCACTGATTTCTGCAGATCCATCGATCACCATTCTTTGGTGTTATGAACAATTCTTGGGGAAGAATCCTAGTCAGGAACAGTTGAACCTTTATAGTAATGAGCTTCAGGTTAAAGAAGATACGCCACGGGCATTTATTGCCCTTTCGGATGATGATTCATTGGTACCATCCCTTCATTCTACGAAGTACTATGAGGCTTTGAAGAAGCACCGTGTTTCAGCCACCCTTCATATCTATGCGACGGGCGAACATGGATGGGGCATCAATGAAAACTTCAGGTATCATCTAGAAATGTTGAACGATCTTCGCGCTTGGTTGCGGTCATTCTAATAATATGTGATAATAAAACGGGAACGATAACTTATCTATGCTGGGCTATCGTTCTCGTTTACGTTATCGTTACTTTTATCGTTTCGGTATATCTACGGTTTTCTCACTTTTCCCACGTAGATGTTCAGAGAAGTAGTCAACCAATCTCCAATAGAAATACTCGTTCATATCGCCGAATCCATGGCGTTGTTGTGGGAGTATCAGCATATCGAAACGCTTTCCTGCACGAATCAATGCATCTACCACGCGTAAAGTGTTGCCTGGATGTACGTTGTTATCAATATCGCCATGTATCAACAACAAATGTCCTTTTAATTGCTTTGCAATCTGAGGATTAGTTGCAATCTTATAAACAAAGGTGGTATCACCCTTTTCTGTAATTTGTTCCTTTACACCATGGTGAGTCTCACTCCACCAACGGTTATAAATGTTGTTGTCGTGATTACCGGCACATGATACGGCTACTTTAAAGAAGTCAGGGTACTGACAGATAGCAGCAGTACTCATAAATCCACCTCCTGAATGTCCGTGAATTCCTACCTTGTCAATGTCAATGAACGAATAACGGTTCGCCAATTGTTCGATTGCATACTTATGATCAGCCAACGGATAGTCGCGCATATTACCATACCCCCAGTTATGGTACCACTTAGAACGACTTGGGTGACCGCCACGTTGCCCGACGGTAATGACGATGAAGCCGGCTTGTGCCAGACGGTCGGTTCGTGGTGTCATTCGTGTGAACGGATAGTTCACTGCTTCTACCTGAGGACCTGGATAAACATAGTCCACGATAGGATAAACCTTTGTCGAATCGAAGTTGAACGGTTTGTACATCACACCATAGAGGTCGGTCACACCATCGGCAGCCTTCACCGTGAAGAGCTCAGGGAACTTATAGCCGTTGGCGAAGAGTTGCGAGAAGTCGCTCTCTTCGAGATTCATCACCTTATTGCCATTACTATCCAATACAACGGTCGTTGGGATCGTGTTTACGCGAGAATAGTTATCGACGATGAAGCGAGCCTCATCATCCACTTCCGACTGATGGAAGAAATCCGTTTGGGTAAGTTGTTTTAATCCGCTTCCATCTAAATTTACTCGATACAGATGTGTGTAGTATGGGTTCTCACCTTGATTTTTCCCACAAACTGTAAAGTAAATGATACGACTTCTCTCATCCACCTTCAGTACGTTCTCCACATGCCACGGTCCTTTCGTGATGCGGTTCTTCAGATTTCCCTTATCATCGTAGAGATACAGATGAGCCCATCCATCACGTTCACTCCATTGAATCAGTTCTTTCCCATTGTTCAGGGCATGTAGGCGCCGTGTCTCCTGATAGGTGTTCATCCGTTCCTTGATGATAGGTACAATGGAGTCCTGTCCGATGGTATACGAACAAACATCGATGCGATAGAGATCTCGGCTACTACGTGTTAGGAAAAAACGGTTATTATCACCCAACCATACAATGGAACGTTCGTCCATGTCACGCTGTTTTTGCAGTAATTGTTTGTTCTGTATACCGATGGTTTGATCCTTGTAAGCGTCCGTCTTGATTTCCTTGCGGGTGTTATTCTGCATATCAAACAAGTAAAGGTGTTCCACTGGGGCTTCTTTCTCACCCGGCATTTGGTATTTGTAAGTCTCGAGGGTTGGACGAGGTTGCGCCATCGAATTGATAACCCATAATTCTTTCACGGCACGTTCGTCAGTCAAGGTGGTTACAAAGTAACGAGAGTCTGGTGACCAAGAGCCGTAAACTCCTTTTCGTTTGCCATTACAAAGGGTATCCGTATTCAGCATGCTATAAGGAATACCATATCCGAAATCTTTCACACCGTCAGTGGTCAATTGGATCTCAACGATGGTTGAGTCTTTCTCATTCTTTTTTGCTTTCTCATAATCATCATAACTCATCTTATAAAGATTTAGGTCCTTCGCATATACCACAGTCTTCTTGTCGGGTGATACTGATCCCCAAGTAAGACGTTTTGGTTCTTCTTCTTTGTCTTTCAGATGAGTGAGCTTACGGGTAGGATAATCGTATGAAAAAAAGAAGATTTCCTTTCCAGGTTTACCTTTTTCTTTGCCGTCTTTATCCTTCTTGGGTTTGGCATCGCGTGTAGATTGAACCTCAAAGGTAAAAGTCCTACCATCTTCTTTCGCTTTCAAATTACGGATTGGCAGTTGATGAGCCTCGAAAGGATCTTGAACAATCTCAGTTAGTTGGGCAGCCAGTTCTTCTCGGTTAAATAATAAATCCTTCGATCGTGAAGCGGGGTTAACTACATACCAGAATGTCCCTTCACTGGTTTTATATTGATACCAAAAATTGTTTCCTTGCTGGAACCAATGTGGATCGACCGTGGTAGAAAACAGCATGGTACCGAGTTTTTCTTGAGTGAATTTCTCTGCCTGAAGATACTCTGGCAACCTGTTTTGTGCTTTTGTGGTGGTGAAAACAAGCATTCCGATGCTGATAATTGCCCAGAATGTTAAATGAACATTTCTCATATTATTTTCGTTTTAAATACTTTGCTAACAAAAATATACAAAATACAAAAAGTTGCAAAACGAAAGGACTGTAATAACGACAAAACGAGATAATTGTTTTACGAATAGTTGGTATAAAAGGTGAAAAGTGTTATTTTTAATGCTATATTTGTAAATAATAAACTCAAAATGAAAAAGATCGGCATTATCATTATAATGGTATGCATTTTATCTGGTTCGTGTTCAAAGGCAGTAGAACAAACAGATAACAGATGGTCAGCAACAGCTGATGGAATGGTGCAAGCATTGATTCAAAACTTCTGGGGAGATAGTTTCAAAGATACTCCCAGTCGCTATTATTTCAATTACCAAAGTCAGATGGCTTATATGACGACCGAGCATTATTGGCCTCAGGCACATGCCATGGATGTTATCATCGATGCATATTTACGAACTGGCGATAAGAAGTACCTCGACTTTTACTCTAAATGGTGGATAGGTGCTCCGAAATATAATCCATCGGGTAGAGAAGAAGATCCGTGGTGGAACGTATATGTAGATGACATGGAGTGGATCGTGCTTACTCAGTTGAGGATGTATGAAACAACTTCTGACAGGATGTACTTGCAAAAAGCAAAACAGATGTTTGAACAATGGATTTGGCCGACATGGGGACCGGAGGATGAGGCTCCTTGGTATGGAGGTATCACATGGAAGGTAGATGTAGAAAAATCAAAGAATGCCTGTTCAAACGGCCCAGCCGCTATCATTGCTGCTCGGTTGTCACAATTTTCTAAGACCATGAATGAAGATAGTCAGGCAAAAGATTATTTAGATAAAGCTCAACAGATATATTCTTGGTTGCGAAAAACATTGTTTAATGAACAGACAGGTGCTGTATCAGATAACATTGGCCAGAACGGAAAGATTAATCCTGCTGTATATACTTATAATCAGGGAACCTTTATTGGTGCTGCCCATGAGTTGTATAAACTGACGGGCGACAGACAATATCTGAACGACGCGGTAAAAGCTTCATACTACGTTATACGGGACATGTCGAACCATGGCGGTGCTTTGTCGGATGCAACGCATGGTGACGGAGGACTCTTTCATGGCATTTTCTTCCGCTACTTTGTTCGCTTGATTAACGAGGAAGCATTGGACAAGGTCATTCGGAAAGAATTCCATGATTATCTGACAGGTTTGGCGACGATCATGGTCGAGCAAGGATTGAATCATCAAACTATGCTCTATGGCGGTAGTTGGCATAAGGCTTTGGGTAATGATGAAATAGCCAACCTGACTCCTCAACTGAGCGGTTGCATGTTGATGGAGGCAATGTGTGTTATGAAGGCAGTAGAATAATAAAGATATAGAAAGATAATGAGATTATGAAAAGAAGTATTGTATTATGGTTTGTTGTTACCATCGCTTGGATGGTTCAGGCTCAAGACTTAAAGATGGAGTGGACCAATCATACAGACGAGAGCAAGGTTCCTGCTTACACCCTTCCGGATCCACTGTTATGTGAGAATGGGCACTATGTGACTACTGTGGAAGAATGGGAGAAGTATCGTCGTCCGGAACTGATGGAGACATTGAAGACTTATATGTATGGACATGCTCCTGTCTTGGATCATCCTTTGGAATATAAGGTGGAGATTGTTGACAAAAATTATAAGGGGAAGTACACTTTGAAGAAGGTAACGCTCTATCTAACCGAAAAGAATGAAGGAGGGCCAATGGTTCATGCAGATGTTCAGATACCTAATAGTGCGAAAGGTCCTGTTCCTCTCTTTATGATTTTCGGATGGGGCTTTATGAATGAGATGTTTCCAACCGACCGTTTGCTCGATAACGGATATGGGGTTGCGATCTTAAACACGTTTGAAGGATGTCCCGACAGCAAAGATGCTTATGTCAAAGGTGTTATACCGGCTTATTATAATGAAAAACAAACCTATCGTCGTCCTAACGAATGGGGCTGTTTGGCGGCATGGGCTTTTGAGGCCAGCCGTTTACTGGATTATTTCCAGAACGATGCACAAGTGGATGCAAAGAGAGTAGCTGTCTTGGGCCATTCTCGCTTGGGCAAAGCAGCATTGTGGGCAGGTGCTCAAGATAAGCGTTTTGCAATGATTATCCCTGTTAACTCCGGATGTGGTGGTGGGGCACTTTCTCGTCGTATGTTTGGTGAAACGGTTTGGGCGATGAACAAGTCGTTCCCTTATTGGACATGCGATAATTTCCAACAATTCAATTTGCGTGAGGAATATATGCCGTTCGATCAGCACTCGGTCATTGCACTTTGTGCACCTCGGCCTATCTATTTGGCTACTGCTGAAAAGGATACTTGGGGAGATCCTAAAGGAGAATTCTTGGCAGGGAAAGCTGCCGAACCAGTATATGCTTTGTATAATCGTGAGGGAATAGGTTGTGATAATCAGCCGGCTGTCGATGTAGCGATGAACAAAGGGTATATTGCTTATCATATTCGCTCAGGTGGCCACGCTATTTTGGAATACGACTGGACGAAATTCATCGAATATGCTGACCGATATTTAAAATAAAAAGAAGAAATATGTATTTATCTAAACCGTTACTATTGTTAGGAAGCAGTTTGACGTTTTCGGCGATGACTGCAGCTCAGCAAACAAAGCCGAATATTATCTATATCATGTGTGATGACATGGGATATGGTGACTTGGGTTGTTACGGTCAACCTTTCATTCATACGCCAAATATTGACAGGATGGCTGCCGAAGGAATGCGGTTTATCCAAGCCTATGCAGGTAGCCCGGTGAGTGCTCCCTCAAGAGCTTCTTTGATGACTGGACAACATTCAGGGCACTGTGAGGTTCGTGGAAATAAAGAGTATTGGGGGAATAGTCCAATCGTGATGTATGGTGATAATAAGGATTTTTCAAGGGTTGGGCAACATCCGTATGACCCGAATCATATCATTATTCCCGAGATTATGAAGGATAATGGATATACAACAGGTATGTTTGGTAAATGGGCAGGGGGATATGAAGGTTCAGTATCATCACCAGATAAACGTGGCATTGATGAGTTTTTTGGTTATATTTGCCAATTCCAGGCTCATCTTTATTATCCTAATTTCTTGAATCGCTATAGTAAGGCTTTGGGCGATACAGGAGTTGTTCGTGTCGTCATGGATGAGAATATTAAACACCCGATGTATGGTAAAGATTATGCTAAACGACCTCAATACTCGGCAGATTTAATTCATCAGAAAGCGATGGAATGGTTAGATCAACAGGATGGCAAGCAACCTTTCTTTGGAATATTCACATATACATTGCCTCATGCTGAATTAATTCAACCGGAAGATTCTATCTTAATTGGATATAAAAAAGAATTCTTTTGGGATCGTACTTGGGGTGGACAGGAAGCTTCTCGGTATAATCCTTCTGATCATGTCCACGCCCAATTTGCTGGAATGATTTCACGGTTAGATGCATATGTTGGCCAGGTAATAAACAAACTAAAGGAAAAGGGATTGGATGAAAACACATTAGTGATCTTCACAAGCGATAATGGTCCTCATGAGGAAGGTGGTGCTGACCCGACTTTCTTTGGAAGAGATGGGAAATTAAAAGGTCTGAAACGTCAATGCTATGAAGGTGGAATTCGAATACCGTTTATTGCACGTTGGCCAAAGACTATTCAAGCAGGGGTGACCAATAATCATCAATTGGCTTTCTACGATTTAATGCCAACATTCTGTGAACTAATAGGTGTAAAAAACTACCAGAAGAAGTATCGAAATAAAAAAGTAAAGGTAGATTTCTTTGATGGTATTTCGTTTTTACCGACCCTATTGGGGAAAGATGGTCAGGTAGAGCATGATTTCCTTTATTGGGAATTTCATGAAACCGACCAGATTGGGGTACGTATGAGCGACTGGAAGTTGGTTGTAAAAAAGGGTATACCGGAGCTATATAATTTAGCCGTAGATATTCATGAAGACAAAAATATAGCGTTCAGTCATCCGGATATTGTATCCAAGATGATTGAAATAATCTATACAGAACATACGGTAAGTCCGTTTTTCTCCGTAACTTTGCCTAAAAGAAGAAATTAAAAACTAGTACTATGGA
>CACZBX010000002.1 GCA_902779535.1 uncultured Bacteroidales bacterium
AGTACACCGGTCATTAAACCAGATACGGAAGTTCCGATCGCAGAATTCTTTTCCCTTATTTTTGATAATCTCGTTCCGATACCAATCGGCTTGCCATGGGTATGCTTCACGATCCCAAAGACTCTCTATCAGAATCATCTTCCCATGAATATTTCCTGATGGCAGACAGCCTCCGGCACCCATCGTAAAGACCGGACCTATCAACCGTGGCCGCTGCGGAGGAATAGGATTGCCCTGTGCATCTCGAAACTGATCCCAAGCATAATACTCTTTGCCAGGAATGAAATGCCGGTGCATGAATAAGGAAGCAAGTGCCCTGCTGTTATCCACCATCACGGTGTCGCCAATCTTTATCTTGGCAATGACCGATGCCGCATTGACCGTAGAGAGGATAGCAAGGTTATCATGAATACCATGCATCTGAAGAACCTGTCCTTTTGCTTCTCCACTCTTTACAATAAGGTCACCTATCATAAAGAACACATCCGGGAAAACGGTGTTAAGGACAAGGGCACGAGGTTGGCCATTGTTGGCACCCATGTTACGGGTGGCACGGTCGGCATTTCCCTCCCCATTATCGTTGGCAAGTGAAACCAGTTGTAATCGTTCACACATATCCTGATCGTAGAATCCCATGACAACTCCCGTCTGCTGAATACGATTTGCCTTCAGCGATTCATCCCCTTCGTATCCTTCATAGCCTGGTTTTTCCCAGAAATCATGAGCAAAATAATCAGGGTCCATCTGGCAACATCCACTATAGGTAGCCACGAAACCATGCTGATCCATATATCTGAAACCATACCACGACTGCTTTGGAAATCCCATCTTACAAGTCTCCTCCCAAATAGCACGTTCCTGAGCATTGAGTCCTTTCTCCGGATGGCCACTTCCACCAACCTCCAAGGCATCGACGATCATAGGGAACTTATCGTGCAATACTCGTAAGGCATTCATTCTGACAGCAAAAACATTGGGTATTGCATTGGGCGAACCTAACACGTAAGGTACCGCACCATCCCATACACCATCTGTCATTTCCATCGAACCGGTAGTACGATATGCGCCTCCCGATCCTCCAAAACAATATCCAAAAGGCCGCGCCTTCGTTCCATAAAGCAACTGGGCGATGTGCCGACTGAACTCTGCACATGCCGCATTGGCTCGGTATGCCGAGATGGAAGCCTCCCGACGCGTAGAAGGATCACTGAAATCAAGTATCCCACCCTCATTCGTTTCAATGAAATATGCTCCATGACTCACCGAAAACGAAGCCATATCCTCATCATTGCAGAGTAGTTGGATACCCGTCTTCTCGGTTGTTGGAACCGGCGTAATATATTGTATGAATCGCCCGGCAAATTGCTTACGGTCTACGGGGAAATAAAAAGAGAAACGCGTCCCGTCGGAGAAGCCTCCATGCAGATAATGAATACGTAAGCCTTCACGATTGGTTAGGTATGTATCCTCATCAATAAAAGGGTGCTGGAACACCGTATCTTGACACGTCCAATTGAATTTCCGTCCAACAAACGATTTCTTGGCAAAAACTGTATCACAGCAGATTAACAAGACAAAGGCTGTGATATAAATAGATAATGACTTTTTCATTGTATGATAGTTTATAACTACAAAGATAAGTGATAACTCATATAAACAGGATAGAAGTCGCCGTACAATAAGTATGTTTTTAAACATACAGGCAATTCCAAAAACAATTATCTATGTTTCAACTTTGAATCTGTCGGATTAATTTATAGATTTGCAGTATAAGTAAAGTTTTTAAGTATGAATATCAAAACCATCGTACAATGTCTGGCTTTAATGCTGACTATCGTTTCCTGCAGTCCTTCTTTCAAGGTCCAAGACTTAACATGTGAAGGCTTGACCGAGCCTTTAGGTATTGACTCGAAAGTTCCTCATTTCAGTTGGAAGATTCAATCTACCCAACCGATGGAACAAGTTGCTTACGAGATTCAGGTAGCCTCATCTAAATCGCTCCTAAAGAAAGGGAAAGCTGATCTATGGTCATCAGGAAGGATTTCTTCTCATGATCAGGTTATGGTGCCTTACCAAGGATCTGTTCTTTCTTCGCGTCAGCAATGCTGGTGGAGAGTACGGGTATGGAAATCAGATAATAAAGCTTCTGATTGGAGCGAACCGCAACGCTTCGGTGTCGGGATTACCGATGGTACGCTCAAGGGAGATTATATCGGAGCGACGCCTGGAGATGGCCGTTCACCCCTACTCCGCAAAGCATTTAAACTGGATAAGAATGTCGACGATGCACTGCTCTATGTCAATTCTTTAGGATATCATGAAGTCTATATTAACGGCAAAAAGGTTTCGGACGCTGTCCTCAACCCTGCTGTTTCTCAATTAGACAAGCGCTCTCTGATAGTAGTATACCAAGTTGCCAACTTCCTCAAGGCCGGCAGCAATGAAATTGTCTTATGGACAAGTTCAGGTTGGTATAAGCCCAAGACTTTCGGTGCTATCTATGAGGGGCCGTTGGTAAAAGCAGAGTTGGATGTTGCGACGACTGAAGGAATGGCTCCTATCCTTTGTACGGACAAGACATGGGAAGGTACCTGGAGTGGATATCGTGATTATGGAATGTGGTTGTCATGGCGCTTCGGAGGTGAAGACATGGATGCTCGCACCGTTCCTATGAATCTTGATAAGCAGACATTGGATAAAATGAATTGGACACCTGTCGATGTGGTCAATATCGAAAACATTGCTGCTACACAACAGATGTGCGAGCCTTGTACAGTGCAAGAAACATTACAGCCGGTCAGTATCAAACCTTATGGAAATAACGGTGGATGGCTAGTCGACTTCGGAAGAGTGCTCAACGGCATGTTGGATATTACATTACCTTGTATGCCGGAAGGGCATAGATCGACAGCTTCGTTCTGCGATAACCTGGAGGATGATGGTACCGTGAAGCCGATAAGTACCAATTACTACACCTCGTCTGGTGCCCAAGAGGGCGATCGCTTTACAAATCGATTCAACCATCATGTATTTCGCTATGTCCTACTCGATAGTATCACAGAAGCACCGAAACTGGAAGATATCAAAGCGATGAGAATGCGCACCAACTACAAGAAAACTTCCACCTTTACATCTTCGGATGAGGAGATGAACAAGATACATGATATGATAAACTACACCATGGAGAACCTTGCCTTCGATGGATACATGGTTGACTGTGCTAACATCGAACGACTCGGTTACGGTGGTGATGGCAATGCTTCAACACTTTCTCTTCAAATCATGTACGATGTTTCTCCATTGTATATGAACTGGCTGCAAGCTTGGAACGATGTCATTCAGGAAGATGGAGGATTACCTCATACAGCCCCCTGTCCTGAAAGAGCGGGAGGCGGACCTTACTGGTGCGGATTCATTGTTCAGGCTCCCTGGCGCACTTATATGAGCTATGGCGATACACGTCCGCTGGAGAGATGTTACCCGACGATGAAACATTGGCTCGACTATGTCGATGCTTATACGGTTGACGGCCTTTTGAAAGAATGGCCGGCAACAGATTACAGACATTGGTATTTGGGTGATTGGGCTGCTCCTACTGGCGTAGATGTTACCAATAAGGAATCAGTCGACTTGGTAAACAATTGTTCACTCATTCAAGTATATGACGACTTGAAGGAAATTGCCATTATTCTCGGTCATCCGGAAGATGCAAAAGAATTCAAGACTCGCCGCGAAACATTAGCACAACGAATTAATGAGGAATTATTCCATGCCGATGAATGTATTTACGGCACCGGCTCGCAAATCGACATGGCATATCCGATGTTAGTAAACATCGTTCCGGATTCCCTCTTGAAATCGGTTCGTGATAAACTAATGGAACGTACGGCATCTGTCTATGAAGGTCATCTAAAAACAGGTCTTGTGGGTGTGCCTGTCATCACCGAATGGGCAACACTGGCAAAAGAATGCGATTGGATGTATGGTTTGTTGAAGCAACATGGTTATCCCGGATATCTATACATGCTCGATCATGGAGCAACCGGTACATGGGAGCATTGGAATGCTCATCGAAGCCGTCTGCACAACTGTTTTAACGGTATTGGCAGTTGGTTTTACCAAGCATTGGGTGGCATCATTGCAGATGCACCGGGTTATCGTCATATTATCCTCGACCCTCAAATACCTAATGGGCTGGAAAAGATTGACGTAACAAAGAAAACACCTTATGGAACCATTGTTGTAAGGCGCGAAGGACAGCGTCTCCACTTTGAGTTGCCAGTTGGAATCACTGCTACAGTGAAAGGGAAAGAGTATACCTGCGGAAGCTACGATATCATACTCTAAGTCCTGTTGCCATTGACCTTCCCCTAAAAATGAACACATGAAAAGATATAAAGTTTATACAATATCTATCTGCATCAACCTGTTATTACTAACCATATTAGCCGGATGCAAGACTATCCAATACTCTGAGACGGAACGGTTAGAAGCCAGTATCATGAAGGAACTTCCTTTTCACGTCAAGACGTTGGAATGGACAGGTGATCCCGATTTTACGACATTTCGCTTTTCCTGTTCAGGTTATGTGTCTACGCCCCCAGACGCCGAGATCAACTATAATGGGGAATTGCTCGTCAGCAGAACGACAGTTTTCGAAAAACCTACTCATCAAGATGAGGCACATATTTGGCGAAATGTCGTTGTGTCGAAGAAAAACAAACGGATCATCTGTGTCGACCGCTTCCTAAAAGAAGGAAAGACACACGGATACATCTATGTGCTTCAAACAGAATCAAAGAAATATCCTAACCTCGGTACGTTTCATTGGGATGTAAGTGACTCACACAACATCGAGTCAGTTGGCCTAATCCTGAATGATATTCGACAGATTTCATTAAAAAAGATGTTTAATACCAAAGAGGAACAATCAGAGTAATCGGAGAAGCCAAAGTAGCCCCTCTTCAAAACTCAGTTTTTGATTTCAAAACCTCGATATTTGGAAGGAAAAACTCGATAATGGAGGATGAAAAACTCCGTATTTGAAATTTATCATACGATAAATGAGCGAAAAAATACCATGTTTTTCTTTGTTGTCTGAAATTGAAGATAAAACCTTACAGCTGATCACGGTTTTTCAATAATTAATTACTAACTTAGCACCAAATAAATGTAAACCAAACAATATAACATCTTATGAAAGCAAAAGCCTTACTAATTATTGCCGGTGCAATACTGTTCAGCATGTCAAGTTGCAATCAACAGAAATGGACAGAAGAGGCAAAAGAAACTTACAATCTCGTGACCCAGACAGGTGGCCAAACCCTTGGATACTCCCCTACATCGGGAGTAAAACTAATCACTGATAAAGGATATGCCTTTAAGGATCTGAACCGAAACGGAAAACTTGATCCATATGAAGACTGGCGCTTAGCTCCTAAGACTCGAGCAACCGACCTTGCTCAACAACTATCCATCGAGGAGATTGCGGGCCTGATGCTTTATAGTGCTCATCAAAGTATTCCTGCTGCTTCCATGGGTGGGCGTGGAAACGCTCCTACTTATAATGGTAAGCCGTTCAACGAAAGTGGAGCGAAAGCATCCGACCTCTCTGACGCTCAGAAGAAATTCCTTTCAGAGGATAATTTGCGAGCAGTCCTTATCACTCGCGTTCAAAGCCCGGAAGTGGCTGCTGAATGGAATAATAATGTCCAAGCCTTTGTTGAAGGATTGAATCACGGTATTCCAGCCAACAACAGTTCCGACCCACGCCATACTGCCACTTCGGACGCAGAGTATAACTACGGTGCCGGTGGACAAATTTCAATGTGGCCTTCCTCACTTGGTATGGCTGCAACTTTCGACCCTGTTCTAATGAAGACCTTTGGGCAAATAGCCTCACAGGAATACCGCGCCTTAGGTATTGCTACGGCTCTTTCACCACAAGTCGACTTGGCTACCGACCCTCGTTGGAGCCGTTTTAGCGGTACATTTGGTGAGGGGACAAAGCTTGCTATTGATTTATCGCGTGCATATTGTGACGGTTTCCAAACATCTCCGGCTGAACAGTCAGTCGACGGGGCTTGGGGATATCAGAGCGTGAACGCCATGATAAAGCATTGGTATGGTTATGGTGCACAAGAAGGTGGCCGTGATTCACACTATAACTATGGGAAATATGCCGTATATCCAGGCAACAACCGCGAAGAACATAAGTTAACGTTCACTGAAGGTGCTTTTAAGTTGGATGATGGCACAGAAATGGCTTCGGCCGTTATGCCTATCTATAGTATTCTATTCAATCAAGACCCAAGCGGTGAAAATCTTGGTGGAAGTTTCAGTAAGTGGATGATTGAAGATCAACTCCGTGCACAGAACCACTTTGATGGCGTGGTTTGTACCGACTGGGGAATTACAAACGACAACAAATCGGTTGCTGGCTTCGACGGAAAACCTTGGGGAGTAGAAAACATGAGCGTTGCTGAACGGCATTACCAGATACTGAAAGCAGGGGTCGACCAATTTGGTGGAAATAACGACAAAGGCCCAGTGCTGGAAGCCTATCAAATGTGGGTAAACGATTTCGGCAAGGAAAGTGCAGATGCTCGTTTCCAAAAATCGGCCTACCGTCTACTGCTTAACATTTTCCGCACAGGCTTGTTTGAGAACCCTTATCTCGACCCGAAAGAAACAACTGCCATCGTCGGCAAGAGCGAATTTATGGAGGCCGGATACAACGCTCAACTGAAATCGGTGGTAATGTTGAAGAACCACAACAACTCATTACCACAAACAGAGAAAAAGAAAGTTTATATACCTAAGGTACATGAAACTCGCTCTCAAGGTTTCTTTGGTGCCACCGGCCAAGACCGATGGGTAGATCCTGTAAGCCTCAACCTTGTTGAGAAATACTTCGAGGTAGTGGATAGTCCGGCAAAAGCAGACTTTGCCATTGTCTTTATCCAAGCCCCAAAGAGCGGTGTAGGATATGATACCAATGATGCAAAACGTGGTGGTAACGGATACGTTCCAATCAGTTTGCAATATAATGATTATACTGCAACATACGCACGTGCTACTTCCATCGCAGGTGGTGATCCCTTGGAGGAGTTCACAAACCGTACTTATAAAGGCAAGAGTGTGAAAACCAGCAACAAGGACGATCTGAAAGTGGTACTCGACACGAAAGCAAAGATGGGACAGAAGCCTGTTATCGTCGTGTTGAATACCGGTAAGCCTGTCGTTCCTGCTGAATTTGAAGGCAAAGCAGATGCTATCTTGATCTCTTTCGGCATCCAAAACCAGGCCATCTTCGATATTATCAGCGGCAAAGCTGAACCTTCCGGCTTATTACCCATGCAGATGCCGGCCAATATGAAAACCGTCGAGGAACAGAATGAAGATGTTCCTCGCGACATGGTCTGCTATAAGGATGCAGATGGAAATACATACGACTTCGGCTTCGGTATGAACTGGAGCGGAGTGATAAACGATACACGTGTAGCAACATACAAATAACAAATACTCATTAAAAATAAACAGTATGAAAAAGTTCGTTTTATACATGCTTGCAGGACTTCTGATGACTGCCTGCACATCGCAACCGAAATCACAGGAAAAAGAGAAAGCAAAGAAAGTGCTGGTACTTTATTTTTCAGTAACCAACACAACGAAACAACTGGCTGAGTACATTCACGAAAAAGTTGGGGGAGACATCGAAGCTATCGAAGCTGTCAACCCTTATCCTGCTGACTTCGAAGCCACTGCCGCCCGCTGGCAGGAGGAGCTTAAGGCAAATGCTTTACCCGATATTAAACCTCTGAAAGCAAACATAAACGATTATGACATTATCTTCTTAGGTTATCCAATCTGGGGGGATCGTTATCCACTGACCATTAAAACATTGATCAAGACCGGTGCACTCAACGGGAAGGTCGTCGTACCCTTTGCAACAAGTGGCAGCAGTAGTGTAAAACAAAGTGTGGCCGAACTGAAAAAGGATGTTCCTACCATTCAAGTTACCAACGCTTTCTGTGTTCGTAGTGTCTTGATGGACAAACTCTCTCTTTTGGTTGATCGTGAACTAATCACATTGGGATTGATAGAAGGAGAGAATGAAGTTCTGCCCGACTATTCCGAGATGCGTGAGCCTACGGCAGAAGAGGTTGCACTTTTCGAACAGTCATTTGCCGACTATCCTCGCATGGCTGGGACAAAAGCAGTGAGCGTAGCAAGTCGAAACACTCCTAGAGGCATCGACTATAAATTTGTAGGTGAAAACAACGGGGCAAAGATGGATATCTTTGTAACAAAAGAAAAAGGTGATGTTGCTCCTTATTTCACTGCTGTAGATAGATCATAAATGGCTAGAACCGATGTTATTATATTTACATAGGATTATATACCTTATATTCTTCCTTACTGCACTCCTATCCAGTGCGTGCAGTAAGGAAAATGATGAGGGGCAAGGAAAAAAGGAAGAACCTGACAAACCGGTTATAATCGAACTGCCTCAAGTTGTCATAAACACTCCGAACAACCAGGAAATAAAAAGTAAAACCGAATGGATCGAAGGAGCAACCATTACGATTACTTTAGCTGATGGAACGATTGACTATGAGAGTAAAGATCTGGAAATTCGGGGAAGGGGAAACACGACCTGGGAATATCCTAAGAAACCGTATGCCCTGAAATTAGGAAGTAAGGCTGAAATATTGGGTATGCCTAAACACAAACGTTGGGTATTGTTAGCCAACTGGATGGATCGTACACTGATGCGTAATGACGTGTCTTTCGAAATTGCACGCCAGACAGGATTGGCATGGACTCCAAGAGGAAAGTTTGTCGAATTAGTTCTCAATGGTAAGATCATGGGGAACTATTATCTCTGCGAACAAATAAAGGTGGATAAGAACCGAGTGAACATTCGGGAAATGAATGCTGAGGATGTTGATGGTGATGACATCACAGGAGGATACTTGATGGAACTGGATGTCTATTATGACGAAGTCAATAGATTCCGTTCCGTCGTTAAGAATTTACCCTTTATGTTCAAAGATCCGGATGAGGAAGTACTACAACCCGCCCAATTCCAATACCTCCAAGACTATATCAATGAGTTCGAAAGGGTACTTTATGCTGATGACTGGTTGGAAACGCGAGACTATGCCAAGTACATCGACCTAGAATCATTTGTCGATTATTGGTTCGTTTTTGAATTGTCAAACAACAGTGAACTTACATGGCCTAAAAGTTGCTACATGTATAAAGACAGATTAGGCAAGTTGACAGCCGGCCCTGTCTGGGATTTTGATTGGGGTACCTTTAGGCCAGGAGCAAAGTTCCGTAACAAGGAAGCACTCTATTATGACCGTTTGTTTAAAGACCCCGTCTTTGTGTCATTGGTAAAGTCACGTTGGGCCATGTTCAAATCAAAGTTCGACACCATACCTGCCTATATCTACTCCACCGCCAACAGTATCAAGATATCAGCACAGAGGAACATTGGTCTCTGGCCAATCAATAACGATGTTAATGGCGATGAAACACTTTCTTTCGACGATGCTGTCAACCGCATGGCGATTGCCTACCAAGAAAAACTGGCTTGGATGGATAAACAGATTAGTGGGATGTAAGGAGTTACATCCCATTAATCTGTCATCGTATTATTTCAAAGGTGTTTGATGTGTACGACGCCACTGCATATAGTCTTCCCACAATTCCAACTGAGGTTTATTTGGTATTGGAGTAAGGTAAGCTCCATCACGGAAATTCATCACCGTCTCAGTATCCTTCGCATATTCTGGCCAGTATGGTAAGTAACCACCATTAGGATCTCCTGTTTTAATAAAGTTTATCCAATATTGCATCACCATTCGCGAGAGAGCCTCATCACTTGGGTTAGGAGTTCCACCAAATCCGCCTAACTGTCCGAAGGTTAGTCCCAGTTCCCCGGCATGCATGGTGAGTTGCTGACGGTCTGTCTGTTGCCCACGTCGGAAAAAGTTTTGTTTTGCATGGTTAAAGAAGAACATATAAACCTTGCCCTTCCCCTTTCCTTCAGCACTATTCTTGCTCTGCAGGTTAGCCCACGCATAGGTAGGCCAAGCAAAAGCAGCCTCACGGAAGATATCCGAATGTGCATCATAAGCTTCCTGAAGTGTTGAGCCCGGATACATCTTTCGAAATTTTTGTTGCCAGACAGGATCAGGAAAACTCTCCTTCATCTCCTGTTCATATTGTTCTGGTGTAAATCGACCTAAGATTCCAGTAAACATTGAGCCTTCATCACTGTTGGCTCCGATTAGTACATTCACATCATTATAATTGCCTTCTTCATAAAGTTTGTAAGGGTCGCTCATCAAGACATAGTCATCGTACGTTGGCCAAAGGGCACCACCTGCGCCAAAGGCAATCGGGTCACCCATAAACTTCTCGGGATCTTGCTTACGCAAATCCTTCAATTTCAGTTTACCCATTCCCATCCGAGTCAAGTATGCTTTCCCATAAACCTCGCTACCTCTCACATTACGTATTGAATTATTGTCAATACGGATATTGTCGACAGGCACCATGTTACCGCCACTCTCGGAGATAGCACCACGGAACAATCCTTTTGCCAATGGACTCTGGCAGAGCATGGCTACAGAGATAGCACCAGCACTCTCTCCCATAATCGTTACCTTTTCAGGATCTCCCCCAAAGGCAGAAATATTTTCATGAATCCACTGAAGAGCAGCAATCTGATCCATCAAGCCATAGTTTCCACTGATGGCACGTCCCGTTTCTTTGGCACTTTCCTGACTTAACTCTGGCAACGACAAGAAACCAAAAGCATTGGTACGATAAGTAATAGCCGCATATACAATACCAGCCTGCGCAAACTTCTCACCATTCTGTTCCCAAGAAGCTCCCGTGTTGAATCCGCCACCATGAATCCAAACTAACACTGGAAGCCCTTCGCCTGCCCGCTTTGCCGGAGTAAGTACATTCAAATACAAACAGTCTTCGCTGACTCCCAGTTGTCCGGGGAGTGGTGCTCTACGACTTTGTTGATAAGGCTTATCTTTGAAAGTATCTGCCTTATAAGTTCCTACCCACGCTTTAGGAGGAAGTGGTGCTTTCCACCGAAGATTTCCAACGGGTGGTTGAGCAAAGGGAATACCTTTATAATACGCTAAACCATTTTGTTCCACACCCTCTAACTCACCTTGCTGAACAGTTGTTCGTAACAACTGGGCGTTTGAGACAAGACAAAAACACGAAAGGACGACAAAAGCGATAAACTTATTATTTTTCATATACAAAGATTTTGAAATTTCACAAATATAATCGATTAACACCATAAAAACAAGTATCATGTGATTTGTAGAACTATTCAGTGAAATAAAATGTACAACATATTTGAAAGTTCAACCTATTTAATTAACTTTGTCTTAAAGAATTACAAATAAACGCCATTACGGGAATAATAACTAACTTAATACATTAAAAAAATGGATAAATCAAGACGTCATTTTTTACAGGTTTCAGCTGCCGCTTTAGCTGGAATCACAGTACTTCCGTCATTATCTTCTTGTACAGGGAGTAAAACAGCTCCGGCTGAATCGGCTGGAAAAGTAAATTCCAACTTCGCAGGTGTTGCTATGGGAGCAATCTCATACAGTTGGCGTTCATTGCCTGGTGGTATGGATAATCTGATCAAGTATTGTAGAGAGGGCAACGTTAGCAACCTCGAGTTAATGGGTAATGATTTGGAAACAATCTTAGGTGTTCCGACTAATCCAGCACCACGCCTGATGGCAGAAGCCAGAGCAGCAATGGAAAAAGCTGGGAAAGAAATCAAAGGTCGTCCTACACTCAGTGCAGAAGCACAAGCTGAAATAGAGAAGTACAATGAAGACCTGAAGGCATTCCGTAATGGTATGGATTGGGATAAGGTAGAAGAAGTACGTAAGCGTTTAGCAGCAGAAGGGATTAGCGTTCATATTGTAAAGACCAGCCCTGGAGCGAACAGCAGCGATGATTTTATTGACTATTCTTTCAAACTTGCAAAGGCAATGGGTGCTGCTGCCGTTACAACCGAGATGAGCTTAGATGCAGCAAAGAGAGTAGCTCCGTTTGCTGAGAAACACGACATGTTTATCGCATTGCATAACCACTTCCAATATGCACAAGATGAATTTAAGGATGGTCCGGATCAACTTCTGGCTATATCTCCAAAAGTAATGTTGAACTTCGACCAAGGACACTACTTCGGCTCTACCGGTAAACACCCGGTCGACTTCATCAAAAAGTATCAAGACCGTATCTTCTCCATGCACATCAAAGATAAGACTGGTCCAAATACCGAAGCTGCACCTAACGCCAACCAAGTCTGGGGACAAGGACAGACTCCACTGGAGGATGTATTGCACTATGTTCGCGACAATAAACTTCCAATCTTCTGCGACATCGAACTGGAGTATGATGTAAAGCCATGGTCGAATGCAGCAAAAGAAGTTGGGACTTGCATGAGGTATGCTCGTCAAATATTATTATAACGAACTTAAAAGATCTGTATTCCATGAAAAAGCTATTTATCATATTATTGGCTATTGTTTGCGTTTCCTGCCAAACAACAGACAAAGAAAATGTCCTTAAAGATAAGGTTATCTTGTTCGTATACGGAGGATGGGATGGCCATGAACCCAAACAATGTCATGACCTGTTAAAGCCATGGCTGGAGGAGCAAGGAGCAACGGTTTACTCGAGCCAAAGCCTCGATTCATACACCAACAAGGAACTGATGGGAAAGGTAGATTTGGTCATCCAAACATGGACCATGGGAACGATGACCGGTGCTCAAGAAAAAGGTCTGACAGAAGCCGTGCGTAACGGAGTCGGGCTGGCAGGATGGCATGGTGGATTAGGTGACTCCTTCCGAAACAGTACCGAATACCAATTTATGGTCGGCGGACAATGGGTCGCTCATCCTGGAAACAAGGTAGATTATGATGTGGATATCATCGACAAAAAAGATCCTGTGACTAAAGGACTGAAGAAATTCCACATGAAGTCGGAACAATACTACATGCACGTAGATCCGGGTGTGAAAGTATTGGCAACAACCACTTTTAATGGCGAACATGCCTCTTGGATTGATGGCGTTATTATGCCAGTCGTATGGAAGAAATACTACGGTAAAGGACGCGTCTTCTATTCTTCCCTCTGCCATGATGCTAACGACTTCAATGTTCCCGAAGCATTTGAAATCATGAAACGTGGAATAGAATGGGCTGTACTTTCTAAAGAAGAAGATGAAGAAGATGATGATGACTAAAATATCGACAAAATGAAAAGGGCAATTATTTTATTAGTTATTGTTTTGATGGCGTTAGATTATGGATACGCACAAAACACAGAAATCAAAGAGGATTTTGTTCCATCCGAGCTCAACCAGCCTGGTAAACAATACCCTATGGTAAACTCACAAGGCTATGCTCGTTTCCGCATTGAAGCACCAGAAGCAACTTCTGTCCGAGTAGGCCTCGGCCAAGGTGGTACTATTCTGACCAAAGGCGATGATGGGGCATGGTGGGGCACTACCTCTAATCCTTTAGATGAAGGTTTCCACTACTATCACATCTACGTCGACGGCGGTACGTTCAACGACCCAGGCACGGAAAATTTCTATGGCTCCACACGTCAGGAAAGTGGTATCGAAATCCCTGCTCACGACAAGGCTTTCTACGAGGAAAGAAATATTCCTCACGGCAATGTCCAACAGGTTCTTTTCTGGTCAAACAGTACAAACAAGTTGAAGAAAGCATTCGTCTATACTCCCCCTACTTATGGTATTGATGGCAAGAAGTATCCAGTCCTTTATCTTCAACACGGATGGGGTGAAAATGAGTACGCATGGTGGAACCAAGGCCACGCTAATCTCATCATGGACAATTTAATCGCAGAAGGAAAGATTGAACCATTCATCATCGTTATGACTTATGGAATGACAAATGAAGGTTTCCGTCCCGGAGCTCGTAGTCAAGCAGCACCTGGAAATCGTCCAAATGGTCAACGACCTGCACAAAACGCTCAGCGTCCTGCTCGCAGCATGAGACTCAACAATGGTTTCGAGGCTGTTCTTTGTGATGAACTTATCCCGTACATCGACAGTCATTTCAACACTATTGCTAATAAAGAACACCGTGCAATGGCTGGACTTTCCATGGGAGGAATGGAAACTCACAGTATAACCTTGGCACGTCCTGAACTATTTGGCTATTACGGTCTGCTTAGTGGAGGAACCTACTCTCCTGAAGAAATTGCAAACACAGGAGTAAAGTTCGTTTTCATGGGATGCGGTAGTAAGGAAAGACCCGAAGGTGTCATCAAAGCAGCCAACGACCTCAAAGCAGCAGGCTTCAATGCAATGTCTTATGTCTCTGAAGGAACAGCACATGAATTCCTTACTTGGAGAAGATGCCTCTATCAAATGGCTCCAAAACTTTTTAAATAAAAAAAGAAAAACATTCATAGTAAGGAAGACGCGATTCATCGCGTCTTCCTTACTATTTATCAAGAATTAACCACAAAATATTGTGAGTATAAAAACTCAAACCTTAAAACATTTAGTTATGAGAATATTTTCCAACATCATCCTGACAGCTGTACTTTTTTCGTTTTGTTGCATCAGTCAAGCTGCAACTATAAAGTCTTCAGAACGAAAGGATTCGAAAGTCAAAACAAACACAGTGAAATTCGAAACGTACTCATGGAATTTCGGTACCATATACTCCTCAAAAGGAGCAGTCAGTCATACTTTCACGCTTAAGAATGAATCTCCAATTCCAGTAAAGATCAGTAGCCAAATAGGTAGTTGCGAATGTATTCAAGCTCATTATAGTGACGACGCCATTGCTCCAGGAGAAACCTCTGAGATAATAGTAACTCTTAAGCCAAATGCTATTGGCCAAACCTACCGTCATGTGGAACTGATTGACCAGAACGGGAAGAGCCTAGGTGCATTAGAAGTGAAAGCCGACGTAAAAGAGGGTATCGGAACAGATAAATACCCGTTCCAAGATACAAGTCTTAGCAATCAAGAAAGAGTAGAAAACCTGATATCTCTTCTTACTCCAGAGGAAAAAGTAGGTCTTATGATGAATAAAGCCATATCTGTTGATCGACTTGGCATACCATCCTATAACTGGTGGAGTGAAGCATGTCACGGTATTGTTCAAGATGGCTACACCGTATTCCCACAGCCTATTGGCATGGCAGCAGCCTTCGACAAACAGATGATATACGACGTTTTCAGTTCTGTCTCTGATGAGGCAAGAGCCAATTGGAATCGTTCAAATCACAACATTATGAACGTGCCAATGGGGACCATCTACTACCCCGGAAATCCTGAACTGAGTTTCTGGTGCCCAAATGTCAACATCTTCCGTGATCCAAGATGGGGACGTGGACAAGAGACATGTGGTGAAGACCCTTACATGAATGCTGTTTTAGGTGTTCAAACCGTGCTAGGCATGCAAGGCAACGACTCAAAATATTATAAAACTCATGCTTGTGCAAAACATTATGCAGTACACAGCGGTCCGGAACCTCTCAGACACTCCTATAATGCTTCTGTGTCTATGCGCGACTTATGGGAAACTTACCTACCAGCATTCAAAGCATTGGTAAAGAAAGGTAATGTAAGAGAGGTGATGTGTGCCTACAACCGATATGAGGGTACGCCATGCTGTACGAGCGACAGATTGCTTATCGACATCCTCAGACGTAAATGGGGTTATGATGGAATTATACTTACCGATTGTGACGCTATCAACAATTTCTACACTAAAGGTCAGCATGAGACTCATCCCGATCCTCTCTCCGCAGCTGTTGACGCTGCTATTCATGGTACTGATCTGGAGTGTGGTAAAGTGATGATGGTACTAACAGAAGCTCTTGACAAAGGACTTATAGACGAGTCTGTTCTTGACGAACACCTTCGAAGGACTCTTTTGGGACGTTTTGAATTAGGTATGTTCGATCCTGCCGAAACGATACCATGGGCTAACATAAAAGCTGACGTAATAAGTAGCGAAAAACATAACCAATTAGCGCTAGAGGCTGCTAGAAAATCGATTGTTTTGTTGAAGAACAACGGAGTTCTTCCTCTGAGCAAAAACATTAAACGTCTACTCGTGGTAGGTCCTAATGCCGATGATTCCAAATTACTGAATGGTAACTATGGCGGGACACCTACCAAAGAACATACCCACTCCCTTCTTGATGGGATAAAGTCAGCTTTTCCTCATACAGAGATTGTCTATAACAAAGCCTGCGAGCTTAATGATGAATATACTACTGTTCCACATCTTGGAGACTTTAACAACGGTAAGGGCGTAAAAGTGGAATTCTATAATAACAAGAACCGAGAAGGAGAACCAGTTAACACAGGATATTACAAACAATTGAATTTTAGCACCTATGGAGCATGGAGCTTTGCTGATGGTGTAGATAGGGATAACCTCTCTGTTCGCATTTCAGGGAAATATACCTCTAATTTCGATGGAGAGATGAAGTACTACTTCAATACCGACAATGGCTACGTCTTGAAAATCAATGGTAAGGTGATAGAAGAAGCCAAGCCTCAACCGATGAGATGGGGACCTATGCGTCGAGTTATAGAATACAAACACTTCGACGTGAAAGCAAATGAGACATATTATGTAGAGGTAGAATATAATCATGACAATGCCAATTTCGCTATGCTTCGAGGCGATATCTGCGAACGAAACCTAATTGAGTTCGATAACTTAGTCAAGGAAGGAACTCAATCAGATGCCATCATTGTCATAGGAGGTATTTCAGCACAGATGGAAGGTGAAGGTGGTGACAAAGCCGATATAAATCTTCCAAAGGTACAGCAAAAGCTTCTTAAAGCAATGCACTCTACAGGAAAGCCTGTAATAATGGTCAACTGTTCAGGATCCGCTATTGCATTCGGAGACATTGAGAGTGATTATGACGCATTGCTTCAAGCGTGGTATGCCGGACAAGGAGGATCAAAAGCACTGGCTGAAATTCTATCAGGCGATTGTAACCCTAGCGGAAAGCTACCGATTACTTTCTATGCTTCGAACGATGACCTTCCTGACTTCCTTGATTATAGTATGGATAACCGCACTTATCGTTATTTCAAGGGTAATCCGCTGTATGCTTTCGGATATGGGCTATCATACTCCTCTTTTGAATATGGTAAAGGTAAGTTGTCGGCAAAGAGCATGAAGAAAGATGGGAAAGTAACCATTGTGGTTCCAGTGACTAACACAGGCAAGATGGAAGGCGACGAAGTCGTGCAGGTTTATGTGAAAGCCCTCGACTACAAGGATGCTCCTATCAAATCGCTTAAAGGCTTCCAGCGTATTCACCTCCTCCCTGGAGAAACAGGTAAAGCAGTGATAACTCTCGACAGCGAGGCTTTTGAATATTACGATCCAAGTATCGACGAACTCTCAACGCGCAGTGGACAATACAAAATCCTCTATGGTTGTTCGTCACTCGACAATGATCTCCAAAGCATTGATTTTGTAGTGAAATAAAAGATTTCAAACTTGAAGATAAAGAAGTAAGTAATGCTATAAAACAATTAGTTTGATTCGTTAAGTATAATTGTTATTTTTGTGAAGATACTAAACTTTCAACTTTGTGGAAAGACCAAGAAATAATTACTAAATAAATGCTACCATGAAAAAAGTGCTTTTTCTTTTGGCAATCACGCTTTGCTTATCTGCAACAGCACAGAAGAAAGTCATTAACTCCAAAACGTCCTATGCTCGTGAGGTACTTCAACCTTACGTTGACCGTGGCGAACTTCCAGGTGCCATCAGCATCTTCTACAACAACGGAGTGCAGGAAATATGTTGTGTTGGTTATGCCGACGTAGAAAAGAAGCGTCCTATCCGACTTGACAATGTTTATATGCAGTGTTCCCAAACGAAGGGTTTCTGTGGTGTAACCATTGCTAAATTAGTCGAAGAAGGCAAGCTTTCTCTTGATGATCCTGTCTCGAAATATCTGCCAGAGTTCAATGAGTTATGGGTACAAGACAGTGACAAGGATGGTGTTAAAACGTTACACAAGGCTAAGAACGTGCTTACCGTTCGTATGGTGCTTAACCATACCGGTGGTTTCCCTTTTGAGATCAGCGCCAAACGTAACGATGTTCGAGGCGGAGGCTGGTCAGGAGGAGCACCTATCCGTCAGGTGGCATCAATCGCTGCAGCATCTCCATTAATGTTTGAGCCAGGCACGAAAGATTTATACTCCAATACAGGTATTGATATAGGTGCTGCTATCGTCGAAGTGATAACAGGGATGAAATGGGAGAATTATTTGAAGAAAGAAGTGCTCGACCCATTAGGTATGAAATCATCATGGTTTTGGCCGACGGACAAACAACTGAAAAAACAGATAGAAATGTACGATACCCATGAAGGTGCTCCTGCGACCTATCGTCTCGAAAACGGATGGGAACAACGTCCATACAATGATAAACATGTATTTGCTTCAGCAGGAGCAGGCCTTTGGACCACAGCAAAAGATCAACTTAAATTCTACAAGATGTTGATGAATCTCGGTATGGGTGATAATGGCGTACGAATCTTGAAGGAAGAAACAGTCAAGTCAATCCTCGCTGTTTCAACCCGTCCTGAAAGATTAGGGGGTTATTCACTGGGCTTAAATGCTCCAAAGAAAGATGGAGAGAATGAATGGTTCGGTCACGGTGGAGCCTGGGGTACCAACTGTATGGTCAATTGGCATAAAAAGCAGCTCAAACTATGGGTCGTACAGTTAAACGGTTCTCAACCATGGAATGATGCTGTGAACAAAGCTGCTGAAAAATTCTTCTCACAAGCAATCGATACTTCCGGCATTGATGCCTACACCGGAAGAACAAAATAATTTGTTTACTTATACAATAAATCAATTCACACTTAAAATAGACAACAATGAAGCAAGTCATATCAATTCTATCCACCATCATTTTGGTAGCATGTTCGAGCCCTACCGGAGCAGACTTCAAATTGAATGAACTAGAATACTTCGAGCGTCAAGGCGTCAACGTATTGGTGTTCAGCAACACTTTCTCGGGGGGATTCAACGATGAGAAAGATTCCGGAATAGAAATCATCCATCATGGCGTACGTACTATTCAAGGAGGAGCAGTCCGTCTATCAAACACACCGGAACAGTGGGATTTAGTACCACAAACCACGGATCGCAAAGTTAATCCTGAGACAGGAAGCATTGAGGTGGCACTGCGTTATCCTGATTACGATTTTGATTCTCGTATAGTCACATCAGCCGAAGGGAAGAGTATCCATATTGATATCTACTTGGACAAGCCTCTACCAACAGCACTTGAAGGAGAAGCAGGTTTCAATCTCGAGTTCTTGCCTTCCCAATATTGGAATAAGGCCTACTTGATAGACGGCAAACCGAATCGTTTTCCACGATATTCTGCAAGTCTGACAACGACTCGTCCAAACGAAGAAAAAGTAAAGCAGTTCAAAGGATACCGAACTTACGATGACCGTGGTACAGATCGCTTTATAGAACCGCTTCCTATAGCTAGCGGACACACATTTCTCGCTGCACCGGATGATCCAGAGCGTATGATTAAAGTCAGCTCAGAGGATGCCGAACTACTCTTATATGACGGTCGTTTGTTGGCACAAAACGGATGGTATGTTTTACGTAGTCTATTGCCTGCAGGAAAGACAGGAAAAGTATTGAGCTGGACCATTGAACCGAATGCTGTTGAAGGTTGGATCCGACAACCAAACGTAGGTTTCTCACAAGTAGGGTATCTCCCATCACAACCTAAAGTGGCTGTAATTGAGTTGGATAAAAAAGATAAGATACAATCGAAAGCTGAAGTGTATCGTGTTTGTGAAGATGGCTCTACTAAATGTGTATTCTCCAACACTGTCAAATTATGGGGTGACTACTTTAAATATAAGTATGCGAAGTTTGAGTTCACTTCTGTCCAAGAGCCGGGTGTCTATTTCTTGCGCTATGGCGATGTACAAACCAACGATTTTATTATCGATGAGAATGTATACGACCATATCACAGACGCCACCAGTGATGTCTGGATTCCGATCCACATGAATCATATGACTGTCAACGAAGGCTATCGCGTTTGGCACGGTGAACCTTTCAAAGAAGGATATCTCCAAGCGCCTGCCAATACCGACCATTTTGACATACACAGTCAGGGTATTATTGATACTAAATACAAGGGATTACAATTGATTCCAGGACTGAACATTGGTGGCTTTTTCGATGCGGGCGACTTCGACATCGAAACTGGTGCCAATATTGGTGTAGTTCAGAATCTTGTTTCCGATTGGGAGCGCTTTAAACCATTGAGGGATGAGACTTTCGTAAGCCAAGAACAGCGTTACGTAGATCTTCATCGACCAGATGGTGTGCCAGATGTGTTGCAATATATCGAACACGGTACATTAAACTTAGTGGCACAAGCCGAGAACATCGGACATATGGCCCAAACTTTATCCAACTCGGTATTGGATAACTACCACCACCTTGGTGATGCTGCATCCATCACAGATGGCTTACACTACGATCCACGTCTGAAGCCTTACGAAAAATCTGCAGATGGCAAATCCAGCGGTACACCGGATGACATGTGGGCCTTTACCACCCGCAATCCAGGTCGAGATCTTCAAGCAGCCACAATGTTTGCCTCTGCAAGCCGGGCTTTAAAAGGATACAACGATGACCTTTCTCTTCGAGCTTTGACACAATCAAAACGACTGATGAAAGAAGGGACTGAATTATTAGCAAAAAATCAGGCAAGCTCCAATCAGCGTGGCCGTGGTGGATTCGGCAATATGTCAACAAATCTACAACTTTACGTATCCACAGGAGAGCAGCATTATCTAGACGACTTTGTAAAACAGGTTTGGCCAGCACTTGATCGTAATGCAAACTTTGCAATCCAGTCGGCTCTCGATGCCATTCCATATCTTGATGCATCCTACAAAGAACGTTTGCGTCCATATGTTGAAAAGTACAAGGTCTATATGGACAGTTTGGATATTCAAAATCCTTATGGAGTACCTATCGGTTTAGGGAACTGGGCAGGAAGTGGTAATGTGGTAAGTTTCGGTACGACAGCCGCTTTTGCAAGCAAATATTTCCCAGATATTATTGGGCCCGAATATGTACTCAAGGCTGCCGGCTACTTATTTGGATGTCATCCATACCATAACTATTCGCTGGTTGCTGCGGTCGGTGCTACACGTCCAAAGGAAGTTTTCTATGGAAACAACCGTGCAGACTTCTCTTTCATTCCTGGCAACGTAGCTCCGGGACTTCTTTTCCGTCAACCAGACCATTTCGAGAACTATGACGATTGGCCATTCTTGTGGGGACAGAACGAAGGTACCATTGGTGGTAATACCAGTTACCTTATCTTTGGAGCAGCATTACAGAATTTACTTGGCAGATAAAAGTTTAAAAGGTATGGAAGAGAACAAAGAAATAGGTCGAAAAGTCACGATAAATCTTTTGAAGGCAAATATCTTCTCCTTAATACTTATGGGAGTATCTACCGTTGTGCTCCTTTCCCTTTTCTTTATGATTTGGAAAGAGCACAAATCAATGGACGAAATCTTTAACTTTTCAGTCAACGGACTTGTAATAATTATCTTAACAGTTATAGGAATCGTCATACATGAGTTGATTCACGGACTTACATGGGCATATTATGCCCAAAGTGGATGGAAAAGCATTAAAATTGGTATGATGTGGAAGACATTAACGCCTTATTGCCATTGTAACGAGCCATTACCCATTCAAAAATATAAGGTTGGTGTTATCATGCCATGTATTATCCTAGGAATTATCCCTGCCATTATAGCACTTGCGATTGGAAATCTGTTATTGCTCATCTGGGGTATCTTTTTCATCACCGTAGCAGCTGGAGATATCTGGATGGTATGGCTTCTTGGCAAGGAGAAATCGGACAATATGATTATCGACCATCCAACAGAAGCTGGATTCTACGTTATTGAAGAACAAGACTAAAGAGTATATGATGGAAGCAAAGTAAACCATTGCATCATTATGAAATAATGAAAATCATGCTTAAGAGATCCTTTGTTACAACAGTTATCATAAACCTATTCTTTATAACGTCGGCTCAGACGCCGTCCGAATATGTCAACCCGTTTATCGATGCATCTACGAATATAGATGCCGCAGGTGCATATCATGGATTGGGAAAGACTTTCCCAGGTGCGACTACGCCCTTTGGAATGACACAATTAAGTCCCCAAACCATTACAGGAGGTGACAACGGTCCTGGTTATAGCTACGAACACACAACGATTGAAGGCTTTTCCATGACGCAGATGAGTGGTATCGGTTGGTATGGGGATTTAGGCAATTTTCTCGTCATGCCTACCACGGGTAATCCGATGTATACCTTTGCAGGCAAGGAAGGAGGAATGAAAGGTTGGCGTTCGCGTTACGATAAAGCAACAGAGACAGCACGTGCCGGTTATTATTCGGCCCTACTTACCGACTATAATATCAAGGTAGAGACGACGGCTTCTCCACACGGCGGTATCTACCGTATGACATTCCCGCAGAATCTCTGTTCACGCATACAAATAGATCTGGCAAGACGCGTGGGTGGTACAGCGTCTGAGGAGTTTGTCCAAGTGACGGATGCTCGAACCATCGAAGGTTGGATGCGATGTACGCCTGACGGTGGCGGTTGGGGCGATGGAAATGGAAAGGCTCTCTATACTGTCTTCTTTCATGCTGAATTTTCTCGTCCAATAACCAACTACGGATTCTGGAACGCGTCCATTCCCGATGGACAAAGTCGGCACAATAACGACGTGGCAAGCGAAGCTTATCAGAAGTTATTGGCCAATGCAGAGATTGTAAAAGGGGAAACATCCTTGCAGGGACCGAGCATCGGTTTCTTTACTGAGTTCCCGACCCAGCCCAACGAGATTGTGGAACTAAAGGTTGCCATTTCGTTTGTGGATATTGAAGGAGCGCGCCGAAACTTCGATGCTGAGTTGAAAGGACATGACTTTGAGTATATTCGTCATCAAGCTCACGATGCATGGGATAAGGAACTTGGACGTATAAAGGTGGAAGGTGGTACGGATAACGAGAAAACGATCTTCTATACTTCCCTCTATCGTACAATGATAGACCCACGTATTTATACGGATGTCGATGGTCGTTATGTGGGCGGCGACTATAAAATACACCAATCCAATGGTGCATTTACAAAACGCACCATTTTCAGTGGATGGGACGTTTTCCGTAGTCAGTTTCCTCTTCAGACCATCATCAATCCTCAAATGGTCAACGACATGCTCGCCTCTCTCATCAGCTTGGCTGAGCAAAGCGGTAACGAATATTACGAACGTTGGGAGTTCCTCAACAGTTATAGCGGATGTATGTTGGGCAATCCCGCCATCTCTGTTTTGGCTGATGCCTATGCTAAAGGCATTCGAAGCTACGACATAGAAAAAGCATACCAATACGCTAAGAATTCTTCTGCCAGATTCGGTAACGACAAACTGGGATATTCCCCTGGTATGGCCGGAATCTCCAACACTTTGGAGTATGCTTACACTGATTGGTGCGTGGCACAATTGGCTCGTGCACTAAGAAAGAAAGCCGATGAAAAAACGTTCTTAAAGAAAAGTGAAGCATGGCGACTACTTTACGACAAGGATAAACGGTGGTTTCGTCCTCGCAAGGAAGACGGGACATGGTATGAATGGCCAGAACAAGGTAGATTAAAGGAAGAATACGGCGCTGTTGAGAGTAATGCCTTCCAACAAGGATGGTTTGTACCCCACGATATACCTGGAATGATACATATTATGGGAGGTAGAAAAGCTGTATTAAAGGATTTGGAATGGATGTTCGAACAGACACCTGCCAATATGTTGTGGAATGCTTATTACAATCATGCCAACGAGCCCGTTCACTTCATTCCTTATCTATTTAACCATCTCAACGCACCTTGGATGACTCAAAAGTGGACACGTTATATCTGTTCCCATGCCTATAAAAACAAAGTAGAAGGCCTTTGTGGCAATGAAGATGTGGGACAGATGTCAGCGTGGTATGTACTCTCCGCTATCGGCATTCATCAAGTGTGTCCTGGCAACACGTGTTTTGAAGTGACATCACCCGTCTTTCAAAAGATAACTATCAATTTGCCAAATAAACACCAGTTTACTGTCATTGCTCACAACAACTCAGAGCACAACATATATATCCAACGTATGAGCCTCAACGGGAAACCTCTCCATCAGCCTCGAATTGACTACTCAGACATCATTAATGGTGGTACTTTGGAGTTATGGATGGGATCCGAAACGAAGAAAAACTATTAATTCTCGGTTAAAGTTAAGATTTTCAGGTTATCGTTCTTGTTCTCATAATTTCCCCCTATGCTCTGAAATTAAAAAATATCCTTCACCTTCACAGGTTTTGTAATTTATTTATTATCAATAAATTGCAAAATCGATAAAATCAAAAAGGTGAACCATTAAGGTTCACAAGGCCGAAAATCCACAAAATAGGGTGTGCGGATTTTAAAAATGGATGTTGGGTTTCAAAAACTTGAATTTCGGCTTCAGAAACTCGATATTTGGCTTCAAAAACTCGATATTTTAACGAAAAAACTCGATAATGGATAGAGAAAAACCGTGAAATTGAAATCAAAAACTCGATAAATGAAAAACCTTGGTATATGGTGAGTTTATCCTTCACATAAACAAAACTTCCACAAGCTGAAAGAATAAGGAAACGAAAAATAAATGATAATGAAAAGAGGACAAAAAAATATCCTATAACAAATTGATAAACAATTTACTATAGGATACCATATACATCCATGAGAATATAAATAAAGATTAGTAATAAGGCCTCTTTCTTACTACTTCGGATTTCGGGAAAAGGTGGAGAGAAAGAGGCTCCGCCCTCTTGTCCAACCATATAGAACGGCGTTCGCGAGGGTTGCTCGAACGTTTCTGGGGAAACTGAACTGAAATATTTGTCGTAATCAGAAGGCCTTTAATGCAATTAATCGCAAGAAAGCTCTTTTTCATACCATCAGAAGTTTTTAGTTTCTACTGTCCAGCCGGGATAGGCAGAGCAATCGGCTTCGGTTCCAAGGAAGAATGACTTACCCTTCCCTTTTCCCTTCAACTGCCAGTCCAACCACAATAACGCTACCTTGGCGAATTCCCCGCCATGATCTTCGTTGTAGGTTCCCATGTGTCCGACAGGAAGATTGGCCATCGCTACTGGGACTTGTGAGAGACGGTTAAAGTCATCTGAGGCATTGGGATATGCGATATCGTCTTTCCCCCCAATCAGATATACCAAAGGGGCATGAAGTTTCTGAAGACCGTCTTTGCTTAGGGTGTTGGCCATAGAATTTTCTTCCTGCTTCCTGGGGTTGTCACCTCTTTGGCCACGCCACTGGCGGTGCTCACTGTCCTTAGCCGTGCCTGCTTCATGTCTATGCGACATCATCCTCTCCTGATTCTCCGAAGAAAGGTTTTTCATAAATTCTTCAGAGTTTTCGCCTTGAGGCCTGGAAATGTCACCGGCAAAGACTCCGCTATTGAGAATGACGGATGTGCTGATGCGGGGATCAACGGAAACGGTAAGCGCCTGCAAACCGCCACAGGACTGTCCCATGGCAACGATTTTTTTCACATCTACAAGATTATAGTAATCAGTGCCTTGGGTAGTAGCTTGTTCCTGTATGATATCCATGGCCCGTATCAATGCTGAGGTTTCTGATGTGCCTCCTTTACCCGTAAAAGCCTCCTCGGGAGTCATACGGCTGAAGGGGCCCACTGCTACGGCTACGTATCCGTAGGAAGCAATCTCGTTCAGGAATTTCTCGAAGCCAACCGACGAATCGATGCATCCCCCGTTCCCGAAGATAATGATGGGAAGTTTTCCCTCTGTCCGGACAGCCGCCTGAAGATCATTCGGACGATAAACAGTAAAATCTTCGAAAGCGGTATCTGCAATTACAAGGGCCTTATAAGGGCCGCTCCCGCCTTCTTCCACCATCTTGAAATCTTTAACTTGGTTGTTCTGCGCATCGGTATTACTGATGGCCGCGAACAGAATCATAGCTGTTACTAAAACATACTTGTTCATAATTAGATATAAATTTTTTTTGTGAGTATTTTTAAGAAATATCGTTTTAAATCCTTTTAATTTCTTCTTCTTTAAGATAAAGGAGAAGCGAAAGGGTTTATTTTCGTAAATCTATTTATTTCCTAAAAAAACTAAATTAACCTTTCAATTTAATAATGCTATAAATAAAATCATAATGCTTAATAAGCCTTTTACCAGTGTTGATCCAATTGTTGTGGAAGATATCCAACGTATCGTACAGAAGTTGAAAGAAAGAGTATCGGTATTCTCATTACCGACCATAATACTTTAGAGAGTTTGCGCTTGATCTACCGTGCTTATTTGTTGTTCAAAGGACGAATCTTCTTCCAGAGTATACCAGAGGAACTGACATCAAACCGTTTCGTGTGCGATAAAAACCTAGTTATAAACTTCATCCTCAAAACGATTGATTTATAAATGCTTCAAATATATTATAGTACACCCCAAGAGAATCGAACTCTTATCGTCGGAACCGGAATCCGATATTCTATCCATTGAACTAGGGGTGCATGGTTAAATCGTTGCAAAAGTACGAATAATATTTCCTCCAACCTAATAAATTCAAAACTTTTCAGGAATAATGTTATTTTGATACTAATTATCAAATTTCATAAGTCAAAATGATTATTTTTTCTTTATTTCTTGTGCAACATTGCAAATTATACCTATATTTGCAAACAATTTAAAATCAAAGATTATTTGTCATGAGTTATCTTATTAAGCCGAAGGACTACAAACAACTGCTCGATATGAAGCAGACCGAGTTGGGTATTAAACAAATAAAAGACTTTTTTCAGGTCAACCTTTCCTCTGAGCTGCGTCTTCGTCGTGTAACGGCCCCTCTTTTTGTATTAAAAGGCATGGGTATAAACGATGATTTGAGCGGAAAAGAACGGCCAGTCTCCTTCCCCATCAAGGATTTAGGTGATGCACAGGCCGAAGTAGTACATTCTCTGGCTAAATGGAAACGATTGACATTAGCTGAATATGAAATTGCTCCCGGCTATGGAATTTACACCGATATGAACGCGATCCGTGCAGATGAAGAGTTGGGGAATCTTCACTCTCTTTACGTGGACCAATGGGACTGGGAACGGTCTATAACCCGTGAGCAACGCACCATTGAATTCTTAAAGCAGATAGTCACTCGAATCTATGCCGCCATGCGTAGAACGGAGTTCATGGTTTGTGAAGCTTACCCGCAAATTAAATCTTTCCTAGCTCATGACATTCATTTCATTCATGCAGAAGAATTGCGACAGCGATATCCCGACCTTACGCCTAAAGAAAGAGAGAACAAGATTACAAGAGAATGTGGTTCGGTGTTCATCATTGGTATCGGCTGTGAGTTAGGCGATGGGAAGGTACACGACTTACGTGCTCCCGATTACGATGACTATACGACGATTGACCCTGCTACCGGACTTCCAGGATTGAACGGCGACCTGTTAGTATGGGATTATGTCTTAGATCGTGCGGTTGAGATATCATCAATGGGTATTCGTGTCGATTCGGAAGCATTGTTATATCAGTTAAAACTAAGCGGAAAAGAAGAACGAAAAGAATTGTATTTCCACAAGAAACTACTTGCCGGAGAACTACCACTCAGCATCGGAGGTGGTATCGGACAATCACGCTTGTGTATGTTGTTCCTGAAGAAAGGACACATTGGTGAGATTCAAGCTAGTATTTGGCCTGCCGAAATGAGGAAAGAATGTGAGCAATTAGGCATGCACTTGATCTAACGAGAACTTCAACGAGAACGACTTTCCAAGATTTAAGCGTCAACGCTATCATTCACGATTTTACCAAATAATAGGAGCCTTACCATACTGTTGGAGGTATGCATTAGCCCGACTAAACTGGTGATTGCCAAAGAAACCTTTGTATGCTGACAAAGGTGAAGGATGAGCCGACCTCAAGACTAGATGCCTGCTCTCATCGATAAACGATCCTTTGCGCTGGGCATATGAGCCCCAAAGAATAAACACCAGATGTTCTTTCTGCTCTGCCAAAACACGGATAGCCGCATCCGTAAAAGTTTCCCAGCCCCTTCCCTGATGAGAACCTGCCTGATGTGCACGAACCGTCAAGGTAGCATTCAACAATAATACCCCCTGCTTTGCCCAACGCGTCAAATTACCCGTGGAAGGAACAGGAGTTCCCAAGTCGTTCTGTATTTCTTTGAAGATATTCACGAGAGAAGGCGGGAACTGAATGCCATCGTTGACCGAGAAGCACAACCCCATCGCTTGTCCCGGGCCGTGATAAGGATCCTGGCCTATCAAAACCACTTTAACCTCGCTAAAAGGACAAAGGTCGAACGCATTAAAGATGAGTCGTCCGGGTGGATAACAAGTTGTACTACCATATTCCTGCCTTACGAAATCCGTCAACTGTTTGAAATAGGGCTGTTCAAACTCAGCAGCCAAAGCACGTTTCCATCCAGATTCAATCTTTACATCCATATTATGATTATCTTTTTATCAATACCATTGAACTGCCGACCCCGTATTGCTCCGCTGATCCCACTTCAAGGCATCAGTCAACATACTTGCGTTAGCACGGATGCTGAAGTTATATGAGGTGAACGGACCGAATACCAAGCCACAACTCATGTTGAAACAGTGGAGGTCACGAGAGATATTCAAGGTCGTCATGGAGATTTTCTTCTGCGTGAAGTCATAACCTGATGAATAGTTGAAATTCCATCGGCTACCGATCTTGATAAATCCCGAAGCATTCACTGAATGAGTGATGGTATACGGATAGCGCATATTCTTGATATTGATCTTTTTCGTACGATCTTCACGGATACTATAGCTATAGCTCAAGCTTAATGACCATGGCAACTTAAACGTCATATAACCATCAGGATCAATGGCCGCCTTCTCTTGCTTACGAGTAGTCGACTTTTGTTCTTCCTGAGCATATTCGTCTTCGTCTTCATCTTCATCCCATTCATCCTCATCATCTTTCTGCTTCTTATCGCCGCGCTTTTCCTTACCGAACAACTTCTTCCATGTATCATTATCGAAGGTATACGAGAACGAGCCGCTGTAACCTTGGAAACGACCGAAGCGACCATACGACCATTCTGTGCGGTCACCAACCACCACATTCCCATTCTTGTCGAACTCGTAAGCATAGGTCGCAAAGGAGGCGTTCATCGAGAAGGTATAATTCTTCGTCAACTTCAAGCGTAAGTTCGTACTCAAGTCACTCCATGGCCTCGTTTGTGCAGCCATGTTATAGGAGATGTTGGCCGACAACTGATCGATCAGACTAATCTTTTTGATACCAGTCGTATCACGATCCGACTTTATTTTCATCTCCACATTATTATCTACAGAGAAAGAGATGGATCCTTGCTTTCCTTTACCCGGAGGAGCAAAACTCTGGCCAGCGAATGGCGAATATTCCACGGTATGAACCTCTCCTTGATCATCAGTATATTGGTATGTTTTCCAATATCCGTATCGTTCCGCACCAAAGTCAGGCGAGTAATTGTACGAGATAGATGGTGTCATGACGTGGCGAATCATCTGAACTTTATCCCCAAACATTTTCCACGGTTTGAAGAAGCCGTACAGTTTGGTGTTCAAAGCCACGCTCATGTTGTAATTATATACGCGGTTAAAGCCATTGATTGTATCCCGACGAACGTGATCGATAGCATTAGGATCGTAACTTTGCTCAACCTTCCGGGTATACCATCGTTCCTGATAGTTTACTGTCGGTACGAAATTGATGTACTTGAACAATGTGAAGGTAGCACTCAACGGGATACGATGCTCCATACCATTGTTCCAATCCTTAATACCTTTTTTCAGGATCAGATTATCTTTCGTATTGATGCTATTCATAAGATGGCCGGTATATTGCAAAGAGATTTTCTCATACCAACGTCCTTCACCTGCTGACTTCTTACGTTTGAACGGGTAGATACGATTCAGGGTGATGTTCAAGTCGGGCAAGACCACGTTCAAGGAAGAGTCTTTTGTGTTCTGCGTAATGTTAAAGGTACTTGCGATGCTCAATCCCAAGCTCGGTATCGTCCGAGTATAATTGACAGAAGATGCCTTTGTGTTGTTCGAATACATCGAAGGATTATACAAGCTACTCAGGTTCCGACGATCATAGCTACTGGTCGAGAAATTCACGTTGGCCGAGAAATTACTGTTCGGATTCGCCTTGTTATCTTGTCGATGTGACCACATCACCTTGATATCCTTTGATACCATGTAGTCGGGCATATTCTTCTCACCCGTTTTGGTAACCAGATAACTTGCGCTAAACGAGCCGGAATACTTATATCGTTTGTTGTAATTCGACTGAGTGCTCAGTCCCCACGATCCCTTCGTAAAGATTTCACCCAGCACTTTCAGGTCCATTCTGTCGCTAATTGCAAAATAGTAGCCACCATCCCTCAGATAGAAACCGCGGTTCATCTCATCACCATATGTCGGCATGATAAATCCGGAAGCATAACTCTCCGAGAATGGGAAGAAGCCGAAAGGAACAGCTATCGGCAACGGCACATCCTCGACGACCAATTGTGCCGGTCCGAAGACCGCATTTTTCTTTGGTCTCACCTTTGCCCTTGAAAGTCGAAGGTAGAAGTGTGGATGTTCGTGATCCTCACAGGTCGTATATCGACCCTGACTCATAAACATCTCGTTGTTCGCTCCTTTCTTCGTTGCTTCGCTGGTGATATATCCTTCACCCTGTTGGGTTGTAATCTCGTTGATAAATCCTTTCTTGGTCTTGAAGTTATAGCGTATGATCTTCGACTCATAGGTATCATCCCCTTCCTTGAACACCGGCTTTCCTGTTTCCACACCCGTCGAGTCGGTCACGCCCCGAGCATAGACCGCACTGCTGTCCACATTCATGGTAATGATTTCGGAATTCAGCTCAATTTTTTGATATTTTACCTTGCCTTGGCCATAGAGATGAACAAATCCATCCTCGAAGACGATCGAGTCGGCAGCTTCATAATCCACCGGCGCCTCCAGAGGATTCTTATCCTTTTTCACGGTATCTACGGTCAGCGTATCCGTACGTAAGGAATCCACTCGAATTGAATCCGCCGACATACCATTCCTACGCCGCCTGCTCCGCTGTGCATCCACGTCGAGCGCACACAACAGGCAAACCACTAACAGGATATATGAAATGTATTTGTTAATCTTCAAAGACACTTTTTCTTTTCGTTAACTATTATCCTTCGACGGGCAGCGCCAAATGCCAACAGCATGCGGGCCAGTCCTTTGCTTTTAATGAGCAAAGATAGTGCAAATCATACGTATCTAAAAAGAATTGACGATAGTTTTAAAATATTTTATCCACTTACAAGAAAGTTTCGCACCATTTTTGGAATCGGGCTGCACCCTCCTCACCAAATTTTGAGACACTGCGGAATGCTTCCTCTACTGTTTTTTCATGATCGAGCCTTGTTTTGGAGAAGAATTTATCGGCAAAACAAATCACCTTTTCCTCCATCGAGAGGGGCAACATATCACGATGAGGAATCGGCAATTGCTGTTCCTCAATCTGTTTCAGGGAGATGCCGGCTCCTGTATGACGTTCACATACCAACGCATGGAGAGGATAGCCCTCGCGTCTCAGCAACAAGGCACCCAAATACCCATGACAGATGTAAGGGTGAGTACCATGACAACAGATTCCATCCGCATCACACAAATAAATGCCAATGTCGTGCAACAGAGCTGCCTCCTCAAGAAAAGAAGTGTCGAGCCCCAATTCCGGATGTCTTGCTGCAATTTCCAACGCTTTGTCTGCAACAGATCGGCTATGGGTCAGTAAAATCTTTTTCAGTTCGTTATCTTCCGGGTAATATTTGTCTATAATGGATAGTGCGTTCATCATTCCTCTTTTTATTTGCCTGCAATATTACGAAATTCTCGGCTTACTGCGACAAAAAAGAAGTGATATTTTTGGTAGTGAGTCATCCAACACGTACCTTTGTGTAGATAATCATAGCATTGGAACATCATGAAAAATGTCATTGACTTTTTCCTCTTTCATGAGGACGAAGCAGCAACGCTTCAAACCATCAAGTCGGTTCAAGAATCTCCACTCATCCATCATATCTACGTTTTCCATCAAGGGGATCAGCCTTCCTTCCTGTTGCCGGAACATTGTTCTTTTCAACAGGCCGACCGCATGACGAGCAGCAGGACCTTGAGGCTCGTCGATTCATTGAGTGAAAGGGACTACATCTGTCTTTATCTGAAGACCACGCCGCTGGCCTTGGGTTATAAGGGTCTGGAGCGGATGGTCCAATTCCTTGACATCCCTGATGCCGATATGTCCTACTCCGATTTTAATGAGATCAAGGGAGGAACTCTTCAGAAGCACCCCGTCATCGATTATCAGGCAGGCAGCCTGCGTGACGACTTTGATTTCGGGTCCTTACTGGCTTTCAAGAGGACTGCTTTTGAGAAGGCCCTGACCCCTTCCAGCGATCATCCATACGCCGGACTCTACGCTTTACGGCTAAGACTCAACTCCTTGATTCACATTCATGAATATCTGTATACAGAAATGGAAATGGATATGCGGAAGTCGGGGGAGAAACAGTTCGACTACGTGGATCCTCGCAACAGAGGAGTACAGATCGACATGGAACAAGCGGTCACCGAATACCTTCAAGAAATCAATGCCCTTCTTCCTCCTTCAACACGGAAAGTGGATTTTGCGAAGGTGAACTTTGATTACGAGGCATCGGTCATCATCCCTGTTCGCAACCGTGTCCGCACCATCGAAGATGCAGTCCGTTCAGCCTTACAACAAGAGACCAAATTCAAGTTTAACGTCATCGTTGTCGACAACCACTCGACCGACGGTACAACCGAGATTCTGGACCGTTTCCACGATGATGCACGACTAGTCCATATCATTCCTGAGCGGGACGACCTCGGCATCGGCGGCTGTTGGGACTTGGCCATCAACGATGCTCGATGCGGCCGCTTTGCCGTACAACTTGATAGTGATGATTTGTATAGCAGTCCGGCAACCTTGCAGACTGTTGTCGACAAGTTTTATGAAGAGCAGTGTGGCATGGTCATCGGTTCGTACCGCATGACCGACTTCCAACTGAACACATTGCCCCCAGGAGTCATCGACCATAAGGAATGGACCAGCGAGAACGGCCATAACAATGCCCTCCGCATCAATGGCCTGGGCGCACCCCGTGCATTCTTTACGCCATTGCTCCGAAGCATCGGCATGCCCAATGTCAGCTACGGCGAAGATTATGCAGTCGGCCTGGCCATCTCACGGACCTATCACATCGGTCGCATTTACGAACCAATCTATCTCTGCCGCCGTTGGGAAGGGAATTCAGATTCTTCCTTGAGCATCGAAAAGTTGAATGCGAACAATACTTATAAGGATAGCATCCGCACACGTGAACTTGAAATCCGCCGTGCCATAGCTGGGGAGGAATGGAAGCACCGGAACCTTCAGGATTTTATAAGCCGGCAACTACAGAGATGGGAACTGGCAAGGAAGAACCACGAAGTATTGAAAGATGTTCTCAAGCGAAGCATCCCCATGGGAGGATATGACATCACCGTCCAATTCAACCCGGCACGCATTGTTTCAACCGGCGCGAAGTTAGACAACAAATCCATCCAGGAACGCCCTTGCTTCCTCTGCGAGAAAAACCGTCCGGAACAGCAGGAGCGATTCGAGCCTCATCCAGAGATGTTCGACATCCTTTTAAATCCTTATCCGATTCTTCCCGGTCATCTGACAATTCCTTACCGTTCACACGTAAAACAGGAAACGCAACATTTAATAGATGACGTCAATGAACTGTTCAAACTCCTGCCATCATCGTATGCCATCTTCTACAACGGAGCCAAGTGTGGAGCTTCGATCCCTAATCATTTCCACTACCAGGCCGCTCCAATCCATGAGACGCCCCTGGTCGGATGGTACGAAGACGGCGTATTCAGCAAGAAGTTTATTTGCAGGAACAAGGGCCTCACCTTTTACAGCGTGAAAGGATACCTTTGTCCTTTCTTCTGCGTAGAAGGAGAGTTGTCGGGAGAATCCTCTTTCGTCCAGTCAATCCTGCAAGCATTGCCTGCTCACGAGGATGAGTCGGAAACCCGTTTCAACCTCATCATCTGGAGAGTGGGAGCAAAGACCAAAATCATCATCATCCCGAGGGACAAGCATCGTCCGGATTGCTATTTCGCCGAAGGAGACCAACAGCGATTGATCAGCCCGGGAGTAGTGGATATGGCCGGTATCATCGTCACGGTCCGCAAAGAAGATTTCGAGCGAATTACGGCCGATGACATCAAGAATATCTTTGCAGAATGTAGTATCGATCATGTGGAGGACATCATTGATCAAAAGCTGAAACAATTATGAACGAGAACCTCTTCCCGATCTCTCAGGAGCCCCTCATCCATGTAGGCATCCTGCATGCCCCGACGATAGCGTTCCGTCTGAACGGCTGTTTCACGGTCAACGGACAAGCCGTGAGTGGTGAGCAAACGGCCCGCTTCGCCGACGGACACGTGGAATGGAACGGACAGTGCTTTAAAGAATTATCGTTCGAGCCTCAACATGCTGATACCACATTCTCACTTTTCGGGGTCACCATCGGCATTCATTTCCATTGGGAGCGACAGGAGGTCCAAACATTCCAGGGCTCGTTGCGGTTCATTCCTGATGGCGAAGATGTCGTTGCCATCAATGACCTGCCCGTCGAGGACTACCTCACAAGCGTCATTTCGTCGGAGATGAGTGCTACCGCATCCTTGGAATTCCTCAAGGCTCATGCCATCATCTCCCGCAGCTGGCTGCTCTCGCAGATCCTGAAAAAGAAGCTGCTCGAAGAAAACCAGACAAAGCCGGTATCATGCATCCAAACCACCGACACCTATATCCGCTGGTACGACCGTGAGGACCATCAGCTCTTCGATGTCTGTGCCGATGACCATTGCCAGCGCTACCAAGGTGTCACCAAGGCGACGAACCCGAACGTGGTTCAGGCCGTGCAGGCAACACGAGGCATGGTGCTTACCGACGGCCACACGATTTGTGACGCTCGTTTCAGTAAATGTTGCGGAGGAATCTCCGAAGAGTTCCAATATGCTTGGGAAGACCACGCTTATCCGTACCTGAAGGCAGTATACGACAGAAAAGAAGCGGGCGACATGCCCGACCTCACCGTCGAAGCCAACGCAGAGGAATGGATACGGCACTCGCCCGAAGCATTCTGCAACACACACGACAAACATGTCCTCAGCCAAGTATTGAACAATTTCGACCAAGAGACTCAGCAGTTCTACCGCTGGGAAGTCGACTACACACAGGCCGAGATTGCAAAACTCATTAAGGAGAAGAGCGGCATCGACTTCGGAAATATCATTGACCTGATCCCTGTAGAGAGAGGCAAGTCGGGCAGGCTATCACGCCTGAAGATTGTGGGAACGAAGCGTACCCTGATCATCGGGAAGGAACTGGAGATCCGTCGCACCCTCTCCCCGACCCACCTGTACAGCTCCGCTTTCATCATCGAGAAAGGACCTGCAGCAGATGGGCTTCCACAGTCTTTCCACCTCATCGGCGCCGGATGGGGACATGGCGTAGGACTGTGCCAGATTGGAGCCGCCGTCATGGGCGAACAGGGCTATTCGTTCCGCCAAATACTCTTTCATTATTATAAAAATGCTCAAATAATGTCGCTTTATTCATAAATAAGCGTATATTTGTACTACAAATTTCAAAAAATAAAACTATGAAAAGTTGGAAAGTTGAAGCTGCCATCATTGCAGTAGGATTGCTGCTGATGGGATTATTTATCAAGTCTGGTTTGAATTCCTTCTCGAACAAGGACAGAGGAGTTCAAGTAAAGGGTTTGGCAGAGATGGAAGTTCCTGCAAACAAAGTGATATGGCCTTTGGTGTACAAAGAAGTTGGCAATGACCTCATCGCCTTATACAATAAGATCAACAAGACCAACAGCGCCATTGTAGATTTTCTGAGACAGAAAGGCATCGATGAGAGTGAAATCTCTATCAACGCCCCAAGCATTCAGGATAAGCAAGCCGACCGTTACGACAACAGTATCGTACAGTATCGCTACAATGTGACCGCCGTCATCACCGTCACTTCAGATAAAGTCGACCTCGTCCGGAAATTGATTGCCGAGCAAAGCGAATTGCTGAAGCAGGGCATTGCCATCGTGGGCGGTGACTGGGAATACAAGGTATTGTACGAGTTCACGGGATTGAACGATGTCAAGCCACAGATGATCGAGGAGGCCACGAAGAACGCTCGTCTGGCTGCCGACAAGTTTGCTAAAGATTCAAACAGTAAGCTGGGCAAGATCAAACATGCGAGCCAAGGTCAGTTCAGTATTGAGGACCGGGATGCCAACACGCCGTTCATCAAACACATCCGCGTGGTGACAACCATCGAGTATTCGCTGGAAGACTAATATTTGCTTCATCATCATAAAGAGAGAAGAGCTCGTCAAGCCACGAGTTTTTCTCTCTTTTTTTTACAAATCACCATCGACGACCTAAAGAGCCACCACCACCGATGATTCAATCGGCGCTCGCCAATTTAAAATCGGCGCGCGCCGATTTTAAATTGGTGCGCACCAACTGAAAAACCGACCATGGAGAGTTTGCAATCCGGCGAAGGAAAATTTGGTAAATATTACTGACAAAACCTATCGGCTTCCCAGATAGAGGAAGAGTAGTCCCAGGAAGACTAAAGCCAGATCGACGGCTTTGCTTTTCAAGTTCTTCTCCTTAAAGAACATCGCGCCGAAGAAGAACGAAACGAGCACACTCCCCCGACGGATCATTGAGATAATGGAAATCATGGCACCATCCAGACTCAGTGCATAAAAATACATGAAGTCGGCGGCCGACAGGAAGACGGAGATGAGTAAGATGCTCCAGTGCCAACGGAAAGGCGTGCCGCTCTTTCGTTTCGGCCACCACAATACGAGGAGGACGATGCCCATCAGGATGAGTTGATAGATATTGTTCCACGATTGTACCACCATTCGGTTCAGACCGATGCCCCCCTGCCCCTCCATTGCAAGTAGGTACTTATCATATAGTCCGCTGACAGCTCCCATCACCGAGGCCATCACCGTAAAGAAGATCCACTTATTGTGTTTAAAATCGATTCCCTCTTTCTTGCCACTTCGGCTCAACATATAAAAAGAGACGATGGCCAACGTCACACCTATCCACTGATACAGGTTCAGCCGTTCGCCGAAGACCAGCATCGCTCCCAGAAGAATCATGACCGGACGGGTTGCATTGATCGGGCCGACAATCGTGAGCGGCAGATTCTTGATGCCGATGTATCCACAGATCCATGAGGAGAGGACAATGAATGCCTTCAGAATGAGGTAGCGGTGCACCTCCCACCCCACAACGGGCACGTAGAAGATGCTGTCCTGCAATGACGGACAGGCCCACGAAACGACAATAAAAGGAAGAAAGATCAGCGTGCAGAACAAGGTGTTCAGGAACAGCACCGGAATGACGGCGTTATCACGCAAAGACACCTTCTTAAAGACATCATAAAACCCCAGCAAGATCGCTGCGACGAAGGCATATACCAACCACATAGTACTCCCATTATAAAAAACGACTGCAAAAGTACCGCTTTTCCGTCAATTAAACAAAGAATCGATGCCGGATGATTCACCCGATGAGGCTCAATAGTCATCAGGATAGCCGACGTCGACAAGGGAAAGGGCGTTCCCGGGAACAGAACTGCCGGCCGCACATCGGTCCTTCTGCTCGATCACCTTACGGAACCCTTCAAGAGAAAGTTTTCCGCGGCCAACCTCAATCAGTGTCCCGACTATCGCCCGAACCATGTTTCGCAAGAAGCGATCGGCCTGGATGGTAAACACCCACTCGTAAGTGCCCACCTGTGCCCATTCAGCCCGCATGATGCGGCAGTTGTTGGTCTTCACATCCGTGTGCAACTTGCTGAAACTCGTGAAATCAGTATACTCGAAAAGAATCTTAGCCGCCTCGTTCATCCGATCGAAGTCCAACGGGAAGATTACCCGCCATGCATAATGACACAAGAACGGGTCTTTGCGGGTGATCACACGGTACTGATAGGTCCGGTACAGCGCGTCAAACCGAGCATGAGCCTCGTCTCGGACAGGGAAGACCCGGTAAACGGCGATGTCGGGAGGAAGCAGTTTCGATAGTTTATTCTCAAGCAATGAGAGGTCCCCGATCTCCGGCGCATCAAAATGAGCAAACATTCGGGCAGCGTGGACGCCCGTATCCGTGCGGCCAGCCCCAACGATTTCGATAGGCTGACGCAAAACGGTGGAAAGAGCCGACTGCACCGTCTCTTGCACGCTTGCACCATTAGGCTGAATCTGCCAGCCATGGTAGTTCGTGCCATCGTAAGCAAGTTCGATAAAATACCTCATTGTACCGTGATATGGAAACATCCCTGCTTTAGTTCATACTTCACCAGACATTTTTTGGCTTTCTTCAAATCACGCAGGACCTCCGAGAGCACCATTTTCAGATGTACCGGGTTGGCATCTTCGGTAGGATACCCCTTCGGGTCCTCTAACTTTTGGAAACGCTTGTGGCTGATATCAAAGGTCGTTGCATAGGCATGAGCCGAATTTTCGGTGGCATTCCTGTTTCCCCTGCGCAGGCGTTTCTGGTCGCCCTGTGTGCGAAGGACAGATGTCACGATGATTTGATTGGGATTTATTCCTTTGTGCGACAGTGAATCCTGGAAATTCTCGCCAATCTCCTTCAGCAGTTTCGCCGCTCTGGGAACCAAATATGGGATGGAATGTGTCAAAGAATCCACTTTATACGCCTCACATGTCTTGATCTCCACCAACTTTTTTCCTAAGTGCTTGGCATCTTCCCTCGATTCAATCGGGCGGATTCCCCAACGCTTAGCGGCTGCCAGCTGCTCCTCGTTCAAATCGTTGAACGAGCGTTTATAACTAACGACCCCTTTGACGTTGTGCGGATTGTTCATCTTCATGGGCTTTTCTTTGTTCGACCGTAAATAAAGGATACCCAATAAAACGACCAGGAAGATGAGCAAAAGCTTCAAATATTTCTTTATCCTCATGTATGCATTCCCTTTAGATGGTGTAAAGGTAAACTAAAAATCTTTGTTACACAATCGATAAAGAAGAATTCAAAAAAAATTGTTCAAAAAGAGTTGGGTTCAGCATAAATAATTAAGGAGATAGAACGAAGAAGTGGATTTTTATCACTATTTTTGCAATCTAAAGAATAAAAGAATCTGTTCATGTTTGAAAAGCATATCGTATTGGAGGATGTTGACCCCGTCGTGTTTTACGGGGTAAACAATATTCACATGCAAATGATTCAGGCCCTATACCCTAAACTCCGTATCGTTGCCCGGGGCGATGTCATCAAAGTCATGGGTGATGAGGAAGAGATGGCAGCCTTCGAGGAAAGTATTCTGAACATGCAAGCCTATTGTGCCCGCCATAATGCGCTCAGCGAGGAGGTCATCTTGGATATTGTCAAGGGCCGTCTTCCTAAAGAGGGAGGCAAGACGGATGTCATCGTGTACAGCGTGACCGGAAAACCCATCGTGCCACGCAGCGAGAACCAGAAGAAACTGGTGAGAGACTATGAGAAGAACGATATGCTCTTTGCTGTCGGACCGGCAGGTTCGGGCAAGACCTACACAGCTATCGCCCTGGCCGTCCGCTCACTCAAGAACAAGGAAATAAAACGCATCATCCTCAGCCGCCCCGCTGTTGAAGCCGGCGAAAAACTGGGATTTCTCCCCGGTGACATGAAGGAGAAAATCGACCCATACCTCCAGCCCCTGTACGATGCACTGCAGGACATGATCCCTTCAGCAAAGCTGCAGGAATACATGGAACAGAACGTCATCCAGATTGCGCCTTTAGCTTTCATGCGAGGACGCACCCTCAATGACGCGGTCGTCATCCTGGATGAAGCACAGAATACCACGACACAACAAATCAAGATGTTCCTCACACGCATGGGTATGAACACCAAGATGATCGTGACCGGCGATATCACACAGATCGACTTGCCCGCATCACAGAAATCGGGCTTGATACAAGCCTTGCACATCTTGAAGGATATCAAAGGTATCAGCTTCATCGAGATGAACAAGAAAGACATCATCCGGCATAAACTGGTAACCCGCATTGTGGAAGCGTACGAGAAATACGAGGAGCGGCAAAAGGAACAGAGCCATCAGGCAAAGGAAGAACCCTATACGGGGAAGATGGTCGACCGCTTCCACCCCGACTTTGAAGAACTTAATCAAAACAATCAATAAAAAGGATCTTATGAACAAGGCATTAACAGAAACAGCGTTCAACTTTCCCGGACAGAAAAGTGTTTATCACGGAAAAGTACGTGATGTGTACAACATCAATGATGAGAAGTTAGTAATGGTAGCAACCGATCGTATCTCGGCTTTTGACGTAATCCTTCCGAAAGGCATTCCTTTCAAGGGACAAGTATTGAACCAGATTGCAGCCAAGTTCCTGGATGCAACCACCGATATCTGCCCTAACTGGAAGCAAGCCTCTCCGGATCCAATGGTGACCGTTGGTGTGATGTGCGAGGGCTTCCCACTCGAAATGATTGTTCGTGGCTATCTATGTGGCAGCGCTTGGCGTGCATACAAGAGTGGCGTCCGCGAAATCTGCGGCGTGAAACTGCCGGATGGCATGCGCGAGAATGAGAAATTCCCACACCCAATCATTACTCCGACCACCAAGGCTGAGATCGGTACTCACGACGAGGACATCTCAAAGGAAGAGATTCTGGCCAAGGGATTGGCTACTCCTGAAGAATATGCTTTGCTGGAGAAATATACACTGGCCTTATTTGAGAGAGGCACCGAGATTGCTGCTAAACGTGGCCTGATCTTGGTTGACACGAAGTATGAATTCGGTAAGCATAATGGCACCATCTATCTGATGGACGAGATCCACACTCCGGATTCCAGCCGCTACTTCTATGCTGAGGGCTATGAAGAACGCTTCGAGAAAGGCCTTCCACAAAAACAACTCTCGAAAGAGTTCGTTCGCGAGTGGTTGATGGATAACGGATTCCAGGGAAAGGCCGGACAACAGGTTCCTGAGATGACCGATGAGATCGTAGAGTCGATCAGCGACCGCTACATCGAATTGTACGAGCATATCACCGGTGAGAAATTCGTGAAAGAAGCTCACGTTGACCTGCTGGCACGTATCGAAAAGAACGTAACTGACTATTTGAAATAAATGTTCATGGAAACATCAGGAGAAATCCCTCTCCTGATGTTCTTATTTATAAAAGGATGGATTATCCACAGGAAAAAATCAAGCCATACAGCACAGAGGGCAAGAAAAGTGTCCAAGTGGAGCAGATGTTCGACCACATTGCACCTGCCTACGACCAGCTGAACCACACCCTTTCCCTACATATTGATAAGTGTTGGCGGAGGAAAGCCATTCAGATGTTAAAGCCTTTTAGTCCTCACCGCATCCTGGATGTAGCAACGGGGACGGGAGACTTTGCCATTCAGGCTGCTCAATTACTTCAACCGGAGTTCTTGCTGGGCATTGACATTTCCGACGGGATGATGCAAATCGGTAAAGAGAAAGTAAAGGAAGCCGGATTGGAAAAAAACATCCACTTCCTGAAAGACGATTGCACGCAGCTCTCACTCACATCCAGCCAATTCGATGCAATTACCGTCGCCTTTGGAATCCGGAACTTTGAAGATCTGGATGCCGGACTATCGGAGATGTATCGTGTATTAAAGGAGGCTGGCCATTTGGTGATCCTTGAGTTATCCGAGCCTCAGTCATTCCCTATGAAACAACTTTATCAGGTCTATTCAAAAGTCGTAATCCCTACCATCGGACGAATCTTCTCGAAAGATCGCAAGGCCTATCATTATCTGCCCGAATCCATCAAGGCATTTCCCCAAGGAGAGGTGATGACAGGCATTATCCGAAAAGCCGGATTCCGTGAAGTGCGTTTTAAACGACTGACCTTCGGTATCTGCACGCTTTATTTTGCAACCAAATAAGACGGATTCAACATGAAAAAATATGGCTTAATCGGTTTCCCCCTCGGACACTCTTTCTCACGCAACTACTTCAACAACAAGTTTGCTGATGAAAAGATCGATGCCGAATATGTAAACTTTGAGATTCCTTCCATTCAGGATTTCAGACGCGTGATCGAAGAGAATCCGAATATCTATGGCTTGAACGTGACAATCCCGTACAAACAGCAGGTCATCCCCTACTTGGACGAGCTCGATGCGGATGCCGAAGAGATCGGAGCGGTAAACGTCATCAAGTTCATTCGCGAGGCCGGTCAAAAGCTGAAACTCGTTGGATACAACTCGGATGTCGTGGGCTTCATGGGATCCATCAAGCCTCTGCTTAAGCCATATCATCGGAAAGCCCTGATTTTAGGGACAGGAGGGGCATCCAAAGCCATCGTCTATGGGCTGAGAAAACTGGGAATCTCGTCTGTCTTCGTGTCGCGCACAAAGAAAGAAGGCATGCTGACATACGATGAACTGACGCCTGAGATCATGCAAGAGTTCACGGTCATTATAAACTGTACCCCTGTTGGAATGTTCCCTCACACGGATGCTTGTCCGGCCCTTCCGTATGAATGTCTGACCGGGAAGCACTTGCTTTTCGACTTAATCTACAATCCTGAGGAAACACTCTTCATGAAGAAGGGTGCAGCACAAGGAGCCATCACAAAAAATGGCTTGGAGATGTTGCTACTGCAAGCCATCGGTGCATGGAGTATTTGGAATAAATAACGTATAGATGAAATATTATTGACATGATGAAAAAAGTAGTTAAAGTCATCGGATGGATACTCGTCATCCTGATCGTCCTCCTTTTTTGTGGGACATTGTTCGTTTCGCATAAAATGGTAAACGGCATTCTGCAGCCGGAATGTAAGACCAGAGACATGGAGTGGAACTGGAACTTTATGTTGGAGAACGCCCCCAAAGCCAAGCCTTGGGCCGACAGCCTCGTACGAACCAAGAACCTGAGAGACACGACCATCGTGGCTCCGGATGGTGTCCTGCTTCACGCTTATTATGTGAATGCTGCTAAACCGACGGGGAAAACTGCTATCCTCGTTCATGGATATACTGCCAACTCATTCCGCATGATGATGTTGGGACAAATCTACAATGAAAATCTGGGATTCAACATTCTCCTACCCGACCTGCGCTATCACGGAAAGAGCGAGGGAGAATTTGTCCAGATGGGATGGAAAGATCGTCTTGATGTCATGCAATGGATTGAAGTAGCACGAGAGATGTACGGCGAGGACACGCAGATTGTAGCGCATGGAGTATCCATGGGAGCAGCTACCGTCATGATGTTGTCGGGCGAGAATCTTCCAGCCTACGTAAAATGCTTTGTTGAAGACTGCGGCTACACCAGCGTATGGGATGAATTCTACGGCGGCATGCAGCAACAGATGAAATCGCTCACACCGATCATGCTCAGCATTGCCAGTTTCGTATGCAAAGTCGAACATGGATGGGGATTCAAGGAAGCATCATCCTTGAAACAGGTGGCAAAATGTAAACTCCCGATGTTGTTCATCCATGGAGAAAAAGATGATTTTGTGCCAACCGCCATGGTCTATCCGCTTTACGAAGCCAAACCGGAGCCGAAAGAGTTATGGATCGCACCGGAAGCAAGTCATGCACGCTCCTACCATTTCCAGACAGAGACCTACATCCAGAAGGTTTGTGATTTTGTCGGAAAGTATATTCATTAATCGTACGGCCATGAAAAAGTGGTTACTCTTCTGCTGTCTTTGCTGTACCTTGTCATCGTTCGGCAAGACATACAACGTGAAAGACTTTGGTGCGAAGGGAGACGGTGTAGCTATCGACTCCAAAGCTATCAACGATGCAATAACTGAAGCAGCCAGGAATGGTGGAGGCACGGTCTTCATCCCTGCAGGCGACTATCTTTGCTATTCTATCCGGATGGCAAGCCACATCAATCTGCACCTCGAGCAAAACGCTCAATTGATCGCTGCTAATGGTTCCGGCTTCGATGAAGCAGAACCCAACGCCTTTGACATGTATCAGGACTATGGCCATAGCCACTGGAAGAACGCCCTGATCTGGGGCATTGGTCTGGAAGATATCACCATCAGTGGTGATGGCATAATATATGGGGAAAACTTACGTCGACTGGAGTTACCGAAAAAGGGAGAAGCCGACAAGGCCATCAGTCTAAAACTATGCAAGAACGTGACGTTGAGAGACTTCTCCATGAAGTTATGTGGACATTTCGCCTTGCTGGCTACCGGCGTGGACAACCTTTCCATCTACAATGTGAAGGTGGACAGCAACCGAGATGGTTTTGATATCGACTGCTGCAAGAACGTACGCATCTCCAACTGCTCAGTGAATACCCCATGGGATGATGCCATCGTGCTGAAGGCTTCTTATGCCTTGGGCTACTTCCGTGACACCGAGGATGTCACCATCAGCGATTGCCTCGTCAGCGGGTACGACAAAGGAACGATGATAGATGCCACATGGCAGAGAAATGATCCGCAGGCTCCCGACAAAGGTTTTGTCACCGGTCGGATAAAGCTGGGAACAGAGTCGAGCGGAGGATTCAAAAACATTGCCATATCGAACTGTGTGTTCGACCGCTGCAGAGGATTGGCTATCGAAAGCGTTGACGGCGGTCATCTGGAAGATCTCGTCGTAACGAATATCACCATGCGAGACATCGTCAATGCTCCCATCTACCTTCGTTTGGGTGGAAGAATGCGTAGCCCGGAAGGAACACCGATCGGCACCATGAAAAGAGTGCTCATCAGCAACGTAAACGTTTTCAATGCCGATTCACGTCACAGCAATATCATCGCGGGCATACCCGGCGGCATCATCGAAGACGTGCACCTCAGCAATATTCATATCTGGCACAAGGGAGGCTATACTGAGGCCGACGGACTCATAGAACCGAAGGAAGACATCAAGGGGTATCCCGACCCCATGTACTTTGGGACAAACCCTGCGAAAGGATTTTTCATCCGACATGCCAAGAATATCACTCTGACAGATATTCATTTTCACTACCTTGAGCCGGACGGACGTCCACTCTTCAAAGAGGACGATGCAAAGAACGTGACCTATCGTCATATCACGGTCGATGGGAAACCATATACTCCAAACTAATTCCCAACGAGCCTATGGATACCATTAATCACTTTTTCTCACTGATTAGCTCATTCCTTTGGGGATGGCCCATGGTCATTCTTTTGTTGGGAACACACATCTTCCTAACGTTCCGGCTTCGTTTTCCACAGCGCAAGTTACTGACAGGTATTCGCCTTTCCATCAAAAAAGACGAAAATGCTTCCGGAGAAGTCAGCCAATTTGGAGCATTAGCTACATCATTGGCCGCCACTATCGGGACTGGCAACATCGTCGGCGTTGCTACGGCTGTGGCATTAGGTGGACCTGGAGCCGTCCTCTGGTGCTGGCTGACCGGCATCTTTGGCATCGCCACAAAATATGCAGAGGGTCTGCTGGCCGTAAAGTATCGCGTAAAGGATGCGAACGGACGCACCTGTGGCGGACCGATGTATGCCCTGGAACGTGGATTGAACATGAAATGGCTTGCCATTGTCTTTGCTGTCTTCACCGCTCTCGCTTCGTTCGGCATCGGATGCACGGTACAGGCCAATTCCATCGCCCTGCTAGCACATGAGACCTTCGGGCTACCAACTTGGTTGATTGGAATAACCGTCTGCCTGCTGACCGCCATCGTCATTCTGGGAGGAGTGAAGATCATCGCAAAAGTCTGTACATTCCTGGTGCCTTTCATGGCAGGCTTTTATATCATAGGATGCATTGTCATCCTTTTCATGAACAGTGGATACGTTATTCCCGCCATCCAACTTATCGTTCATTCCGCCTTTAATCCTTCCGCAGCCGGGGGAGGATTTGTGGGTGCTAGCGTAATGATGGCAGCTCGCTATGGTATTGCACGCGGACTCTTCAGCAACGAAAGTGGTATGGGTAGTGCCCCGATTGTAGCTGCCGCTGCTCAAACCCGAAATCCCGTGCGCCAAGCTTTGGTCTCAAGCACAGGAACCTTCTGGGACACCGTCATCATCTGCGCATTGACCGGCATCGTTCTTGTCAGCAGCATCCTGGCACATCCCGACATCAGTTTCTCTGACGGAGCAGCCCTCACAAAGGTTGCGTTCAGCAAGATACCTTATGTAGGAGCTCCTCTCCTCACCTTCGGCATCATCACCTTCGCCTTCAGTACAATCCTAGGCTGGAGTTTTTATGGTGAAAGCGCCGTAGACTATATCGAAGGAAGTCACATGAATAAATTCTACCGTATATTATATATCACGGCCTTGTTCTTCGGCAGTATCATCAACCTCGATATCATTTGGAATATAGCCGACTGCATGAATGCCTTGATGGCTATCCCTAATCTCGTCTCCTTATTATTATTAAGCGGGGTCGCTGCACGAGAGACGAAGAAGTATCTATGGAATAACCGCCTGGAAGAACCAATGGACGAGGAGGAATTCCTAAATACTTAGATAAGTCTTAAAACTGGTCAAGAGTTTTCGTCAATAGGTCGAGTGTTTTCGTGAAAAAACTCGACCTATTTTCATTACTTTGTCACATAAAAAACATTTATCTTTTCTATGCTTTTAAAGAAAAAGCACTATCTTTGTGTGAATGAAGAAGATAATCTACATATTAATCGTTCTGTTTCTTCTGACAGGAACACATCTGACGGCCAAAGACTGGAAGGTGAAGGATATCCCGATGGTTCACCTTCAAGATGCGACTCGCTATGTGGTTAACCCTGAAGGTATCCTGTCGGCATCAGCTGTCGCAACCATCGACAGTATCCTTTTTGCCTTAGAGCAAAAGACTGGCATACAAACCATTGTTGCCGTAGTCAGTGGAATAGATGGAGGCGACTGCTTCGAATTTGCTTATCAACTGGGAAAGCAGAATGGTGTAGGACAAAAACAACGTGATAATGGTCTGGTCATTCTGCTGTCAACAGAAGAACGATGCATCCAGTTCGTTACCGGATATGGTTTGGAAGGCGACTTGCCTGATGCTATTTGCAAGCGCATTCAAAACCGATACATGAATGGTTATTTCAGCCAGAACAAATGGAATGAAGGAATGGTAGCCGGCATCAGAGCCATTGGTCAGACTTTGGATGGTTCGATGGAGAACATTGACGATGGTGACGATGACGAAGACCTGACGGCTTTAGGAATCTTCATGCTGTTTTTCCTGATTGTTATCGCAATCTCTTTCTATGCAGTATGGAGAGCATCAGCCTGTCCAAACTGCAAGAAGCACCATATTCAACGACTTCATTCAAATCTGCTTTATAAACGGAATGGGGTGAAACGCGAGGAAGTCACTTATATCTGTAAGGATTGTGGACACACCTTCAAACGCATCCAAGAATCTGCAGATGAAAGCTATCGCGGACCACGTGGAGGTGGAGGAATCTTCATCGGAGGTAGTGGTGGTGGCTTCGGTGGAGGCGGATTTAGCGGCGGTAGCTTCGGAGGTGGTGGCTTCGGTGGAGGCGGTGCCGGCAGTCGTTTCTAAGGAATTGTGCAATGAATAGTATAACAATTAAAAATAAAAGAAAATGAAAAAAGGAATTATCATCATCGTATTACTTGCTGTATTGGCATTGTGGGGTGTTGGACAATACAATGGATTGGTTAAACAACAGGAATCGGTAAATACCGGATGGAGTAATGTTGAAAACCAATATCAACGGCGTGCCGACCTGATCCCGAATTTGGTTGAGACGGTTAAAGGTTATGCTGCGCATGAACGTGAAACATTCGAGGCTGTGGTTGAAGCTCGAAGCAAGGCGACCTCGATCAAAGTAGACCCTGAGAATCTGACTCCAGAACAATTGAAAGAATTCCAAGATGCACAAGGAGCGGTAGGTAGCGCACTCGGCCGACTGATTGCCATCGCCGAGAACTATCCTGATTTAAAAGCAAATGAAAACTTTAAAGAATTTCAAGCTCAATTGGAAGGGATAGAAAACCGAATCGCTGTGGCTCGTCGCGACTTCAACGAAGTAGCAAAGGGTTATAATACCAAGCTTCGCAGTTTTCCTACCAATATCATTGCCGGCATCTTCAACTTTGATGCTCGTCCATACTTTGAAGCAGCAGAAGGTAGTGACAAAGCGCCTCAGGTAAAATTCTAACTGAACCATTATGTCGAACACATTCGGTAACATCTACCGTCTGACCAGTTTCGGTGAGTCGCATGGACCAGCAATAGGTGGTATTATCGATGGTTTTCCAGCAGGGATTACCATCGATATGACTTTTGTCCAAGAAGAATTAAACCGTCGCCGCCCGGGGCAATCGAGACTTACCACAAGTCGGAAAGAACCGGACACCGTTGAGTTCCTTTCTGGCATTTTCGAAGGGAAATCAACAGGATGTCCTATTGCCTTTATAGTACGCAATACGAATCAACATTCTCAGGATTATTCAAATCTCAAAGATCTATATCGTCCGTCACATGCGGATTATACATATTCCATGAAATATGGCTTGCGAGATTATCGAGGAGGAGGACGTTCGTCAGCGCGGGAGACGATTGCCCGTGTGGTTGCCGGAGCCTTGGCTAAGTTAGCACTTCGAGAAGTAGGAATTGTGATTAAAGCCTATACCTCACAAGTTGGACATATCAAATTGGAAAACGATTATACAGCATACGACCTCCATGCGATAGAAAGCAATCCAGTTCGATGTCCGGATGCGGAAAAAGCATCTCAGATGGAAGCCCTCATTGAGTCGGTTAAAGCCGAAGGGGACACCATCGGAGGAGTGATTACCTGCGTCATTCAAGGCTGTCCTGTCGGATTAGGCGAGCCTGTATTTGGGAAATTGCATGCTGCATTAGGATCTGCCATGCTCAGCATAAATGCCGCAAAAGGGTTTGCATACGGACAAGGTTTCGATGGGATGGAACTCAAGGGCAGTCAACAAAATGACATTCTGTTTAATCGAGATGGTAAGATCACAACCAAGACAAATCATTCGGGAGGCATCCAAGGCGGAATCAGCAATGGACAAGATATTTACTTCAAAGTTGCATTCAAACCGGTTGCCACTGTTTTAAAACCTCAGGAAACAGTCAACAAAGAAGGACAAGAGGAGATCCTTCAGGTACAAGGCCGTCATGACCCATGTGTTCTACCAAGAGCCGTCCCTGTTGTAGAGGCTATGGCTGCCATGACCATTCTTGACTACTATTTATTAAATAAGACTACACACTTATAACCTATAAAACCATGGAAATCAAAACCTATATCCAAGAGAACGAATCCCGTTTTCTTGAGGAACTTTTTAGTCTGATACGAATACCGAGTATCAGTGCACTGCCATCGCATAAGGACGATATGTTAGCATGTGCTGAACGATGGAAACAACTCCTCCTGGAAGCTGGAGTAGATGAAGCGATGGTCATGCCATCAAGTGGGAACCCTTTGGTCTTTGCACAAAAACAAGTTGATCCTTCCGCTCCGACGGTTCTCGTTTACGCTCATTATGATGTAATGCCTGCAGAACCTATTGAACTGTGGAAGAGTAAACCTTTCGAGCCAACCATACACGACGGCCGCATCTGGGCACGTGGTGCTGATGACGATAAAGGTCAATCAATGATTCAGGTCAAAGCCTTCGAATATCTCGTTAAGTATAACCTTTTGAAGCACAACATTAAATTCATCTTCGAAGGTGAAGAAGAGATTGGATCGCCAAGTCTGAATGCCTTCTTGAAAGAACATCAAGAATTATTAAAGGCCGACGTAATCTTAGTTTCTGATACAAGTATGTTGGGGGCAGACCTTCCTTCACTGACTACCGGTCTACGAGGCCTTGCATACTGGGAAATTGAAGTTACAGGAGCAAATCGTGACCTTCATAGCGGTCATTTCGGCGGAGCAGTTGCAAATCCGATTAATGAACTTTGCCACCTCATTGACCAAGTCGTGGACAAAGATGGAAAGATTACCATACCCCATTTCTATGATGATGTAGAAGATGTTCCCCAAGCCGAACGAGATATGATTCATCAGATACCTTTCGATGAAGATAAATATATGAAAGCCATCGGTGTTCATGCACTAAAAGGTGAGAAAGGCTACAGCACATTAGAGCGGAACAGTTGCCGCCCAAGTTTTGATGTATGTGGTATTTGGGGAGGATATACAGGAGAAGGTTCCAAGACTGTCATACCTTCGAAAGCTTATGCCAAGGTATCATGCCGCTTGGTTCCTCATCAACGTCACGAGATTATTTCAAAGTTGTTTATTGATTACATTAACCAGATAGCTCCAGACTGGATTCAAGTCAAGGTAACGCCGATGCATGGAGGTGAAGGCTACGTTTGTCCGATTAGCCACCCCGCCTACATCGCTGCAGAAAAAGGATTCGAAAAAGCATTTGGTAAGAAGCCTCTGGCTGCACGCCGAGGAGGAAGCATTCCAATTATTAGCGACTTTGAGCAGATTTTGGGTATTAAGACCATACTCATGGGCTTTGGTTTGGAAAGTGACGCCATCCACTCTCCTAACGAGAATTTCTCATTGGATATCTTCCGCAAAGGCATTGAGGCTGTAGTAGAATTTCATTTGAACTATAACTAAGATATACATCACCAATAAAGTAAGAAGGTCCGTTCTTAATGAACAGACCTTCTTACTTTATGAATATGCTATTAATTAAGCAGCCTTTACTTTTTCAACGATAGCCTTAAAAGCTTCTGGATGATTAACAGCTAAGTCAGCCAATACTTTACGGTTGATTTCAATTCCAGCCTTATGCAAGCAACCCATCAGTTTACTGTAAGACAAACCTTCGAGACGAGCAGCAGCATTAATACGCTGAATCCACAACGCACGGAAAGTACGTTTTTTGTTCTTACGATCACGATAAGCATAAGTCAAACCTTTCTCCCAAGTATTCTTGGCAACGGTCCAAACGTTCTTTCTTGCACCAAAGTAACCTCTGGTCAGACTTAAAATTTTCTTTCTTTTTGCTCTAGAAGCAACATGATTTACTGATCTTGGCATAATTTTTAATGTTTTTGAATGGTAGCGTCACCCATTTTGGTGAACTTCAAGCTATACATTCGGTTAATACTTTAATTTTCCTACGCTTTTAGTTTAACGCATGCAAAGTAATTCCTTCACTTGTCTTTCGTTGGTCTTATCAACGATTGCAAAGTGTTGAAGATTTCTTTTCTGCTTCTTCGTCTTCTTCGTCAGAATGTGACTGTGATAAGCGTGCTTTCTCTTGATTTTTCCCGTTCCGGTAAGAGTAAATCTTTTTTTGGCACCGGAGTTCGTTTTGATCTTTGGCATCTTTTATAAAATTTAAATTATTAGTATTTAATGGCAACGTATATACCTTTCACGTTACTCATTCTTCATCTTTATGTTCACCCATTAACTTTGCAGCAACCTCTGGATTCAAGGCATCAGCCAATGTCGCACCTGCTTTTCTCTCCTCTTCTTGAGGCTTAGAAGCTACTGGTTGCTGAGGCTTCGGAGCTTTCTTCTTGGCAGAATTACCTTTCGGAGCCAATTGGATTGTCATTCGCTTACCCTCCAATAACGGCATCATTTCTACTTTCGCATATTCCTCCAAGTCGTTTGCAAAACGAAGCAATAACACTTCTCCCTGCTCCTTGAACAAAATGGAACGACCACGGAAGAACACATAAGCTTTCACCTTGTTTCCATCCTCCAAGAATCCTTTCGCATGCTTTAACTTAAAGTTGTAATCATGATCATCTGTTTGAGGACCGAAACGGATTTCCTTTACCTCTATTTTGGCTTGCTTTGCTTTTTGCTCTTTCTGACGCTTCTTTAGCTGATAAAGAAACTTCGAATAATCAATCAGTCTACAAACTGGAGGAACGGCATTTGGTGAAATCTCAACCAGATCTACTCCTCTATCCTGAGCCATTGATAAAGCTTTCGATGTAGGAACTACTACTGATTCAATATCATCACCAACAATACGTACTTCACGGGCACGAATCTGTTCATTTACACGATGTTGCCCTTTCAAATTGTCATTCTTCATTCAATTAAACTTACCTGTTTGTTTCTTCTTTTCTATTCTTTATCAAAATTATACATCATTAAGGCAAAAGCCTTTTTTACAAAGTCGGCTGCAAATTTACCATTTATTTATCATTTCTGAAACTTCTTCTGCGATTTTTTTACCAAAATCTTCAACTTTCATACTGCCTTGGTCACCTTCACCTTGCTTTCGCACAGCAACTTCACCATTTGCTGCTTCTTTTTCACCAACAATTAGCATGAAAGGAATTCGTTTCAATTCATTGTCACGAATCTTTCGACCAATCTTTTCATTTCGATCATCCACAATTGCACGAACATCATACTTACTAAGAATTTTCTTCACATTATAAGCATATTCATTGAATTTCTCACTGATCGGAAGAATAGCGACTTGGTCAGGAGTCAGCCACAATGGGAATTTACCAGCAGTATGCTCAATAAGTACGGCTACAAAACGTTCCATTGAACCAAAAGGAGCACGGTGTATCATGACTGGACGATGCTTTTGATTGTCCGAACCCGTATATTCAAGTTGGAATCTTTCCGGTAAATTATAATCGACCTGGATTGTACCCAATTGCCAACGACGTCCGATTGCATCCTTCACCATAAAGTCAAGCTTCGGTCCATAGAAAGCAGCCTCACCATATTCAACCTTTGCCGGCAAACCTTTCTCCTTACAAGCTTCGACGATAGCTGTTTCTGCTCTCTCCCAATTTTCATCTGAACCTATATATTTCTCATGATCATTAGGATCACGCAAAGATATCTGGGCCTCAAAGTTCTGGAAGTTCATCGACTTAAACACAATAGAGATGATATCCATTACACGAAGGAACTCATCTTTAACCTGGTCCGGACGACAGAAAATATGTGCATCATCTTGGGTGAAACTGCGGACGCGCGTCAGTCCATGCAACTCACCACTCTGCTCATAACGGCAAACTGTACCGAACTCAGCTATACGAAGTGGCAAGTCTTTATAAGAACGTGGAGCATTCTTATAAATCATACAATGATGAGGACAGTTCATTGGCTTAAGGAAGTACTCCTCACCCTCTTCCGGCGTATGAATCGGTTGGAAAGAATCTTTTCCATAGTGAGCATAATGGCCAGAAGTTATATACAACAACTTATTTCCAATAGGTGGGCACATCACTTCCTGATACTCGTAACGAGACTGAATACGTCTCAGGAACTCCTGCAAACGGATGCGTAATCCAGCACCTTTCGGCAACCACATTGGAAGTCCTTTACCAACAGTATCAGAGAACATGAAGAGTTCCATTTCCTTGCCAATCTTCCGGTGATCGCGTTTCTTGGCTTCCTCTAACATGACTAGATACTCATCCAGCATTTTCTTTTTAGGGAAAGTAATACCATAGATACGGGTCATCTGCTTGCGATCTTCGCGTCCACGCCAATAAGCACCAGCTACACTAAGCAACTTAATAGCCTTAATAGGAGCAGTAGATACTAAGTGAGGACCACGACACAAATCTGTGAAGTTTCCTTGTGTATATGTGGTAATATGTCCGTCTTCTAATTCAGAAATCAACTCAGTCTTGTACGTCTGGCCTTCATCACCGAACTTCTTCATAGCATCAGCTTTTGCTATATCCTTACGAACAAGGACTTCATGCTTAGCTGCGAGTTCTTGCATTTTCTTCTCGATTGTTGCAAGATCCTCTTCCCGAATAACTTTGTCATCACCCGGATCAACGTCGTAATAAAAACCATTTTCGATAGCCGGCCCAATGCCAAACTGGATTCCAGGATACAACTCTTGGAGTGCTTCTGCCATCAAATGGGCACTTGTGTGCCAAAAAGCATGCTTTCCTTGTTCATCTTCCCATTTGTAAAGCACAAAATCCGCATCTGTCATAATTGGACGAGACAAATCGATTGTTTCACCATTCACGCTGCAAGCCAAGACTTCTCTTGCCAACTGTGAACTTAAACTTTCTGCAATTTGCAGACCAGTTACTCCTTCGTTATATTCACGAACGGAGCCATTAGGAAATTTAATTTTAATCATAGATACACTTATTTATGAACTATCATACAACAATAGTTCTTCGACAATTTGCAAAAATAGATAAATCTTTTCACTTTCCTTCGATTTAGTGAAAATATTATTCTTTTACATCAATAAAACGTTTGATTATATTATATGCAGAATACAAGCCAAGCTCTCCCGCTTTACTTAAATCCAAGATTCCCTGCCGGTTATTTCCCAAATAAATATTAGTCAGCCCACGATTAAAGTATGCCTCCGCAAACTTACTATCGACTTGCAAACATTGATCATAATCGACTAATGCTGCTCTATAATCTTTCATGATACACTCAACATTTCCCCTGTTGTAATATGCATATACAAAATCAGGAGCAAGCTCAATAACCTTATCCAAATCACGTTTCACACTTTCATAATCAACTGCCTTAACAGCATACATCTCAGGAGTATTCTTTCCATCCACATCATTTCCCATCCGTTGATACTCAAGCTGTTTGCATCGAACCAAAGCCCTCATAAAATATGCCGGAAAGAAATCCGGTGATTGGGTAATGGCGTCATCAAGGTCGCGCATTGCATTATTCAAGTCTTGAACCAAATAAAAGTCCAAAGCCCGAGCAAAACGTTTTGTTACATCCTCTGGATGATTGACAATTGCAGAAGTCATTTCGTCTATAGACGAGAAGTGTAGTTTAGCTTGATCCTCTGTCAATGCTGCTTCGTTATTGGTAATCAACAACCGCCCAGGAAGTGTTTTCGAACTATTCATCTCTTCGATGAACTTATAATAATTAACTTGCTGCTTCACCTCACTATACTTTTCGTAATAGGTTAAAGCAAACATAGGCTGAGGCTTAATAGAGACATTTTTATCTTGTACTCTTCCACGATAGTCATTCTTATATTTTTGAACGCCCTCGTCATTATCGGCAACCACCAGCTTATTATAATTGTTAACATTCCGATCGGAACGTTTTCGTGTATTCTGATCATCCTCATCGTCGTCATCCTTTTTCTGACTAACTTGATTATTGGGAGTGTTCTGTCGCTCCAGTTGAGCACGTAACACCTTCAGCTCATCAGCCTCAGCTCCTTTAAAATCGCCGATTTTCTTGCGAGCTTGAGCACGTTGTTGATACCCATATAGAAAATTGGGATATTGTTCTATAACTGTCGTATAGTCCTTAATGGCCCCTTTATAATCACCTGTCTGATCCAACAATAAACCACGGTTAAATGTTGCCATCATATCTGAAGGATCAATTTTCAAGACAAAATTAAAATCTTCTATTGCCCTATTATCATCACCAACCTGTGCACGAAGTAAGCCTCGATTGTAATGTCCAATGAAGTTATTTGGATCAATCTCCAAGCCAAGATCATAATCACTCATCGCACCTCTCAAATTACGCTGATGGAACTTAGCTAATGCCCGATTAATGTAGGGGACCGCATCACGAACAGAGAGGTGAATTGCTTGATCAAGATCTTCCTCAGCCTCTTTATATCGTTCCATTCGCAAGTGAAACATTGCCAAAGAATTCCAGACTTCAGGATCGTACTTATCAATCTCCAAAGCTTTCTTAACATCTTTCTCGGCTTGAACAGTATCCTTCTGTTCCATGTCTATCTCACTACGAATAAGATATGCTTTTGTATAACGAGGAGAAATAGTCAACAAGGTATCTAAATCATTCTTAGCGCCCTGATAATCATCCAGTCGGATCTTACAGAGCGATCGGTTGTGCCACAATATGATATTCTCTGGCTCCAATTTTAACGCAGCATTATAATCGCCAATGGCTCCTTTGAAATTATTTTGACGAATACGAGCCAGTCCTCGAACTTGATAAGCGCTGACTACAAAAGGATTTCGTTCAATTGATTCAGAACAATCCGATTCTGCACCCTGAAAATCATCCAAATTAAATTTAGCTAGTCCACGAAAAAAATAAGGGTCTGCCAAATAAGGTTTCGCATTGATTACCTGATTAAAATATTGTATAGACAGAACGTAATCCTCAAAATATAGAGCATTACGACCGATATACATTACACGTTCCGTATTTATCTGAGCAAATGACAGAGACGGAAATAGTGTGCATATATATATAATAAGGTATAAAACACGAATTCTCATTTAACTCTTACTTGCTTCATTTTATATGAACTACGAGCCTTCCCTTTTAACATGGTATTTAACTTTCCGCGAATCAACTGTTTACGCAAAGGAGAAAGATGATCTATAAACATTTTTCCTTCTAGATGATCGAACTCATGCTGCATCACTCTTGCTACATAACCATCCACCCATTCGTCATGTTCAATGAAATTCTCATCTAAATAACGGACATGTATACGATTGGCTCGTTGTACGTTTTCATGTATACCTGGCAGACTTAAACACCCCTCTTCCATATTTACCATATCTCCATCAGTTTCAAGAATATGAGGGTTTATAAAAGTATGAATGTAGCCTTTAAGTTCTGGCATATCTTCACTAATAATATCTAAATTTATTACCACCACACGAATACTCAAACCAATCTGAGGAGCGGCTAATCCGACCCCATCGGCCCGGTCTAAAGTTTCGTACATATTATCTATTAAATCTCTCAGATTAGGATAATCTGGAGTAATATCTTTAGCGACTTCCCGTAAAACAGGTTGACCATAAGTATAAATAGGTAAGACCATATCTGTTTATTTTATCATTTTACTTTCCATATAAGATTGTAGAATAATAGTTGCACTTACCTCATCAACCAAAGCCTTATTCTGACGTGCCTTTTTCCCCAATCCACTTTCGAGAATAGCACGATGGGCTAACACAGAAGTAAAACGTTCATCATAAAGTTCGATTGTTATCATCGGCAAACGTTTGCGCAAAAGATTTACAAAAGGAACAATGCGTTTCATATTCTCACTATCCTCATTATTCATTTGCTTAGGATATCCTACGACAATACATTCAACAGCCTCCCTTCCTACATAATTTAAGACAAAATCTAAGACTGTAGAAGTTTGTATCGTGGTTAATCCATTCGCAATAAGTTTTAAAGGATCCGTCACAGCAATCCCGGTACGCTTCTTGCCATAATCTATTGCCATTATTCTACTCATATCATGCAAAAGTACAAATTTAATTTTCAAACAATTAAATATGAGTATTAAAAAACGTGAGTACAACTAAAAAAATTCGTAATCAAGACTCTAAACATTAATACATCCATAACGTTAATCCGATAAAGGTATTCGGCCAAACCATTTAATCAAAATAAAAAAAATCATACATTTTTCACATCCTTCAACTCTTTATAAAACAGATTCTCTTAGGGATATTTAATGAATAAAAAAACGCCAAGGCATTCTTTTCCGTAGATGAAACACCTATTTTTGCCGTTTTAAGGCCAAAATAATACATTTTTTCAGGAAAAAGTTTGCTGTATCAAAATTTAGTTTTAAATTTGCAACGTATTTTGTACGGTTTAAGATAAAAACTGAAGAATAAAGTTGGAGGTTTCAAATTCTTAAGGAAATGCTTAAAGAAAAGAGATTAATAAAGTTAAGTTTATTGGTTTTTTGGTGTTGTTCCTTAAATATATTTGCTCAAACCTCTGGCGAAGCGACCGTTGAAAAATTAGTTTTGTATGGATACGAAAATGTCCGCTGGAAAGACACTCCGACAGAACGAATCTATACGATTGAAAGCAACGAAGAAAAACGTATCGGTTTGGGAGTTGCCAATGCTCTAAGAATTATTCAAGCACAAGGACTTCCCAAAGACAAGTTTTGTCGTGTGATTGTTACGGATAATAATGTTCCACAATTAGCTCTTACATACTATTCAACAGATCGAGATAGTACAAACATTCAACTATCTGAATGGGAAACATCTTATGATTTGGGAAATAGTTGGAAAAATGTAAGGAAGGAACGAAAAAACAATAGTTCGCTTTTTAAAGTTAATATTATTGTTTATCCGCAACTTTCATATATGAATATGATTATTACTCAAATCTATCAAGTATTATTTGATTTGAGTCCAGCAATTGAAGTTTCATTATGGCCTGGCGGTAAGTTGACTGGTATGTTAAAAATACCTGTGTATAATGATGGATACGGTTATTACGAAAACAAAGTTCATCCAGGACATTTAACCATTTCACAACGTTTTCGATTACCATACAACATAAAAGGGAAAGCCACTTTCGGTTATTTCAACTCTGATACATGGGGTGCCGATTTTCAACTCTTTTATCCATTTGCTGACGAAAGATTTTCGTTAACAGCCAGAGCTAGTTATATTGGCATTGGATATTGGAATGGATTTAGGCTGAAATATAGTGGTTATGACCATATGCGAGCAACATGGTCTTTAGGAGGACACTTCTATTGGCCAGAGTACAACACTCAGTTCAGTTTAAAATATGAAAAATATATTCGACATGATACGGGTGTTAAATTTGAAATGATTCGTCATTTCCGATATGCATCTGTTGGTTTTTATGCTCAGAAGGGTACTGAAGCAAAGATGAATGGTGGATTTAGATTCCAAGTTTTGCTTCCCCCGTATAAAGTAAAACGCCACGGTTATATACCGAGAGTGAACGTATCAAATAATATGGGTATCATTTATAATGCAAATAATGAACGATACTATTACAAAGATTTTAAAGCGGAGGTTAGCGACAATATTATGGAAGAAAATCGCTACAATCCATTTTTTATAAAGTCTGAATTACGATATTATTAATTATTTAATTTTACAAAATGATGAAAAACAAGTTTTTTAGTGGTTTAAGTGCAAAACTTGCACTTGCTACAGTAGCATTAGCTGCTTTAACGTTTACATCTTGTGACAAGGAGCCGTTTAACACGCAGATTATTTATAATCCTGCAAGAGTTATCATTACTCCTAATGTTCAATATGTAGACATGGCTTCTGGTACAGCTAAAGATGTAACTTCTTCAGCTACGATTACTTTCTCAGGTTCAACTTCAACAGGTATTATTGAAGGAACAACAACTAATCCATCAATCGCAGCTGGTTCTGTTAACATTACAGCTAGTTACAATGGCTTAACTGGTTCTACTACAGTTGCAACTCCTGCTTTGCAAACAGGCGTAGTTACAATCACTCCGACTATCTTTATCATTAAGAGTGATGTCTATGTTTTGGGTGCTCCGACAAAGGTTGGTGCTGACGAGTCTGTTACATTGGAATTAGAGGCAGAAACTGGTAAATATGCACATGATGGTCGTTACATTGAGAATCCATCAGAATATTTCTTGCCGATTACAATTAAATATCCTGTTAAGAATTACCGCGTTCAGGAAGGTGATGCTGAAATTATTGACACAGAAGATCCTGCTAGTGTTGCAGCTATTATTCAAAGAATCGTCAATGGTTTGACAAAGGATGGTGTAACATTTGAAGAATATAAGTATAATCTTTCTGCTTGGGCAATCTTCACAGCAACTGTTACTCAGACATCTGCTCTTTACGAATATCCTCTTTATAGAGTAGCTGAAGATGGTACTCAGACATTGGTTGGTAAATTTGTAATGAAAGAATCTGTATTTAGTGAAGTGACTCCTAACGAGAAAGCACACCCATCTCATGCATCTCATTATGAACATGGTCATGGTCACGGCACAAGTACAAATGCTGGTGGTGGTATCATCAATGCCGACTAATCAATGAATTATAATCTCTATATTATTATTTTAAATTAGAAAAACGTAAGATTATGAAATTAAAAAATATAGCTCTTTCATTACTTTTCGTAAGTGTATGCGTTACATTGAACGCACAGAGCACAAAAGACAATTACTATACTCCGAAATGGAGTGACAATATCTTCGTTAGCGTTGGCGGTGGTGTTTATTCTATCTATAATGATGGTTTCGTTAAAGGTAATCCTCACTTCAACGTATCACTTGGTAAGTTAATCACTCCGACTTGGGGTGTTCGCGCTCAAGTTAACGGTGCTTGGACAAGCCTTTGCCAGACTAATATCCACCACCACAAACACCATTTCATTGGTGCTAACATTGATGGTTTGCTGAATCTTTCAACACTGTTTGCTGGTGTGAACACAAACCGTGTATTTGAAGTATTTGCTTTCTTAGGCCCTCAGATGAACATTTCTAAGAGCGACAACGGTACATTAGTTATCGATGAGCAACAACATTCTTCATATTTCTTGACTAATGACGGTCATGCAGAAAGACACACTCGTATTGGTGCTTCTGCAGGTTTAGGTCTTAAGTTCAATTTGAATCGTTCTTTGGCTTTAGATATCGAAGCTCGTGGTTCTATTGCTCCATCTAACTTTGGTAACGTAAGCGACTATCGTAAGAGCGAAGGTGCTGGTGCTTTGACAGTTGGTTTGAGCTACATCTTTGGTGGCAAGAAATTCAACAAGGTATCTGACCGCGTTGTTGAAAAGGAAGTTGTTCGCGAAGTTGTTCGTGAAGTTCCGAAGGAAGTTATCAAGGAAGTCATCAAGGAAACAAGTAAGGGTGCTATTGCAAGTGCTGTATTCTTCAAGATTAACAGAGCTGAGTTGAGCGAGCAAGCAAAGGTTAACATCAAGTTAATTGCTGAAGCTATGAAGCAAATGCCGGATGCAGAATTTACAATTGGTGGTTTTGCAGACAAGGCTACTGGTACTCCAGCTATCAACCAACGTTTGTCTGAGAAACGTGCACAAGTTGTTTACGATGCCCTCGTTGCTGAAGGTGTAAATCCGAACCAGTTGACAAAGGTTGCTAACGGTGGAACAGATAATATGTTCGGTAAGAACTATCTGAACCGTGTTGTTATCATGAGAAATAAATAATCATTCATAACAAAACAATAAAAGGAGGTATCTGAAAAGATATCTCCTTTTTTATTAAATCAAAGGAAATGGCAGATAATTATTTAGAGAAACATAGAGAAGAATACGAGAAAAGAAAAGAACTCTGGCTTAAAAGCAGAAAAACATATAAAAGATCATCAATGAAAAAGGATACAAAATCTACTATTCATTCGACAAATCAAGCAGCTTCTCAATCAAAAGACGATAAATAGTTTGATTACGCTTGACAGCAGAATAATTTGTATCTTCACCACAAATATCAACACCAAGTATACTATTATATTTCCACATCATTGCAATTTGTTCCAGTAATTGAGCAAACGAATAATGCCCCTGATCCCAGTTTGTCTGCATATATGAATCTGAAAGGACATCCAGATCAATGGACAAATACAGAGGGAAATCTCCTAACTGGTGCGACAAATCAGCCTGGAGAGTAATTCTATCTTCATATCCCGTCAACAAATCTGGATCAACGAAATCCACTCCAAACATATATACATGTCTTAAATGGGGATTTGAGTCTAGTAATGATTTTACCCAACCCCCACATGAAAGAATTCCATCAAATATTGATTTTTGCATATCAGAATGGTGATCGAATAGAACTAATGAAAAATCAAATGGAATTTTTGAGCACCAGAACAATGAAAGATAATGATAATTCCCATTATCAAGCAGATGTATAGCTGAGTAAGGTTCATTCTCAAATAATCTCTGAATGGATTCACTCCCATCTTTATCACACATACCATCAACGCCAACTAGACCTGAGCAATCAATCCAATGTGTATTCCATTCAGAAAAGAAATCATACGACTCATAAACATGAGAGAAATTTGATATAATAATAGGCCATTTTTTACACTTTTTGTTTTCCATCATGTTCAATATCACATAATTTAATCAAATAAGTAACGACAATTTATAAATAATGTATTACCTTTGTAAGGTTATAGAAAAATCAAAGCAAAATTAAATAAAATAGCATATGCGTAAAACATTACTCCTATTTATTTTTTCTTTCACACTCTCTACAATGGTCTTCGCTCAACAAATGACCGACAGCCAAGTGGTTGAATACTTAAAACAAGCAAAAGCTGAAGGTAAGTCACAATCACAAATATCCATGGAATTAATGAGGCAAGGTGTGACACAACAGCAGGCTGAACGAATAAGAGATCAATACCTCAATAGTCAGGAGAATGTAATTGTTGAATCATCTGACAACACAGATAGTCGAATCCGCAATGAAGTTGCAGAGACCATTCCTCAAGCAGATTCTACTGCAGTTCAAATTTACGGTCATAATATCTTTACAAATAACAACTTAACATTTGAACCTAATTCAAACCTCGCAACACCTGAAAACTATACGTTAGGTCCTGGTGATGAGGTAATTATTGATATTTGGGGAGCAAATGAAAATAGTATACGCCAGGTTATCTCACCAGATGGTAGTATTCAGATTAGCGGACTTGGACCTGTACATTTAAATGGAATGACAATTAAAGAGGCCAATAGATATTTGCAAAAAGAGCTCTCTAAAATATATTCTGGCATTGATGGGAATGATGCTTCTACGCAGGTAAAATTGACGCTAGGTAATATTCGCTCCATCCAGATAAACATCATGGGTGAAGTTAAGTTAGCTGGCACATATATGCTGTCTGCTTTTTCAACGGTTTTCCATGCACTCTATCGAGCCGGAGGTATTAATGAAATAGGTACCTTAAGAAGTATCAAAGTTAATCGATACGGTAAAACGATTGCTGACATTGATGTTTATGACCTTATTATGAAGGGAAAAATGAATGACGGCATTCGACTTCAAGAAGGCGATGTTATTAATGTCAGCACATACCTTTCTCTTGTTCGCATTAGTGGAAAGGTTAAGAGGCCGATGATTTATGAGATGAAGCCAACAGAAACGTTGAAGAATATCTTGGACTATGCCGGTGGCTTTACCGGGGATGCTTACAAGCAGTCTGTTAGAATCATCCGTAAAACAGGAAGAGAATACCAAGTATTTACCGTGGATGAGATGGATTATGGCGTTTTCAAACTTGAAGACGGTGATGAAATATCTGTTGAATCAATCCTAGATCGCTATGAAAATCGTGTTGAGATTCAAGGGGCTGTTTATCGTTCAGGAATCTATCAACTTGACGGACAGGTAAATACAGTTAAATCATTGATTAAAAAAGCAGACGGATTAAGAGGAGATGCTTTCATGAACCGTGCTGTCCTAAACAGAGAGAAAGATAACTATGACCATGAGATAATAGCAGTCGACCTTGCTGGAATCATGAATGGCACTCAGCCAGATATACCTTTGATGAAGAATGATGTACTCTTTATCCCGAGCATACAAAACTTAAAGGAGAGACAAACTGTTACTATTCACGGCCGTGTATCTGAACCTGGAACATTCTCATTTGCAGAGAATATGACTGTAGAAGACTTGGTTGTCATGGCTGGTGGATTATTGGAAGATGCAGCAACAGTGAAAGTCGATATTACACGTAGAATCAAAAATCCAAATAGTACTGCTTATACAAAAGAAGTAGGCAGGACATTTACTATGGATTTATCTAATAATTTCGAGGTTGGAAAAGAATCTGTTTTTCTTGAACCTTTTGATGAGGTTTATATCCGGAAAAGTCCTTCTTATCAAGAACAACAGAATGTGACAATTAGCGGAGAAGTTTTGTTTGGTGGAACCTATGCACTACAAAGTAAAACAGAACGTATTTCAACACTCATAGAAAGAGCAGGAGGATTAACGCCTGAAGCTTTCACGAGAGGTGCTCGATTATTAAGAGTAAGGACAGAAGAAGAAACTAAACGTGAGAAAGACATGCTTGAATTAGCACAAAGAACATCTGAAAAAGACTCTATCGATATTGCCACACTGAATATTTCTAATACATATTCTGTTGGTATAGACTTAGAAAAGGCTATTATGAACCCAAATTCTGATTACGATTTGGTTTTAAAAGATGGTGATATTCTTTATATTCCACAATACATCAATACAATCAAAATTAGCGGAGCTGTTATGTATCCAAATACTGTGCTTTTTGAGAGAGGCAAGAATCTGAGTTATTATATAAATCAAGCTGGCGGTTTTACTTCTAATGCACGGAAAAAGAATGTATTTATTATCAACTTAAATGGTAAAGCATCAAAACTTAAATTGCATAGTAATCAAGCTATTGAACCAGGTAGCGAGATTATAGTTCCAACGAAAGAAAAGAAAGACAGAAATACAATGGCTCAAATAATGACGATGGCAAGTCTTTCGGCCTCACTTGCTGCAGTAGTTGCATCAATAGTACGACTCGTTAAATAACAATTAGTATCATGAATCCGGAAAAACAAAAACAATCTACATATCAAGAGGAAGATCAAGAAATTGACTTGATTGAAATCGCCAAAAAAATTTGGGGAGAAAGGAAACTTATTATAAAGGTTACGGGCATTGCTGCCTTAATTGGATTAATAGTAGCTTTTAGCATACCCAAAGAATATACAACAGGAGTAAAACTATCGACAGAAAAGACAAATAGTCGATCAGGTGGTAATTTTGGTGCATTAGCAGCAATGGCAGGAATAAACCTAAGTTCTTCATCTGGTAATGCACTTACTGAAGACATCTATCCAGATATCGTTCAATCCACCCCTTTTCTAACCAACTTATTTAACGTAAGCATTATAAGTAAGGATGGAAATATTCAAACAACATTGTTAGATTACCTTGATAATCATTATAACCAACCTTGGTGGAGTACAATCAAAAAGCTCATCTTTTCAATCCCATCTAAGATCGTAGGATTATTCAATACGAAAGAAGGAGGCGAACACGAATTTAACCTTTTCAACTTAACACGAAAAGAACGAAAAGTTGTTGGTCTCTTAAGAGAAAATGTCCAAATAGCTGTTGATAAAAAAACAGGTATAGTAGATCTTTCTGTTACAATGCAAGACCCTCAAATCTCTGCTCAGCTAACAGATACGATTCTAAGAAACTTACAGGCCTATATTACAGAATATAAGACAAGTAAAGCGAGAAATGACGAAGAGTTTTCACTCAAACTATATAATGAGGCACATGATAAATATGTTCAAGCTCAAGAAAACTATGCAAATTTCACCGATAAAAATCAAAATATTTTCTCACATAGTTTACGTGCCGAACAAGAACGCTTGCAAAACGAGATGAGTTTGGCTTACCAAATTTATTCTCAAGCATCTCAACAATTACAGGCAGCCCGTTCAAAAGTACAAGAAAGTACACCTGCATATATGGTCATTCAGCCACCAATGGTGCCTATAAAGCCAAGCGCACCTCGAAAAATGATGATTCTCTCTGTTTTCATCTTCCTCGGAATGGCAGGTTGCATGGCTTGGGTATATTTTAAAGACCAAATTATAGAATGGAAAAATCAGATTGTCTCACAACAACCTAAAGAAAAATAAGAATTATGGCCAAATGTATTATCAATAGTTATGAAGACTTTGCCGCAATGGTCGGTCAAGAAATCGGTGTGTCTGACTATGTACAACTCACACAAGAAAGAATCAATCAATTTGCAGACGCCACGGATGACCATCAGTGGATACACGTGAATCCAGAGCGTGCGGCAAAAGAGTCACAATATAAGACAACTATCGCTCACGGTTACTTAACATTATCCATGCTTCCATATTTATGGGACCAAATCATTGAAGTTCACAACCTTAAAATGATGGTAAATTATGGGATGGATAAAATGAAGTTTGGGCAACCAGTTCTTTCAGGACAAAGTATCCGTCTCAAAACAATTCTTCAATCTGTACAGAATCTTAGAGGTATTATAAAAGTAGAAATAAAGTTTGTTATTGATATTAAAGAACAAGGGAAGAAAGCCTTGGAAGGGATTGCAACGTTCCTCTACTACTTCAACTAAGATTAATTTCGGTGATTAAAGGAAACACGGTGATTTTTTCAATCATCGTGTTATTTTTTTCATTTATCGAGTTTTTTCGTTTATTCATCGAGTTTTTGATTTCAAAAACTCGATGAATAAAGTGCACTTATTCGGATAGCAGTTAAACATTATAAGACTAAAGAGTTTACACCTTTATTTGCTTCACTCATATTAGGTTTACACTGTAACATCTTCTTATCAAATAGAAAGTCCCACTTACCTGCTAAAAAAGTAAATGGGACTTTCTGTCAAAATATACCAATATATCTAATCCTTCGAATCCGGAATATTCTTCTTTAAATTATACTGATGAATACGGTTATTCAAATAGAAGATAAAAACCAACCAGAAGACCATATTTAAGCCCAATAGTATTGTAATCTCTATGAATGCTGACAATATTAAGTTTACAACAATCAGGGCAGCTGCCATTGATAAAATCGTGATCATAACAGGGTGTTGTTCCATACCCATAGCTAACATCTTATGATGAAGATGGTTTTTATCAGGAAGGAACGGACTATGTCCACGACGGATCCGATGGAAAAAGACTCTTACAACATCAAAGCATGGAATAATAAGTGGTGAGAACGCCAAAACAAAATAATTATAGGATGACAAATTCTCATCTGGAGTATATGAGCCTAACTCTATACTGAGGAAACTGAGAATTAATCCTAGTGTTAACGAACCAGTATCTCCCATGAATATCTTCTTTCCCTTTCTTGCATTGCCAAAAACATTGTAATAATAGAAAGGAATTATCGTTCCCAATGCGGTAAATGATATAAGAGAAAACATGTACTTTTCTTCCGCGAAAAAGACTATTCCGTAATAAATCAGAGCGATTGCACTTAATCCAGAAGCCAAGCCATCAATGCCATCCATCAGATTGATAGCATTCGTTATAAAGACAACGACTAGGATCGTCAAAGGATAACCGGCCCATTTAGGTAATTCATAAATACCAAAAAGCCCGTGCAAATCATCTAACCATATTCCTCCTAATATAAGCAGTATGGCACAGAAAACCTGAACAATGAATTTGTTACGATAACGAACTCCCACTAAGTCGTCCATTGTTCCAATCAGAAATATCAACGTTAAAGCACATAAGCCAAAGGCTATACTACACGACTCTGCAACTAAATATGTAAAAATCTCATCTTGATTGATCAATAATAGTAGACCAACCGACAAAGAGACTGTGAACATAATACAAGGAGCAAAAGCGAACCCGCCCAGGCGAGGAACTAAATCATGATGAATCTTACGTTCATCTAATTCGTCAAAAAGATGCTTTTGAAAAGATATCTGGAGGATCTTGGGTATGACAAAACCATTGAATAAACTACTGATGCATAGAGCAAATGCTATCACACTTAGCCAAAAAAAGAAATCACCAGCAGAAAAATGATTAAACATATAATAATTAATTACACTTTAACATACATGAAAGTACATAACAGGTTCTTACTTTCAACTGCAAATATAAACATATAAAAATAGATTATAAAATAATCCGACAACTATTTTACATTGAAAGAAGTTTAAAACAATCCTTTCAATGAACTATTATAGGAATCAAAGGTCCTCTTACAGGACTACAAGGTGAACTGATTCAAGTAAACAATAGTTCTCGAATCATCATACGAATCGATTTATTAGGCTGTGCCGGAGTAGAAATTCCTTTAAGTTTCGTCAAAACTCACTCGAGAAGTGAAATTTGATATGCTTGAAATCGTTCTGAGCCATCTGGAGAACATAACTGCTGTCTGCCAAGAAAACATCTCTCCCTTCACGATCCTTTGCCATATACTGATATTTACGCTTTTTAAAGTTCTCTAGCTCTGCATCGTCATCACTTTCTATCCAACAAGCTTTATATAGACTAATTGGCTCCCAACGACATTTTGCTCCATATTCGTTTTCAAGACGATACTGAATAACCTCAAATTGCAATTGCCCGACAGTTCCAATCAATTTTCGTCCATTAAATTGGTTGATAAACAATTGCGCCACGCCTTCGTCCATCAGTTGATCAACCCCTTTTGCCAACTGTTTTTGCTTCATTGGATCAGCGTTTTCTATATATTTAAACATTAAAGGTGAGAAACTTGGCAATCCTTTAAAATGAAGTTTTTCTCCTTCTGTCAATGTATCCCCTATTTTGAACGTACCATTATCAGGCAAACCTACGATATCGCCTGCCCAAGCCTCATCCACAGTCTGTTTCCGCTGAGCCATGAACTGAGCCGGAGAACTGAATCGCATCGTCTTATCACTACGAACGTGATAATATGGAACATTACGTAAGAATTTACCACTACAAACCTTACAAAAGGCGATGCATGAACGATGATTAGGATCGATATTTGCAGTTATCTTAAAGATAAAACCTGTGAAACGTGGTTCCTCTGGCTCAACCATACGTTCCTCAGCCTTAGTAGCACGAGGGCTTGGCGCTATTTCGACAAAACAGTCCAACAGTTCCTGTACTCCAAAGTTATTCAGTGCCGAACCGAAAAAGACTGGAGCTAAATCCCCCTTCAAATATTCATCCACTTGAAAGGCAGGATAAATCCCTTCTATTAATTCTAAGTCTGAACGAAGTTTTTCCGCTAAGCGATCGCCAATATGGCTTTCCAACTCTTCAGTGTGAATATTAACTTCAACTTTCTCCGTAACGACTTGTTTGGAAGGCTGAAAGAGATTCAAGTTCTGCTCATAGATATTGTATACGCCCTTGAAGCGTGGCCCCTGTTCGATAGGCCATGTCAACGGCCGAACATGAATGGCTAATTCACTTTCCAGCTCGTCCAACAAATCAAATGGGTCTTTTCCTTCACGGTCCATTTTATTTACAAAAATAATGACCGGAGTTTTCCTCATCCGGCATACTTCCATCAACTTGAGAGTCTGAGTTTCCACACCTTTGGCCGCGTCTACAACAATGATAACACTATCCACTGCAGTCAACGTACGATATGTGTCTTCAGCAAAGTCTTGGTGTCCTGGAGTATCAAGGATATTGATTTTATAATCACGATAATCAAATTCCATCACAGACGTAGTCACGGAGATACCACGCTGTTTTTCAATATCCATCCAGTCGGAAGTTGCCGTTTTTCGGATTTTATGACTCTTTACAGCACCCGCCACTTGTATTTGTCCACCAAACAACAGGAATTTCTCTGTTAAAGATGTCTTTCCGGCATCAGGATGTGCGACAATCGCAAAAGTTCTTCTTCTATCTATTTCTTGATTAGGCATAATCTATCTATTATTCAAGTTCCAAGGTTCCTGCTTTGTCCTGATAATAATAATCTGACAACATGGATAACAAAGTCGTTATCGCTTCTTTTGCCTTTAATGTTTCTGCATTTATTTCTTTTTGCTGTAATCTTAACATTAACATGCCATACAGCGCATCAAAGCAAGTTTCCAATTCAGGCTCTTCTTTATTAGCCCCCTTAGCCCTTAATTCAACAATATATGGTAATACTTTATAATAAGCAGCCTCGTAATAAGGGAATTTGGGTGACTTTAACAGACGAAGATGTAAGTCTGTCAACCAAGTGATCACATTCTTATTGATCTGAAGGTGTCCTTTTTCTAAAACACCTTCTCTTTGCATCATTTGGATCAGTTCCTCAAACCATCGAATTTCTTTTTCTTTATCTTCTTCCGATAACTGAGATGGAACAATGATTCGAGACTTTATTTTCTCGATATCATATTGGTTTGCACGGATCAAATCCTCAACCTGCCACATATATAATAAGTATTCGGCAATATTCTTTTCTTTCAGTTGCTGGGAAATAAACATTGTTATATTCTTTTTCTAAGAATTAATTGAATTCATCCGTCAGTAAATGGTTGTACCAGTACACGTCAGCACAATGCCAACCAAAGAAACAATCATGACAACCACACCGATAACCCTGTTCATCATCCATACCCCATGCACATTAAACTGTGTACGTATTTTACTGACACCATAACTCAACAAGAACCACCAGATCACCGCACCAGCTACAATAGCCAGATAGCCAAACAATTGGACTAACACCGGTATCTCAGAACTGATAAAAGAGAAACGAGCAAATAAGCCAATAAATAAAAAGATGATTAAAGGATTGGATAATGTTACCAAAAATCCCGTGATAAAGTTGTTGAAATATGTACCGTTTGAACGTTTATTATTGGTATCAATATGGCGGAATGAACGGATAGGATCAGTACGGAACGTATAGAAACCAAAGAGGAGCAAAAGTGCGCTGCCGAATAGTTGAAGAGCAAATTGATTTCGAGTTATAAACTCATCCATAAAACTCATACCGTAACCAGTTAAAAGAGCATATAGGATATCGCTTAAGGCAGCTCCCAAACCTGTAACGAAACCATACCAACGTCCTTTATTGATTGTACGCTGCAAGCACAATACACCTACAGGTCCCATGGGCGCCGATGCCATGATACCAATTACCACCCCTTTAATCAATTCAAATATGGTGATCTCTATCAGATTCATGCGGCAAAGATAGTGTAACTTAAGAGAATAGCCAAATTTATTTTGTTAAGCAAAGACATTTGCTAGCCTTTTTCTATTGAATACCACTCATTTGAATGACTCAGACTTTATTTATGTAACAAGTAACAGAAAATAAAGAAAAGCCAGATTTCCTTTTTAATCCTTACGTTTTTTCGTAACTTTGCGCAAGTTTTAAAAAGAAGTGCTATGATCCAATTTTTCAGAACACCCGCAAACAATATTATTGCAACCGAATTTGACAATAAGCCATCAACTGAAGATATTCAGAAATTAAACTGGCTCTATGGTGAAGCAAACGCATTAGAAGAAGAGACCATTAGCGGTTTCTTTATTGGTCCCCGAAGAGAAATGATTACTCCATGGAGTACAAATGCTGTAGAAATTACTCAAAACATGGGTATGAAAGGTATCCTACGAATTGAAGAATACTTCCCTGTTAACGATGAGAATGCCGAATACGACGTGATGCTACAACGCATGTACAAAGGTTTGGATCAAAACATTTTTACGACTGATCGTAAGCCAGAACCTATTATCTATATTGATAATCTTGAGGAATATAATGAAAAAGAAGGATTGGCCCTTTCAGAAGAGGAAATTAAATACCTTCATAAAGTATCGAATGATTTAGGACGTAAACTTACTGACTCAGAAGTGTTCGGATTTGCACAAATCAACTCTGAGCATTGTAGGCATAAGATATTTGGAGGTACATTTATTATCGATGGAGAGGAGAAGGAATCCTCACTTTTCCAGCTTATCAAGAAGACAACAAAAGAGAATCCAAACAAGATTATTTCTGCTTATAAAGATAATGTAGCATTTGCTGAAGGCCCTGTTGCCGAACAATTTGCCCCAGCGGATCAGTCTACTTCTGACTATTTTATCATTCGAAATATAAAAACAGTCATTTCTCTGAAAGCAGAAACACATAATTTTCCTACCACTGTTGAACCATTCAACGGCGCATCAACAGGTACCGGAGGTGAAATCCGCGACAGAATGGGTGGAGGTAAAGGATCTTGGCCTATCGCTGGTACGGCTATCTATATGACTTCATACCCTCGCACAGAAGAGGAACGCGAATGGGAACAAATCCTTCCAGTTCGCAAATGGTTATACCAGACCCCAGAGCAGATATTGATTAAAGCTTCCAATGGCGCTTCTGATTTTGGAAACAAATTTGGACAGCCTCTGATTTGTGGTTCCCTCCTCACTTTTGAACACCAAGAAAATGGTGAGAAATATGGCTTCGACAAGGTTATTATGGAAGCAGGTGGTGTGGGATATGGCACACAGAGAGATTGTCTCAAAGGAACTCCTGAGAAAGGAAACAAGATTGTAGTGTTGGGTGGCGACAACTACCGCATCGGATTGGGTGGTGGTTCGGTTTCATCCGTTGATACCGGCCGATATACTTCTGGCGTTGAGCTGAACGCTGTACAACGTGCGAATGCAGAAATGCAAAAGCGTGTGTACAATGTCGTACGGGCTTTGGGTGAGGAAGAAAGTAACCCTATCATCTCCATACACGACCATGGAGCTGCCGGGCATGTAAACTGTTTGTCTGAATTGGTAGAAGAATGTGGTGGACTGATTGAAATGGATAAACTACCTATTGGAGACAAGACCTTGTCCGACAAAGAAATCATTGCCAATGAATCACAAGAAAGAATGGGACTTCTCATTGATGAGAAAGCACTCGACCATGTTCAAAAGATAGCAGCACGCGAACGCGCTCCAATGTATTGCGTTGGAGAAGCAACTGGCGATGCACGTTTCGCATTTGTGAACAAAGATGGAGTTCGTCCTTTCGACTTGGCTGTCAGCCAGATGTTTGGATCTTCTCCTAAGACTTATATGATTGATAAGAATGTAGAGAGACACTACGAAAATGTTACCTACGAAAAAGCCCAATTGGATGAATACATCAAGAATGTGCTTCAACTTGAGGCTGTTGCTTGCAAAGACTGGTTGACAAATAAAGTAGACCGCTCTGTTACAGGTAAGATCGCTCGCCAACAATGTCAAGGTGAGATCCAATTACCACTGAGCGATTGTGGTGTTGTCGCTCTGGATTATCGCGGACAAAAAGGTATTGCTACCTCCATTGGTCATGCTCCTCAAGTCGGATTGGCAAATCCTGAAGCAGGTTCCGTAATGTCTGTTGCAGAAGCTCTAACAAATATCGTTTGGGCTCCAATGGCAGAAGGTCTGAAGAGTGTATCTCTTTCTGCAAACTGGATGTGGCCATGCCGCGCTCAACAAGGAGAAGATGCTCGACTCTACCGGGCTGTTCAAGCTTTGTCAGATTTCTGCTGTGCACTTAAGATTAATGTACCTACGGGGAAAGACTCACTTTCTATGACAGAGAAGTATCCGAATGGAGAAAAGATCTTAAGTCCAGGAACTGTCATTGTAACTGCAGGAGGTGAAGTTTCCGACATCAAGAAAGTGGTTTCACCTGTCATGGTAAATGAACCAAAATCTGCATTCTATCATATCGACTTTAGTTTTGATTCTTTACACCTTGGTGGCTCTGCTTTTGCACAATCTCTCAATAAGATTGGCGATGACGTTCCTACAGTTAAAGATCCTGAGTATTTCAGCAATGCTTTTACGACGGTACAAGACCTTATCAATAAAGGATTGATTATGGCAGGACACGACATTTCAGCGGGTGGTCTGATTACGACCTTATTGGAAATGTGCTTCGCCAACACTGAAGGTGGTATGGAAATTAACCTTGACGAAATCAAAGAAAACGATTTAGTTAAGATTCTTTTTGCAGAAAATCCTGGTATCGTTATTCAGGTAAGCGACAAACAAGCTTCATTAGTCAAGAAAGTATTGAAAGATGCAGGCGTTGGATTTGTCAAAATCGGTGTACCGACAGACGAACGCCATATCTTGGTACAAAAGGAAGGTATCCTTCATCAATTTGGCATTGACTACCTTCGTGATGTTTGGTATTCCTCTTCATATCTACTCGACCGCAAGCAAAGTTTCAACGGTTGTGCCAAGAGACGTTTTGAAAACTATAAGATGCAACCTCTGGAATGGGCTGTCAATCCGACATTCACGGGTAAACTAGCACAGTTTGGACTTAACCCAGACCGTCGGGAAAAGAGTGGAATCCGTGCTGCAATCATTCGCGAAAAGGGTACTAATGGTGAGCGTGAAATGGCTTATATGCTTTGGTTGGCAGGCTTTGATGTTAAGGATGTCACCATGACCGACTTGATTAGTGGTCGTGAGACATTAGAGGATATCAATTTCATCGTATTCTGCGGTGGGTTCTCTAATTCTGATGTACTAGGTTCTGCCAAAGGTTGGGCCGGCGCAATTCTCTTCAACCCTAAAGCAAAAGAGGCAATTGACAAATTCTTTGCACGTGAAGATACTCTTTCTTTGGGCGTTTGTAACGGATGTCAACTTTTAGTAGAGCTAGGTTTAATTAACCCTGATTACAAGAAGAAGACCAAGATGTTACACAATGATTCTCATAAATTTGAATCTGGATTCTTAGGAGTAACCATACCGATGAACCGAAGCGTCTTATTGGGTTCATTAAGTGGAAGTAAACTGGGAATCTGGGTGGCTCATGGAGAAGGAAAGTTCTCATTACCTTATCCGGAAGAGAAATACAACGTTGTCCTGAAATATTCGTATGACGGATATCCAGCTAATCCAAACGGGTCGGACTATAGTGTAGCAGGTATTGCAAGCCCAGATGGTCGTCACCTAGCTATGATGCCGCACTTGGAACGTGCTTTCTTCCCTTGGCAGTGTGCTTATTACCCTGCTGATCGAAACGAAGATGAGATTACTCCTTGGATGGAAGCTTTTGTCAATGCACGCGAATGGGTTAAAGAACATACAAGATAATGGAGTTTTATCTTCAGGCATTTATCACATTCTTTAAAATAGGACTCTTCACGATTGGCGGTGGATACGCTATGATACCGTTAATCCAAACGGAGATCGTGGAAAAAAAGAAATGGATTACGCATGATGAGTTCATCGACTTGATGGCCATCGCGCAATCCATTCCAGGAGTCTTTGCGGTAAATATTGCCATCTTTATTGGCTATCGGTTGAGAAGGTTTAAAGGAGCACTTTCCATGGCTCTAGGAACAGTTCTCCCCTCTTTCATCATTATTTTGGCCATTGCTCTTTTCTTCCAACAGTTTGAAGACAATGAAATTGTCCAACGTATTTTCATGGGTATACGCCCAGGAGTTGTTGCACTAATAGCCGCCCCCACCTTCAACATGGCAAAAGCGGCAAAGATAAACCGATATAACATATGGATTCCTGTAATCTCAGCATTGCTTATCTGGTTAATAGGATTCTCGCCCATATATGTTATTATTATAGCTGGCTTATCTGGATACCTATATGGCAAGTTTCACCGTAAAACCAATCCCTCATGATCTTTCTACAGCTCTTTTATACATTCTTTAAGATTGGCCTTTTCGGTTTTGGAGGAGGGTATGCAATGCTTTCTATGATTCAGGGAGAGGTTGTCACTAAATATGCATGGCTGACGACTGCAGATTTTACGGATATTGTCGCCATCAGTCAGATGACTCCGGGTCCAATTGGTATAAACTCAGCAACGTACGTTGGATATACTGCCATTGTTAATGCCGGATTTAATCCAATACTAGGGATTTTGGGATCTTCCATTGCCACTTTAGCTGTCGTCCTTCCTTCCTTTATCCTGATGTTCCTGATTAGCAGGTTTTTCCTGAGATTTCAAAACCATCCTGCAGTGGAAGCCGTTTTCAAAGGATTACGTCCTGCTATCGTTGGCTTATTAGCCGCTGCAGCCTTATTACTGATGAACAGCGAGAATTTTGGACAGTTCAGCAATCTTCCATTATCCAATATGAAGGTTTTCCTACAGGCTAACTATCAGATTATTATAAGTATAATCATTTTTCTGATTACATTTATTGCCACCCGTCGATTCAAGGTAAGTCCGATTCTGATGATTATCTTGTGTGGCGTTGCCGGTTTTATACTTTTTTAGTCGCCAAAAACGAATTGATTTATTCTATAATAAAAAAAAATTAGACTATTTTTGTCGCAATAAATAAACGAATACAACTCAACATGCCCAAGATTTCAGTTCGAGGAATAGAAATGCCGGAGTCTCCAATCCGGAAATTAGCACCTCTTGCCATGAAGGCAAAAGAAAGAGGAATTAAAGTATATCATCTTAATATAGGACAACCTGACCTCCCTACTCCACAAGTTGGACTTGACGCCTTGCAACATATTGATCGAAATATCCTGGAGTATTCTCCATCACAAGGCTATCAAAGTTATCGAGAAAAACTTGTTGGATATTATCGGAAATATAATATTATGGTAGATGCAGATGATATTATCATTACATCTGGCGGTAGTGAAGCTGTTCTATTTGCATTTCTTTCTTGTCTGAACCCAGGTGATGAGATTATCATCCCCGAACCAGCATATGCCAATTACATGGCATTTGCTATTTCGGCAGGAGCAAAGATTCGTACAATCACCACTACAATCGATGAAGGTTTCTGTCTCCCAAAAGTAGAAAAATTTGAGGAGTTGATTAATGAACGTACTCGGGCTATCATGATTTGCAATCCGAATAACCCGACTGGCTACCTCTATACTCGAAGAGAAATGAATCAAATACGTGACCTCGTTAAGAAATACGATTTGTATTTGTTCTCTGACGAAGTTTACCGTGAATACATCTATACTGGTTCCCCATATATCAGTGCTTGCCATTTGGAAGGTATTCAAGAGAATGTCATTCTTATTGATTCCGTATCAAAACGATACAGCGAATGCGGTATCCGTATCGGAGCCTTGATTACAAAGAATAAAGCTGTTCGACAAGCCGTTATGAAGTTCTGCCAGGCACGACTGTCTCCTCCCCTAATCGGACAGATTATAGCAGAAGCATCATTAGATGCACCAGAAGAATATTATCGTGATGTATACGATGAGTATGTGGAGCGAAGGAAGTGTCTGATTGACGGACTAAATCTGATTCCAGGTGTTTATTCACCAATTCCAATGGGGGCTTTTTATACTGTAGCCAAACTTCCTGTCGATGATAGTGAGAAATTCTGCCGCTGGTGTCTCGAATCTTTTGAAGATGAAGGCGAAACCATCATGATGGCACCTGCCAGTGGTTTTTATACAACTCCGGGAATTGGATATAACGAAGTGCGACTCGCATACGTGCTAAAGAAGAAAGATTTGGAAAGAGCTCTGACTATTCTTAAGAAGGCACTTGAAGCATATCCTGGGAGAGTAAGCTAATTCTGATTTCCTTTAATATGGCTTAGGACAATCTATTATAAAAGTGGAGCATTTCGTATAAATGTTCCACTTCTTTTATAGTTTCCCTTCATTCTTTTTAGGAATTATGCGACAAACATTCATACAGTCTTTGACGATAATGATAAAAAAAGATAAAATTCACGCTATTTTAACAAAATAACACCCGATATCATTATCTTTGCTAGATAAAATAGCAACTAAAAAGAGAGAACATGGAAATCACGATGTACGACACCTTACTGCAGCTACCTCTTTTTCAAGGATTGGGTCGAATGGACTTGACAAATATTTTAAGTAAGGTAAAATTATCTTTTCATAAATTTGAACCGGACGAAGTAATTGTTCGGCAAGGTGATAAATGTGAGCAGCTTCTCTTCTTTTTAAGCGGTGAACTACTGGCCGAGACCAATCATTTCGATCCTTCATACGTATATACAGAAGTATACAAGAAACCTGCGGTTATCGAACCATATTCAGTTTTTGGCTTACATCCGAACTTCCTTTCTACCTATAAAGCACGGACAAAAGTGAAAATGTTGATGATTGAAAAGAAATATATTCTCACCGAACTGAATAACTACGAGATCTTTCATATCAACTATTTGAATATTCTAAGCAATCAAGTGCAAATAGAACATAAGAAGATCAATAAGGTCTATGCCTCCGGCGTACACAATAAAATCGTTCAATTCTTTCTCATCCAGGCACGTAAGACTGATGGAGAAAAAAATATTAAAATAAAGATGGAAGATCTTGCCGCTCTAATCGATGAGACTCGTATTAATGTGTCCAGAGAACTGAATGATATGAACGACAGAGGATTGATTGAACTGGGACGTAAATCAATTTTTATCCCTGCTCTTGAGAAACTATCCACTTCTATCCAAACAACAAAAGAATAATTAACCACTATGAACGAACAGAATCCTTTTTTCACGAGATACAATACCCCTCATCAAACAATACCATTCAACCTTATCCGGAATGAGCACTACGAACCGGCGATGATGGAAGGAATGAGAAAACAAGATGAAGAGATCAGCCATATTATCGACGATCCAGAACCTCCAACCTTTGAAAATACAATAGAGATGTTGGAGAAATCAGGAGATCTCCTTGATCGTGTCACGACTGTCTTTGGAAACCTCATGAGCGCGGATACCAATGATGAGATGGAGGCTATCGCTGAAAAAATGATGCCATTGCTGACAGAGCATGGCAACAATATAACACTAAACGACAGACTATTTCAACGAATAAAATCTGTCTACGAACAGAAGGATTCTTTGCATCTGAACAAAGAACAGGAAATGCTTTTGGAAAAAACGTACGATGGATTTATCCGAAACGGCGCTAACCTTTCAGAGACAGACAAGGGAACCTTAAGAAAATTGAATACTGAGTTAAGTATGCTCACCTTGCAGTTCTCACAGAATCATCTGAAAGCAACTCATCAATACGAATTACCTATTACCCGTGAGCAGTTGGAAGGTGTTCCTGAACATGTAATTGCCAGCTATGCGCAAAATGCAAAGGAACATGGTAAAGAAGGATTTATCGTCACCCTGGAAGCCCCTAGTTATATGCCTTTTATGAAATACGTGAAATATCGTGATCTACGTAAGGAACTATATATGGCATACAACACCCAATGTACACATGACGATGGCTTTAACAATATTGATATTGTACGTAAAATTGTCAATTGTCGACTTCAAATTGCACAATTATTGGGATTCCCGACCTTTGCCGACTATGTCTTAAAAAACCGCATGGCGGAAAATAAGGAAAACGTTTTCCAATTGCTAAATGAGCTACTGGAGGCCTATGCTCCAGCAGCAAAAAAAGAAGTTGAACGGATTACTAAATTGGCAAAGGAAACGGAAGGAGCAGATTTTGAATTGATGCCATGGGATTGGGCTTTCTACTCCAACAAGTTGAAGGAGAAAGAATATGATTTGAATGACGAATTGTTACGCCCATACTTCGAACTCAGCCAAGTTAAAAAAGGAGTGTTTGGTTTAGCTTCTCGCTTGTATGGCATCTCATTCATGGAAAACAAGAACATTCCTGTATATCATCCAGATGTGAAAGCATATGACGTTTTCGATAAAGACGGATCCTACCTAGCTGTTCTCTACACCGATTTCCATCCACGTAAAGGGAAACATGCCGGAGCATGGATGACCAACTATAAAGAACAATGGATAGATCAAGATACCAATAGTCGACCGCATGTTTCCGTAACCATGAACTTCACGAAACCTCAGGACGACAAACCTGCCCTTTTGACATTAGGTGAGGTTGAGACATTCTTGCACGAGTTCGGGCATTCCCTGCATGGGATGTTTGCCAATACCACCTACGCCAGTTTAAGTGGCACTAATGTTTACTGGGATTTCGTGGAATTACCTTCCCAATTCATGGAGAACTATGTCACAGAGAAAGAGTTCTTGAACACTTTTGCCCGCCATTATGAAACAGGAGAAACAATTCCTGACGACCTGATTGAACGTATCAAGAGCGCTGCCAATTTCAACATTGCATACGCTTGTCTCCGACAATTGAGTTTCGGTTTTTTGGATATGGCGTGGTATACACGCACCACACCTTTTGAAGGAGATGTGGAACGTTATGAGAAAGAAGCATGGCATGAAACGCAATTGTTGCCTGCTGTAGAAGGTACATGTATGTCGGTTCAGTTCTCACATATCATGTCGGGCGGATATGCTGCCGGATATTATAGTTATAAATGGGCAGAAGTTCTGGATGCTGATGCTTTCTCTCTCTTCCAAGAAACAGGCATTTTCAATACAGAAACAGCTGCTTCCTTCCGCGAAAATATTCTTTCGAAAGGTGGGACAGAACCACCTATGCAATTATACAAACGTTTCAGAGGTCAAGCTCCTACTATTCACGCATTATTAAAACGTAACGGAATTATTTAGATATGAAGAAATTACAATTTATCATCGGATTATGTCTACTCTTGTGTTGCTTTAGTTGTGACCAAGGAGATGATGTCGGAGAAATCTTTGTCTCAGGCAAATGGACTGTAGTCAACTATTTCAATACTACAGATTGGAAAAATTCAAATAAGGCACAGCCTATCTATACCAGTTTCGAAGATGTCACTGCCATAAAGGGATTAACTATTGCCTTCGAAGAGAGTGGTGTCTTCAGTGGCACGCTAACCTGTGGAGGAACAATCACTGGCACATGGGAGGCTAATGGGAAAGACCGAACCGTTTTCATCGATGGAAAGAACATACGGACAACAGGATCTCTTAATGGATTCGATAATGAATTTGTACGTATACTCACTGACGCACGTTACTATCAAGGTGACTCACGCAATCTTTTGTTGACGATAGAGAAGAAAACATATTACGTACAACTCTCACACTATTAATAATTGAGACATGATGGATCGCACTGAAGAAAAACAAGTTAAATTAGATAAACGATACTTACGTATGGCGGCTATATGGGCAGAAAACTCATATTGCCAGCGCAGAAAGGTTGGAGCACTCATCGTAAAGAATAAGATGATCATTTCAGATGGTTACAACGGCACACCATCTGGATTCGAGAATATTTGTGAAGATGAGAACAATGTTACGAAGCCGTATGTACTTCATGCCGAAGCCAATGCCATCACTAAGATAGCACGCTCGAACAATAGTAGCGATGGAGCAACCTTATATATTACAGACTCTCCTTGCATCGAATGTGCGAAGTTAATCATCCAATCAGGAATCAAGCGCGTCGTTTACAGCAAGAAGTATCGTTTGGACGACGGATTGAATCTTCTGAGAAAAGCAAATATTGAAGTTGAATACATTGATTTGAATAATGAATAACAAAATGGATAAGCCTAAGAAATCCTATTTTATTCCTGTAATTGCTGCTGTGGCTATCGTAATTGGCATCCTAATTGGTACTTTCTACGCAAACCAGTTCTCAACAGATCGTAGGGGAATAATAAATATGTCCTCTAATAACAAACTGAACGCACTACTTCGCATTGTAGAGGACCAATATGTAGATACCGTTAAAATAAATGAACTTATCGAGGAAGCAATGCCTCAGATATTAGGAGAATTAGACCCGCATTCAGCATATATTCCAGCAAAAGATTTAGAAGCTGTCAATGACGACCTGGCTGCAAGTTTCAGTGGTATCGGTGTGCAGTTCACAATCCATGATGACTCCATCCATATCAATAACGTCATTCATGGCGGTCCCTCTGAAAAAGTTGGCCTGATGGCGGGCGACCGTATTGTTGCTGTCGATGATTCTGCTTTTGTAGGGAAGAGTGTCAACAATGTTTCCGTACAACGTAAGTTGAAAGGCCCTAAAGGAAGCACGGTCAAACTGGGAGTATACCGTCCAGGTGAGAAAGAGCTGCTCACTTTTACAGTCGTTCGAGGTGACATCCCGGTTAAGAGTATCAATGCATCCTATATGATAAAGAATAAATATGGATATATCAAAGTCGACAAATTTGCAGAGAACACTTATCATGAACTTTTGATAGCATTGGCTCAACTGAACCAGCAACGCTGCGAGGGGATCATCATCGACTTGCGTGAGAATACGGGGGGATTCATGGGAGCAGCCATCCAGATGGTTAATGAGTTCCTACCCAAAGATCGACTCATCGTTTATACAGAAGGGCGGAAATCACCACGTAAGGACTATTTGTCGAATGGTACAGGCAGTAATCAAGAAATGCCACTTGTCGTATTGATCGACGAAGGTTCTGCTTCAGCAAGTGAGATCTTCTCAGGAGCTATCCAAGACAATGATCGGGGAACAATCATTGGGCGACGGTCATTTGGCAAAGGTCTGGTTCAACAACCAATCGAGTTCAGCGATGGTTCTGCCATCCGTCTGACCATCGCACGATACTATACACCTTCGGGACGATGCATCCAGAAGCATTATTCGAATGGGAAAGACCAGGAATATGAAATGGACATATACAACCGATACGAACATGGCGAGTTCTTCTCACAGGATAGCATCAAGCAAGACCAGAGCACTGTATACTATACTTCATTAGGCCGTCCGGTGTATGGAGGTGGCGGCATCATGCCTGATTATTTCATTCCTGTTGACACAACGGGCATGACATCCTATTTCCAAATGGCGAGAAACAGAGGATTGACCATACAATTTAGCTTCAACTACACGGATAAATACCGTACCTCACTTCAGCAATTCACAGAGTGGAGACCACTCCTCAAATATCTCAAGTCACAAAATGTGATTGAACAGTTTGTACGCTTTGCCGAAGGAAAAGGTTTGAAACGCCGCAACATCATGATAGCCAAGAGCAGAGAGCTGCTTGAGTTAAACTTGTATGGCAATATCATTTATAACATGCTCGACATGCAGTCATACATTGAATATCTGAATGAGAGCGATAAACCTGTACTCAAAGCCATCGAGATATTGGACAAGAAACAGGCTTTTCCGAAAGCACCGGAACAAGCCATAAGCAACGAGAAATGACCAAACAGGAAATAAGAAAACTCATTGCGATAGAGAAGAAAAAATATGGAACAACGGAGTTAGACAAACTGTCGGCTGCGTTGTTCCAACTATTGGAAGAACATCCGCTCTTCCAGAAAGCAAGAACAGTCCTACTCTACTATGCTCTCCCTAGAGAGGTCAATACACATGCGTTCATTCAAAAATGGTATCACCACAAACAAATACTCCTACCTATTGTCGTGGGTGATAATTTGGAATTGCGCCAATACTCCGGACCATCTTGCATGAGAGAAGGAGCTTTCCACATCATGGAACCGACAGGAGATTTGTTCAATCAGTTTGAGTCCATCGAATTATCAATCATACCAGGAGTTGCCTTTGATGCAAAAGGACATCGGTTAGGAAGGGGAAAAGGGTATTACGATCGGCTTTTACCGAAACTCAAGTCATACAATATTGGAGTTTGCTATCAATTTCAGGTTATGCCAGAAGTTCCGACCGACGAATATGATCAGCCGATGGATGAAGTATGGACAGAGAAAGGAAAGCTCTAGTTAAAGATAATGTCGACGATCACTTGAGAGCCGACCCGATTATTCAATGTTTTTACTAACGTCGACCGAGCCATACTCAATTCCTGACGCAGAGCAGCCGATGTAACATGCACATACAGTTTCTGATTCTTTATGTAAAGATGTTCCACATCCGTATATTTGGACATCTGAGGGCCTAGGACATCACTCCACGCCTGTATCAGACGATGTTCATTCAAAGGCGTTTCCAATCCACTTAAACGAAGGAACTGCAAAACTAAATCACTTATATTCTGAGCTTTGTTCCTCTTCATGGTCAATGAATCCTTTCGTTAATACTTCCATCTACGACATCGAACACCTTATATGCGCCTTGCACTTTCTGCATGATACGATCTAAATGATCCCTATTCGTATCGGTAATAAAGATTTGACCAAACTGGTCACCTGCAACCAATTTCACAATTTGTTCTACTCGCGAGGCATCAAGCTTGTCGAAAACATCATCGAGCAACAATAACGGTTTTGTCTGACTACCTGTCCGACACAAAAATTCAAACTGCGCGAGTTTCAATGCTATCAGATAGGTTTTGTTCTGCCCCTGTGAGCCCTCACGACGAATAGGAAAAGTTCCCAAACGCATCGTTAGATCATCCTTATGTATTCCTTTCAACGAAAAACCCATGATCCGATCTTTAGGACGACTCGCTTTTAATTGTTCTAATAAATCGCCTTGTAAAGCATGCGACTCATAACTCAAGTCAACTTGCTCACGATCGGAAGAAATCTGACTATAATAGTGCTGGAAAGTCGGGATAAATTCCTGAACGAATGTGTTACGCTTCTGAAAAACCACAGCACCTGATTGAGCCATCAGTTCCTCACAAACATCAAGTAAAGCAGAATCAGGCTCTTCTTCCGCTTTCAGCAAGGCGTTTCGCTGTTCTAGAGCGCGAGTATAACGGATTAGCGCTTCCAAGTATGAACGATCATACTGTGAGATAACAACATCCATGAATCGACGTCGCTCATCACTTCCCCCCGAAATCAGATCCACATCCGAAGGAGATATCAGTATCAGCGGGATCAAACCGATGTGATCGGACAAACGTTCGTATTCTTTTTTATTTCGCTTGAAACGTTTCTTCGTGCGACGTTTCAATCCACAATAAATCTCCTCTTGTTGCTCAAGATCATCCGAAGCATACGTGCCTTGGATAACGAAGAAATCCCGATCATGCATAATATTCTGTGAGTCAATTGGGTTGAAAGCACTTTTACAAAAAGAAAGATAATAAATCGCATCCAACAAATTCGTTTTACCCATCCCGTTCTGTCCAATAAAACAATTTACTTTCGGAGAAAAAGACAATTCAACTTGATCTAGATTTTTGTAATTCAGAACGGAAATGCGATTTAATATCATAACAAACACTTAATTTATAATGCAAAAATAACGATAAAAACGGTAAATCATAAAAAAAATAGCTTGTAAATTTCTTTAATACACATAAATGAGTTACTTTTGCCTTTCGAAAATAAAAGAACGATTTTTTTCATCGAAAATAATAAAAGAATATATACAATGGCAAAGAAACAAGAAATTAAAGATCCACTGAACATGGATGAGGCTATCAGTGCCTCTGAAGCGTTTTTCCTGAAGAACAAAAACATTATCTTAGGCGTTATCTGCGGTATCGTACTGCTGATCTTAGCCGTAATGGGTTACAAACATTTTATTTCTGAACCTCGTGAGTTGCATGCTAGTGAAGCAATCTTCAAAGCAGAGGAATTGTTCCGTGCCGATAACTTTGAGCAAGCTCTGAATGGCGACAGCCTTGGCACAAAAGGTTTCCTGTATGTTGCTGACAAATATAGTGGCACAAAGGCTGGTAAGCTGGCAAACGCTTATGCCGGAATCTGCTACGCTCAGACTGGTAAGTACGAAGAAGCTTTGAAATATTTGGATAAGTTCAATGCCAACGACTTATTGGTTGCTCCTGCATTGATGGCTACCATGGGCAATTGTTACGCTCAAAGCGGTAAGTTGGATAAGGCTGCCGACATGCTCTATAAGGCTGCTACCAACGCTGACAGCCAAGCATTAAGTCCTATTTATTTGATACAGGCAGGTGAACTTTATGAGAAGTTGGGCAAGAATAGCGAGGCCTTGAAAGTTTACCAACTGGTTAAGGACAAATACGCGAACTCTTATCAGGCAATGGAAATCGACAAATACATCGAGCGTGCCTCTAAATAAGTATATTCAACTGATAAATAATGAGGGCGGACGACTAATCATCCGCCCTTTCTTATATAAAAAAAACTATGTCAACTGCTTATCACAACTTATCTGATTACGACTCAACGACCATTCCTGATGCTCACGACATGAGTTTCGGCATTGTAGTAGCAGAGTGGAATGAGAACATTACCCTACCTCTCTTAAACGGTGCTGTACAAGCACTGAGAGAGAATGGAGTGCCAGAGGAACAAATCATTGTACATACCGTTCCCGGAAGCTTTGAACTGACTTATGGTGCTGCACAAATGGCGAAGTCTGGGAAAGTAGATGCCGTCATTGCCATCGGATGCGTCGTTCGAGGTGAGACTCCTCACTTCGATTATATCTGCCAAGGCGTTACCAATGGAATCAGTTACCTAAATGCTACAGGTGATGTACCGGTCATCTTCAGCCTACTTACCACGAACGACATGCAACAGGCAATCGACCGTTCAGGGGGAAAATATGGGAATAAGGGCACAGAGGGTGCTATCACGGCCATTAAGATGGTTCAGCTTGGAAGAAAATTGTAGAAAAGATAAAAAAAACAAAGAGAATCTTTGTCCGTTTCAAAAATAGCGTTAACTTTGCACACGCATTCAGGAAACGGATGTATGGGCAAATTCCAGAGTGGCCAAATGGGGCAGACTGTAAATCTGTTGTCTTTCGACTTCGGTGGTTCGAATCCATCTTTGCCCACACTTCACAGGAAGTACTGATACTTGAAAAGACCTGCAGAGTACGAAAGGAGAAATTTTCAGGTGGATGGACCTTCCTTTTTTTATGCGGAAGTAGCTCAGTTGATAGAGCATTAGCCTTCCAAGCTGAGGGTCGCGGGTTTGAGTCCCGTCTTCCGCTCCAGCATAAGAGAGAGTCTTTAACCGTCTCTCTCTTTCTTTTACTTCCACCCCAAAGAAGTTTAAGTGTTTCACCAACGTGACAAAAGTTTGTCACATAAGTGAAACAAATAAATAGGAGACGATTTGTATTAAAAAAAAATTAAATTCTTGCAAGTTGTTTGAGGAATCTATATATTTGTTTTGATATAACCATTTAATAAACAGAAATAATGAAAAGATTTATCTACGTCTGCACATTTGCTTTAATGTGTTCAATGTACGTTCCCACTGTTCAGGCAACAGATGTTATTTTAGATAGTAGTGAGTTCTTTGCTGTTGATCAAAAGCCTTTGAGTGCAAAAGAATTGAAGAAATTACATAAGCAAGCGAAGGCTGCAGAAAAAGCACAGAAAGAAGCCCAAAAAGAGCAGAAGAGACAAAAGAAAGAACAGGAAAAAGCGAAGAAAGAACAAAAGAAAGCGAAGAAAGAAGCAAAGAAAGCAAAAAAGAAGGCTGATAAGGTAAAAGAAGAGCAAAAGAAGCGTGCTAAAGAGGCAAAGAAAGCTGCAAGAGAAGCTAGAAGAGCTGCCATCAAGGATGCATTAATACCACAAGGCCTTAGATAAAGCATCTGATTAGTAAGACTCAGGTTTTTCAAAATTGGTCTGATTGACCTCATAAAAAAGTGCCAAACAAATGTTTGGCACTTTCCTTTTTTCCTCCCTGCTCATTTCTTGTCCTCAGGATTTTCCTTCTTTGCGAGGTCGTATCCCGTAGTACTCTTTATCAGATCCAAGGTTTGCTTGATAACTGTCGGAGCCGTCGAAGTCAATTTAGAGACACCCGAAGCATCGCTACCATAGATATTGACTGAATCGATAGCACTTACCTGATTTGCAACGCTCGCTGTTATACCAGGAAGTTGTTCGATGATCATCTGGGTGACTGCAGCATCGTTATACTTCTTGAATGCTTCTGCTTTTTTCTCCATGGCCAATGCTTCTGCTTCACCTTTCTTTTGGATAGCATAAGCCTCAGCCTCACCCTTTGCCTTGATACCTTCAGCCTCTTGAGTCATCGAGTACTTCTGCGCTTCAGCCTTAGCACGGATAGCCAACGCTTCTTGCTCAGCTTCATATTTTTTCGCCTCTGCTTCGCGTTTACGACGTTCCAGATCGGCCGATGCCTGTTGTTCAACCACATACTTGGCTGCTTCCGAATTTGTTTGTGCTTTATACTTGTCGGCATCCGCCTGCTTGTTAATCTCAGCCTCCAATTGATTCTGTTGCACCTTGATCTTCTCGCTTGTCAGATCCTGCTCTTTTCTTGTACGAGCAATTTCAGCCTCCACGGCACGTTCATTAATTGTCTTCTGCTGTTCTTGTTTTTGAATTTCGTAAGCAGCATCGGCAATAGCCATACGAGTATCAGCCTGTTGCTTTAAGTCGGCCTTCTTAATAGCAAGGTCGTTCTGCCGAACGGCGATCTGAGTATCAGCTTCTACACGCGCATCGTTGGCTAACTTCGCGTTTTCAGCCTCGACCACAGCAATTTCCTTTTGGGCAATAGCTTTAGCATTGGCAGCATCTTTCTTGATTTTCCAGGTATTGTCGGCACCCATGTTCTCAATCAAGCCCTGTTCATCGGTAACATTCTGGATATTACATGATAAGATGGTAACACCTAACTTTTCCATATCCGGAGTAGCTTTTTTCAATACCTGATCAGAGAAACCATCACGATCGGTATTCAAGCTCTTTAAATCAAGCGTACCGATAATTTCACGCATGTTACCTTGCAGCGAGTCTTGCAACTGAGCGGCAATCTGAGCCGGCTGCATGTTCAGGAAGTTCTTTCCTGCCAAACGGATTCCTTCGGGAGTAGGTGTGACAGCGATTTTAGCGACAGCATCTACATTCACATTGATGAAGTCGGTCGTAGGTACCGGTTGTTCGGTCTTGATATCCACGGTAATTTGTCCTAGATAAACCTTATCCAAACGTTCAAAGAAAGGTATTCTGATTCCACCTTTACCTATCAGCACACGTGGAGTCTTGTTAAGACCCGAAATAATGAAGGCATTGCTTGGAGGAGCTTTCACATACGAATTTACCAAAAAGATAATCAAAAGGACTAACAGCACAATGCCTGCTGCCACATAAACATAATTCATCTCCATACTTTATAGTTTTTAAGATTTACAAATCGACTTTTTAGTTTATACAAATATAATAGATTTCTCCAAAAGGCATTTACTTATTCGGATTTTTTTCGCCATCAGTAGGTAGGAACAAGATGATTTCTTTTTCATCAACCGTACCAAACCAACGATACAACTGCTCCTTTGCCTGTCGCTCAATCTCAGGAGTAATGTTTACCCAGATAGAATGTAGACAATACAGCAAGGCCGTCAAGTCATCCGAGTAACCGACAGCCGGAATATAGTCTGGGAAAAAATCGAGCGGAAGGATAAAGTAGCCCAGGGCTCCGTAAATCTTTGCCTTGTCTTTCTTGGGTACATCCGGACTCTTAAGGACATAGTAACACAATAAAGCAGCGTAGGTTACTTTCATACCTATCTTCTTGACCTTCTTCTGCAGTTTCTTCCAGAAATAGGATTCCGAGAAAAACTTTCCGAACTTGGTAGTGTCTTTCAAAATCTTCATCGTATTGCTTTTAGTTATTTGTATTCATTATCAACGTTTTCAAGAAATATGCCAAATAGTCGGCCTATCTCTTTTTTCATAGGTTATTTTCTTTCATTTCCCTTAGAGACCTTCCTGACAACTTTCACTATCCGACTTTTTGTCAGTATATCAGTTGAAAGCCATCAATACCTCATTCAATATCTTCATACAAATGTTGTAAAACTTAGGCAAAACAGCAAACTTTTTAATGAAAATTGCAGTATCTTTGCCTTGTTAAAAGATACAGAATATGTTTACTGAGAAATTACAAGAAATCTACCAATCATATACCGGTTCAAAGCCCGAGACCATCACAGAACTTCCAGCATCGGGTTCCAACCGTCGTTATTTCCGAATGACAGGCTCAAAAAAAATTATCGGTGTTTATGGCACTTCAAAGGAAGAGAACCGAGCTTTCGTCTACATGGCAAAGCATTTCCGCAAGAAAGGTTTGCCTGTACCGGAGATCTATGCTGTTTCGGAGGACGAATTATATTATATCCAAGAAGACTTGGGCGATACTCTTTTGTTCAAGGCTATTGAGAAAGGTCGTCAGACATCCGTTTTCTCGGAGGAAGAGAAAGAGTTGCTTCGCAAGACGATACGTCTGCTGCCTGTCGTCCAGTTTGCTGGAGCCGACGGTTTCGATTTCTCTTATTGCTATCCCCAGCCTGAGTTCAACGAACGTTCCATCAAATGGGATCTGAACTATTTCAAGTACTGTTTTCTGAAGGCAACGGGACTGGAGTTTCAGGAAGATTTGTTGGAAGACGACTTCCAGCGAATGAGTGATGTCCTATTGAAGAGTTCATCGAATACCTTCATGTACCGAGACTTCCAAAGTCGGAACGTGATGGTTCATTATAGTCAACCTTACTTTATCGATTTCCAGGGCGGTCGCAAAGGTCCGTACTACTACGATGTGGCATCTTTCCTCTGGCAGGCAAAGGCAAACTTCCCCGAAGCATTGCGCAAGGAATTATTGGAGGAATATCTGGAAGTGCTGAACAAATATCAACCGACCGACCGTAATGAGTTCTATGCTCAACTACGCCATTTCGTGCTTTTCCGCACACTTCAAGTGTTAGGTGCATACGGTTTCCGCGGATATTTTGAGAAGAAACCTCATTTTATCCAAAGCGTACCCTTCGCCTTGAAGAATCTTCGGCAGCTACTAAAGGATGACTTTCCCGAATACCCATATCTCTGTCAGGTTTTGCGGGATCTGACTAACCTCTCGATGTTTAGGGATGAGCTTCAGAAACGGCAGCTCACCGTACGCGTTATGAGTTTTGCCTATAAGAAAGGAATTCCTGAGGATCCCAGTGGAAACGGAGGCGGCTATGTGTTCGACTGTCGTGCTATCAACAATCCGGGAAAGTACGACCGCTTCAAGCAATTTATCGGTCTGGACGAGCCTGTCATCAAATTTCTTGAAGACGATGGCGAAATTCTTACCTTCCTCGAACATGTTTATGCCTTGGTAGACGCCAGCGTGAAACGCTATATGGAACGAGGATTCACGAACCTCAGCATCTGTTTCGGCTGTACGGGAGGACAACACCGATCGGTGTATGCTGCACAGCACCTAGCTGAACACCTGAACAACACGTTCGGAGTCAAGGTAGAACTTATCCATCGAGAACAAAACATTGAACAAACATTGAACCACAAAGAGTGATACGCATCATGAAAGCCATGATTTTCGCAGCCGGAAAAGGAACAAGGCTGAAACCATTGACCGACTATTGTCCCAAGGCACTTATTGAAGTAGCAGGGAAACCGATGCTCGAGCATGTGATTCTCAAGCTAAAGTCGGCTGGCTTCACCGAATTAGTGGTGAATGTACATCACCTTGCCCAACAGATCATCGACTATCTGACGGCCAATGATTTTGGTCTGACCATCCACATCTCGGATGAACGAGGTGAATTACTCGAGACAGGCGGCGGCCTTCAAAAGGCAGCACCGTTCTTCAGGGACGACGAAAACGGTTTCTTACTCCATAATGCAGATATCCTTTCCAACTGCAACCTGCAAGCACTGATGCAAGAGCATAACTCCCACCCTTCAGCCTTAGCAACCATGGTTGTAAGTCATCGCAAGACCAATCGTTACCTTTTATTTGATAAGGGACAACGGCTGCGGGGCTGGGTCAACAAACAGACTGGTGAGACAAAGCCCGAAGGATTTGTTTATCAGGAAGGAATGTATGAGGAGTACGCATACGCAGGTATCCAAGCAGTAAACCCGTGTATCTTCAAGACACTACCTGCAGGGCGTTTCTCCATCATCGATTTCTACCTTTCCGTTTGCCATCATGAGGAGATCCGTGCATTCATTGCACCCGATTTGAAGATTCTGGATATCGGAAAGCCAGAAACCTTGCGAGCAGCGGAACAGTTTATCACGAATTTGTAGAGAATGAACACGATGACCGAACAAAGAGAAAAACTGTGGAACAGCAATTATGTGAAGGTAATGACGGCCAACTTCTCACTATTCTTCGCCTTTTACCTGTTGACTCCACTATTGCCTCTTTATCTCAGCGAAACCTTTCATGCCACGAAGGATGTGATCGGTATCGTCCTCTCGGGTTATACCATCACCGCCCTTATTTTTCGTCCTTTCAGTGGGTTCTTTGTCGATAGTTTTCCGCGTAAGAAAGTCCTGATGATCTGCTTTTTCTTCTTTGCGATTTTCTTCGCCGGCTATCTTGCCGCCAGCACTCTCCTACTGTTTACCATCGTAAGGACACTCCATGGCGGTCCGTTCGGCTCAGTAACAGTAGCAAACAGTACCGTAGCCATCGATGTACTACCTTCCAGTCGCCGAAATGAAGGTATAGGATACTATGGACTGAGCAATAATCTTGCTATGGCGATTGCTCCGACTATCGGTATCTTTATATATAAGTATACGATGAACTTCGAGTTGCTTTTCTGGATTGCTTTGATCGTCGCTTTTGTAGGACTGGCAACCGATGCGACCGTTAAATTACCTCCGAAGGAGATTGTTAAGAACAAAGAGAAAATCTCGTGGGACCGTTTTTTCTTGTTAAAAGGCTGGATGCTTGGTGCAAACATGATATTCTTCGGCTTATGCTTTGGCATCCTCAGCAACTACCTGGCTATTTACAGTAAGGAAGTGATGGGAATCACCGGCGGAACAGGGTCATACTTCATGCTTCTTTCCATCGGCTTGATCCTCTCGCGTCTGCAAGGCAGTAAAGGACTTCGCCAAGGACGCCTCACCCACAATGCTTCCGAAGGAGTTATCATTTCGCTCATCGGATATACACTTTTCATTGCATTGCCTAACTTCTATGGCTACTATCTTTCAGCTTTACTCATTGGTTTGGGCAATGGACACATGTGGCCAGCTTTTCAAAACATGATTATCAGTGTAGCCAATCATAACGAACGAGGGACAGCTAACTCGACGATTCTTATCTCATGGGATATCGGTATGGGATTAGGTATCCTTGTTGGAGGTGTCGTTGCCGAGCATTTCGGATACAGCGCAGCGTTCTGGTTTATGGCAGCCATTAACTTGGTTGGCGTCGTCATGTATTTCCTTTCCACAAAGGATTTCTTCCTCAAGAGAAGGTTAGAACAATAAATTTTACCACATCAGTATACTCTGAGTCTCTGAGTTTTTTGTCTCGGAAACTGAGTTTTTTGCGTCCAAAACTCAGTTTTTGAAGGTGAAAAACTCGATAAATGAAGAGAAAAATATGATGATCGTCACCAGCGGGTCATAGATCCGGAATTATCATCCAGAAAATTGGAAATCCACCGGAACAGATAATAGATACTGAAGACATTATCCTCGCCATACGTAGGTACACAATAGTTGCACGCACAAAGTCTGTAATATAAGCAAACAGCACCTTGGGGAGATGACCGAATGTCTTAGCACGGCATTGTGGGAGTATGTATTAAAAAAGTCAAGACTTTTTAGCAAAAGGATAACGACCTACCACTAATCCCATAAATTGAGTTTACGTTTACGAGCCTCTTCCAAAGAGACTAAATGTTCTTGCTTTTGTTCATGTTGTTCTCGAAGGCTGGCATATTCATTTGATAGTTGGTTCACAAAAGAGGTTTGTTGCTCCTCGTTCAACAGTTTCCGTGCGATCAAAGCATTCTGAGAAGCATCCTGCATATAGACGACCGGACCACGATATACGGGAGCAATCTTCAGGGCGGTGTGCAATTTCGATGTGGTAGCTCCACCAATCATAATAGGAATGCTCAGTCCTGCCTTTTGCAGTTCTACTGCTACATGAACCATCTCCTCTAATGACGGAGTAATCAGACCGCTCAACCCAATGATATCCACCTTTTCCTCAATGGCTTTTTGTACTATAACCTCGGCAGGTACCATGACACCAAGGTCGATAATCTCATAATTGTTGCAAGCCATGACGACCGACACGATATTTTTCCCTATGTCGTGCACATCCCCTTTAACCGTAGCCAATAATACTTTCCCAGCACTCTTGATACCTTCTTGTTTTTCAGCTTCGATAGCCGGTTGAAGGATGGAGACCGCCTTTTTCATGGTTCGTGCCGTCTTAACGACCTGCGGAAGAAACATTTTACCAGCACCAAACAACTCTCCTACCTGATTCATGCCGTCCATCAATGGTCCCTCAATAATATCTACGGCTTTCGGGAACACTTGAAGAGCCTCGTGCAAATCTGCCTCCAGATAATCACCTATTCCTTTTACCAAAGCCATTTGCAAACGCTTGCTCACATCAGGTTCATCGCGCCAAGCATCTTTCTTTTCTTGTTCAGATGTCGCATCCACAGCCTCAGCCTTCAGATGATCAGCCAATTCGATCAATCGTTCTGCCGCATCCGGTCTCCTGTTTAAGATGACATCTTCGATATGTTCCAGCGTTTCCTCTGGAATATCACTGTAAATAACTGATGTGGCAGGGTTCACAATCGCCATATCCATTCCTTTTTGAATAGCATGATAGAGAAACACTGCATGCATGGCCTCACGGATATAGTTATTCCCACGAAAAGCAAATGAAAGATTGCTCACTCCACCGCTCACATGAGCATAAGGCAGGTGTTGTTTGATCCATTCCGTTGCACGAATAAAGTCGACGGCATACGCATTGTGTTCTTCAATTCCCGTTGCCACCGACAAGATATTCGGATCAAAGATAATATCGTTAGGATTCATGTGGACAACCTCCGTCAATAACCGGTAAGCACGCTCACACACCTGAATTTTTCGTTCAAAACTGGTGGCCTGTCCTTCTTCATCGAACGCCATGACAATTACCGCTGCTCCCAGACGCTTTATCATCCGTGCATGCTCCAAGAAAAGAGCCTCGCCTTCCTTAAGCGAGATGGAATTTACGACAGCCTTCCCTTGCAAACACTTCAAGCCAGCCTCGATCACCTCCCATTTCGAGGAGTCTAACATGATAGGAACCTTGGCAATCTCAGGTTCCGACATGATCAGATTGAGGAAGTTGACCATTTCGTGCTTTGCATCCAACAGTCCATCATCCATATTGATGTCCAAAACCATGGCACCATCCTCTACTTGCTTCCGGGCAATCGACAATGCCTCCTCATAGCTCTTTTCCTTGATTAATCGAAGGAACTTTCGTGAGCCCGCCACGTTGCAACGTTCACCCACATTGATGAAACGGTTTTCACGACTTTGTTTAAGTACTTCCAATCCCGAAAGCATCAAGGTGTCCTCCCGACTGGAAGGAACATGAGGTTCAGCCTTTTCGACCAAAGGAACATACTGCGCGATGTATCGTTCATCGGTTCCACAACATCCACCGATAATGTTGACCAACTGCTCGTCCAAATATTCCTTCACCTTAAGAGCCATGTGTTCAGGAGTCTCGTCGTACTGGCCCAAACTATTGGGTAAGCCCGCATTAGGGTAAGCACTTATATAATAAGGAGCCATTTCTGCCAACTGTTGCAAGAAAGGTTTCATCTGTTCGGCACCAAACGAACAGTTCAGTCCGACCGAGAAAACGTTCGCATGCATCACCGACGTTAAGAAAGCCTCCAGTGTTTGGCCCGACAATGTACGCCCTCCGCCATCAGATACCGTAACCGACAACATGATCGGGACTTCCCGACCTACATTCTTCATGGCGTTCTCAGCTGCGAAAAGTGCAGCTTTTGCATTCAGCGTATCGAAAATGGTCTCGATCATCAACGCATCGACACCTCCTTCGAGCAATGCGGTCATCTGTTCCACGTACGCATCCACCAGATCGTCAAAGGTCAGCGAGCGAAGAGCCGGATTATTCACATCCGGACTCATGGAACAAGTCTTGTTGGTAGGGCCTACCGATCCGGCAACGAAACGAGGTTTGTCGGGTGTGGAGAAAGAGTCGGCTACTTCACGAGCCAACCGAGCAGCAGCCCGGTTAATCTCGCATACCACATGTTCAGTATGATAATCCGCCAGCGAGATACGCTGAGCATTGAAGGTATTTGTCTCAATAATGTCGGCACCAGCCTCCAGATATTTTTCATGTATGGCCCGGATTACATCAGGTCGCGTCAGACAAAGCAAGTCATTATTGCCCTTCATCAGGCCAGGAATATCAGTAAATCGTTCCCCTCTGAAGTCCTGTTCTGTCAAGTTGTATTTTTGTATCATCGTTCCCATCGCTCCATCAAGGATGAGAACCCGTTCCTGTATTGCTTGTTGTATTGTAGTCATTCTCTAATGTTTAAACATCCTCGCCATCTCCCGTTTATCGTCTTTTTCTCGCAAAGACTGTCGTTTGTCGTATTCCTTCTTACCGCGGGCTAAGGCTATCACCAACTTGGCCAGCCCTTTTTCATTGAGGAACAGTCGGACGGGAACAATGGTAAAGCCCGGATTCTTCTCTGCATCCTGAAGTTTCCGCAACTCTTTCTTGTTCAAGAGTAACTTTCTGTCCCTTCGGGCCGAGTGATTATTATACGAACCATAGAAATACTCGGCGATGTGCATGTTCTTCACCCAAAGTTCCCCATTAATAAAAATACAATAAGTGTCCACCAGACTTGCCTTTCCTTGACGGATGGATTTAATCTCCGTGCCAGTCAGGACAATGCCGGCAGTATATGTTTCGATAAATAGATAATCAAACGAAGCCTTCTTATTCTTGATGTTGATATCTTGAGTCTTCATTAATTCAATACAAGTGATAATTGATTAAAAACGAATGATATGAAAATCGGACAACAGGCTACGATAAGCGAGACAACTAATGTATATACTGTCAGTTTATCTTCTTGCACATCCAATATAATCCGTGCCCCGATATAAACCACATAGATGGTATAAAACATCAAAAGCCAATACAGAAAAGAGAGATTGAACAAACCGTCGATGAAGATCAGCAGAAATGAGACCACCATCGAATAGCCGACGAACTGTTGAATCGTATCATCCGCGTATTCCCTGTTGAGAAGATGCTTGTTTACCAACTGGACTAAGTAGACCGCCAGAAAGAAGCCGGCAAACAAAGAGATGAAGATACCACCACACTTCATCATGGCCGTTTGGAACACCATCGGACCTGAAGTATTGACCAAAAGAGCACCGATAAAAGCAGAAATGCCACAGAAACCAATCATCGGGTAAACGAATCCCATCTGTACGTTTCGCTTATTCACATCCACACTAATCTCTCTCCACGCCTTATCTGGATCAGAAATGAGCAGTCCTATCCGACGAAATAATTCTTTGTAATTCACCGCTTGTTCTTTTTTATTCAATAGCAATCGCAAACTTACACAAAAATTACGGTTTAGACGAAAAAATGCCAGTGATTTATATTTTTCGAATCAAAATTTCATATATTTGTGCAAAGAAGTGATACAAAGATATCGCTTCATTTTTATACCATGAAGAAAAGTAACTAACTTAAAACGTAAGGAATATGAGTAAAATCACAAAGCACCCGATTCTTCAGGTCCCAACCGGAGAAGCGTGCTCTTTTCTTTATAAAGGAAAAGAAGTAAAGGGCATGAAAGGGCAAACGATCGCTGCTGCTTTACATCAAGCAGGATTCCCCGTTCACAGTCACAGCGTGGACGGACGAAACAGATCCCTCAACTGTGGTATTGGAAAGTGTGGAGCTTGTCAAATGCTAGTCGATGGAGAAGTAAAACGAATCTGTATCACAAAGGTAGATGGAGTCAAGGAAGTAGCGGAATTAGACACGCAGTCGTATGATGCAACCAAAACTCCTCGCATTCCGCAGGAATCAACTAAGGTTTATATGACCGATGTTGCCATCATCGGTGCAGGACCTGCCGGGTTGGCGTGTCGCGAAACACTAAAAGAATTAGGCATCAACTCCATTGTCGTAGATAATAATGAGAAGATAGGCGGCCAGTTCGTCATGCAGACACACGCCTTCTTCTTCTTTGAACAACAAAAACGGTTTGGCGATATGCGTGGATTCGACATCGCCGAAAACTTGGCTGGTGAGGACAAGGAAGGAATCTTGTTGCACTCTACCGTATGCGATATCTTGCAGGATCGTCGGCTGATGGTCAAAGACACACTTTCCGACGAGACATTCTACATTGATGCAAAAGCATTAGTTGTGGCTACCGGAGCCGTTCCGTTCATGCCTACGTTCGAGAACGATGATGTTCCGGGTGTTTACACGGCAGCCGTAGTACAGAAGATGATGAACGCAGAGTTTACCCTGCTGGGTAAGAACGTGCTGACTATCGGTGCTGGAAATATTGGCTACCTGACTTCCTATCAGTTGATGCAGGCAGGAGCACACGTGAAAGCCATCCTCGAAGGAATGGACCACGAAGGTGGATTCCCTGTTCAAGCCAACCGTATCCGTCGATTAGGTATTCCTATTTATACTTCTCACGTATTGTTGAAAGCAATCCCGAATGCCGACAAGACGGGTATCACAGGAGCTGTCATCGCAGAATGTAAGAATTTCAAGCCTATACCAGGAACCGAAAAAGTGATTGATGGCATCGATATCATCAATATTTGTACCGGTTTGATACCTGATAACCAACTCTTGCAAAAGGGTGAACTGGCATTTGGCAAACGTTGTCTGGGTGCCGGCGACGCCGTTCGCATTGGTGAAGGCACAAGTGCCGTGCTTCGTGGTAAGCAGGCAGCATACGAGATTGCACAGGAACTGGGCATTCGTTATAACTACAATGATTATCTGGATATCTCCAAACAATACATTGATTCACAACAACGGCCGATTCGGTTGAAACAGGAGGCCGACCTCCCCACAGCAGAGCGTCAAGATGCGAAACCTTTTGTACGCTTGGACTGCTTATATGGCTTTGCTTGTAACCCATGTTCGTTCGCTTGTCCGCACGGAGCCATCACGAAGAGTTCTACTTCGGTAACACCGTCCATTAATTACGACAAATGTATCGGATGTATGCAATGTATCTCTCAATGTCCTGGCTTGGCAATCTTTGGCTATGACACCCGTAAGGACATTCTCTTCCTTCCGGTTGAATATGAAGTACAGGAAGGTTGTGAGGTCTATCTGGTAAATGACCAAGGTGAGAAGATTGGCGAGGGCTTGCTTGAGAAAGTCCTGAAGAAACCGACGAAGACAAATGTAGCTCGCGTCAAAGCAATCGGAGTTGACAAGGATACTCTTTTGAAAGTAACGGGCTTCATCGCAAAGGACAATTATCCGGAGCCTGTTGAGTTCAAGCCGGTTGAAGATTGTGAGTCAAAGACTTACGTTTGTCACTGCGAGGATGTATCATTAGACGCATTGCTCAAGGCCATTGGTGACCGCAAGTATATCTCCATCGACGAGATCAAACATATCACTCGATTGGGTATGGGTGCATGTCGAGGTAAGCGGTGTATTCCTCGCTTACGCAATAAGTTACGCGAGTACGGCATCGAGCTTGTGGGCGATGCGACTCCACGTGCTCCACTTTCTAACCGCTATACGTTGGGCGAGGCCTATCCAAACCGACAGCTTGCCGACCACTATATCGTGAACAATAAGGAAGTTCGTCAGACCGAAGTCTTTGTTGCAGGTGGTGGTATCGGTGGTAGCGCACTGTTCCGCTACTTCTGCGAGGCTGGTAAGAAGACCGTTTTGGTCAATGCCAAACGAGGTTCATCATGGAGAAACATTGCCGGTGGCCGTCCTGCCTTCTCAGTTCCGGAATTGGCAGATATCGCAAAAGGTAACCAACATATCTTCGAAGAGACGCAGAAGGAATATGATATTAACTACCGCGAGACTCGTTATATCACCTTCGCTCACGACGATGAGACCTATCGTTCACTGGAAGCAAGCTGCTCATGGTCGAATGCTTATCTGGTTGACAAGAAAGATTTTGTGAAAGAAGTTTCACCATATTTCAACCCGAACCAGAAGACGTACTTCGCCGCTCAGATCAGCGAGCACTGCTGGCAAGCTACTCCAGGTAGGACCATCGACTTTATCCGTAATAAAGGTGTTGAGAAAGGTGGAATCGTACTTGAAGACACGACTTTGATTGAGGTACATCGTGATGGAGAAAAGTACAGAGCCCTTGTATATACGCACGATCACAAATATGTGGAATATGTTTGTGATCACTTCGTGAATGCGTTGGGGTACAATGCCGAGAAATTCTGTCAGATGTTAGGTTACAACACGGGGTTCTATCCAGTCAAGCACCAGGCTTTCATCACTCCACGCCTTCCGTTATTGGGCAAAGACGGTGACATGCTGGATATGCTGATCGACCGTCAACGTCGGAACGACTTCTCTGCCGTATATGGCCAACAGTTAGCAAGCACCGGCCAAATTATTGCATGTGCTTCTCCGGCTGTTGACGCAAAAGAAAGCATCAGCGACTATAACCAGATGAAATTCAACTCGCGTGCGTTCCTGAACATCGTCAGCGAAGTGTTCTGCGACTGGATTCCATCCTTGGCAGCAGTTCCTTTGCAGGCATGTTGGGCAGGAAACTACCTCGAACCACGCTACATCATCGACCCAGGTCACGGACTGTTCGTCGGCTTGCAAGGCCATGGCTTCATGCTGTCGCAATATCTTGCTAAGTTGTACGTGGACAAGGCTTGTGGCAAGGCTGTTCCTGAATACATGGACCGTCTGGTTCTTGGAGGAAAGGGTATCAGCGAGCATGCATTCAAATAAAAAGTTCAGATATTAGAAGAGAGGGTAACCCCAACGGGTTACCCTCTCTTCTTTTTTTCTATTATCAAAAATATCAACGATTAATACGAGATCTTGACAGTGCGACTGTCGTTTACTGCTCTGTCCTCTGTGATCCCTGTAGTAGCTTTCATCGTGACAGTTACACAAATTGAGTCATCCTTCGGTTGCAATTGAGAATAATTAATCAACGGATTATAACGTAATGAGTTCAAATCATAGCAATTCATCCCTGTACCCGAACTCTTAGAGTCGCCTTTCTTCTTCAACAAGAAATCCAAGTAAATGGTATCGTTACTTATATGATTCGGAGCCATACACGTTTTACCTAACTCATCAGCAATATAAGAGAATCCGACATTCAGATAGCGGTCGCGTACAACATTCATCTCCATGAATTGCCATACCGACACTGAATACTTGCTGAATCCAGTAAAAGCGCTTGTATAATCAGCGACAGTGTCGAGACGATCCGTCACTTCATACACCGGATATTTCTCTGAACCAGCCAATAACGTAACAGGAACCTCTGTAGCCTGAGGATCCGAAAGTTCTGGGACAGTGTATACGATGATAGCACGCTTAGCATCTGCCAAACTTGCCACCCCACCCTGTGGTATCAGTCTGGCGTTCGGATTTTCATCTGGAATATAAACGGTTCCACCCAGCAATTGCTCCACTGTTACCAGACTAATGTATTGGGTCTCTGTGTTGTTATCGTTCAAACATGATGTGAGACTCACGGAGAAGGCCATCCATGCGGCCGTCACCAGTCCTAAAAATTTTAAACTTTTCATTTTCATACCTTTCAAACTTTTCTATCTTTTTACATTTATTTTAATCATCACTTACATAAACAACCAAATTGCCGAAATACTGCTTTTTTGAGCGCAAATTTAACTTTATTTAGCAAATTAATCTTTCTTCACCTCTGCAAAATCGGTGATATGCTCATCTACATAGGTTGCAACAATTTCCATGATTCTATTTTCAGTATCCAGAAATTCATCATCCAAATCACCTAAATTATCATACTGCTCATATAATGCCATAAATTCTTCATCCGTATATTCGGCCTCTAGAACATCTTTGTTCTTATCATAAATAGCCTTCGCATCATAAATAAGCTTGGAGAAGTCCTTCGCTCCCATCAGACGCATCGCCTTTGCAAAGGGATTGTTGAAGATATAGGGTCCATAACCATTCTGAATCAGTTGGATGAATCCCCCTTCTTCCATCTGCTCTGTGAAGGTACGAAGGCTCAACAAAGCGTGCTGATAACCATTCAACAACGACATATTTTCAGCAGTCAACTCGCCTTCAAGAACTTCCAGATACTTGTCAGTGAATACATTTAAGAAAGCAGCATAGCCTTTCTCGGCCCCAGCTTTCAATAAATCTTCCTGTATTTCTATTGGCATAACAATCAAATTTTTAGCATTTTGAAGCAAATGTATAAATAAATTCCCAAAATGCTTGATAATTATAGTGAAAACGTACTTAAAGAGAGGATAATTACTTGATTTTCTTCAATTCCTGATACAAACGCTGGATGGGCAGCCCCATCACATTGAAGTAACTACCATGAATACTTTCAACTCCGACATAGCCGATCCATTCTTGAATGCCGTAGGCACCGGCCTTATCAAAGGGACGAAAAGTCTCAACATAATAATTCACCTCTTCATCTGTCAGTTTAGCGAAACGAACATCCGTTGCTGCTGTAAAACTTCGTTGCATATTCAAAGTCGTCAACGTCACACCCGTATAGACTTGATGAACGGTCCCGGACAACCGATGCAACATCCGACACGCGTCGGCTGCATTTTCCGGTTTTCCCATAATCTCATCACCTGAAACTACAACGGTATCGGCTGTAATCAGCAGTTCATCATCTTCCATGCGATCGGCATAAGCATTCGCCTTCTCACGCGAGATATACTCAGCAACTTCCGAAGGATTTAGAGTATCCGGATAGGCCTCATCAATACCCGGTAAGGTCTTGACTTCAAAAGGAATACCTAACCCAGCCAACAGTTCTTTCCTCCGCGGAGAATTGGAAGCCAGGATGATACGATAGTCTTTCAATTGTTCCAACATAATTCAACGTTTACCAGCCAAAGGCTTTCTGATGAGACATCCACTTCCCTTGAACTTTCAATACCTGCTCGATAACATCACGACCGCAACCTTGTCCACCAGGGAGATGCGAGACATATTTCGAAATCTCCTTAATCTCGGGTGCTGCATCAGCCGGACAGCATGGCAGGCCACAACATTTCATCACTTCATAATCAGGAATATCATCACCCATATAAAGAATTTCTTCATCCTTTAAGCCATATTTCTCCTTAATGATCGCATACTCCTTGGTTTTATATGCTGCACCCATGTGTATTTCTTCCACGCCCAGTCCCTGGTATCGTACTTCCACCGCATGCGAACGTCCGCCCGAGATAATGGCGATGAGCAAATCCGACTTCACAGCCAACTGAATGGCGTATCCATCTTTGATATTGATGGTACGTGCCGGCTGACCATCTTCGTACATGCCAATGGTACTGCCACTCAGTACTCCATCTACATCGAAAATGATTGCCCGTATCTTTGTCAAATCATAATTGATCATAGTCTGTTCTAATCGGTTATATAATCATGTTTACTATTTCTCTCCTTTTATTTCCGAAAGGTCAAGTCTGTCCCCTTCGACTCACGCATCTCCTTAGAGATGGCATGGCGATTAAACTTTACCTTATCCTTTACAAATTCCGGTATGTTATATGAGTACATCAACGACTTGTAATACTTCATCGGATTCTTCTGAGGCAACAAGAATGGTTTATGTGCTTGACCATTTGCGTCAATATACGTGAAGAACGGACGGGTATAGAGTCCGTCGAGTCGACGACTACTATAAACCAGCCAACGGTTATTGTCCGACCAGGAATGATAGCTTTCCACATTCTCACTATTCGCTTCTGTCAAAGGATAAATCTTCTGATTGTCCAGGTTCACCATATATAAATCGGCATCCTTATGCCAGATAGAGAAGTTGCCAAACTGGTGCAAAGTAAAGGCCAAATACTTCCCATCAGGTGAGATACGCGGGAAAGAAACACTCTTTTCATTTGATTTGGCATTATAAATCGTATCGACTTTTTCACCAAATGTTCCGTTTTCAGGATTGAAATCAATTCGACACAAGCTGTAATGAGTCTCTTTATACCGTTTAGGCATCGGGGAAATGGAATCAGTAGAACAAAAATACAGACTCCTACCATCAGGTGAGAATGTCGGGAATGTCTCATATGCAGCTTTTGACATGGTTAACGGACTGCCCATCACCTGTTTTGTCCGCGTATTGTACACAACCACATCCGATTCCGTGTCGAAGACCTCTATGCGATTTATATGATTGGCAAAGAAAGCTTGTAAAGTATTGTTCGTTGAGAAGGCTATATAGTCGCCCGATGGATGCCAATATGGATAAACCAGAGCAGAGATTGTCTGATCAGTCTTTGTATTCAGTTTCTCTACATTTTCTCCATCAAGATATACGGTTCCACCATGCTTTGAGCGCATATGGAAGACCATTCTTTCAGGACTACGCATTGGGAATGAATGACAGTTCACACAATTATAATCTGTCAGCTTATTCTCATAGATCGGACTTTGGTCGTATGATTCCAAACAACGCTGATAAATCCCCATTTTGTTCCATAAGCCATAACCAGGGGCTATCAATCGATAAGCGATATACTTATCCACCTTATCCGATACGATCGACATGACAAAAGGTTTCATACCAATCCACTCTCCGTTTTCTTTCTTACAAACCGTGAAGCGGATATCCTTACCTTGTTCTTCCGCCAGCAGTTTATGCCAAGCCTTTTGAGGAATCTCAAAATTTGGTCCCTTCACCATAATTTTTCGTTGAGCACCTTCAATCACTAATCCAGTTTCTACACCTTCTGCATTCACGACCATAAAATTCAGTGGGGCAATATTCACAGGAATTGTCACCTCTTTATAGTCAGGGAAGATTTCTACTTCTTCGTTGACAATCTTTGACACCTTTATATCGGTGGAACATGCCAGGAACATGCATCCCAGCAGTAGACATATAATATATTCTAAATTCTTCATCTTAAGTTCCTTGTACTCCTACAAACATATAATAATACCAATAGGTCCTACGGTAATCACGTTTTAGAGCCGATGCCGGGTTCTTTCCAGAGCTGCGAGCGTTAAGATATGCGATCTTATACGCCTCATACCCATTAATCGTTTCCTGAGTCACGCCATGCATACGACAATAGTCCAAGTCATCCTCACTGACGGCAATCAATGCTTGTTGCATGATGACAGGCACATCCTTCATGATCTCTGTTCCATAATAATCTTCAACAAATCGTTTGATACTCTTTCCATCCTTAGCCAGCAACACAAAAGCAATGGCATAGTCGCGTGTCCCCAAATCGGTCGAGCCAGCATCCAGGAGATCGAGCATATCTACATACGGCCCTTTATGGAAGATGAAGTAGTCCTCTTTCGGAAGTCCTTTCCGCTTCGGACCGTATTCCGAATCTGCATTGACGGCGTCATCATTATACAAGAAATGACGCTGTTCCTTTGCCCAGTCAGCATATGCCCACGTTTTTTCCAACAATGAGATATATTTATCAGCCAATTCATACGACCCATAGATCAAATTAGCCTTCACCAATATCTTCACCATGGTCGGATTGCCATAGCGGCTACCCACAAACGAGTCGAAGGCCTTGTTCATGGAAGCCCCCACGTTGCCCATTTGATAGTAGATATGCGACAACATAGTGGTCAAGTCTGGTACTTTTTCAGTATAATCTCCTTGAACGATAAGGGTAATTGGGCTATATTGCTCCAAATCGAAAAGATTACTCAACAATCTTCCTTTATGAGATAAAGCCAGATTATAAAGATTACGATTTAAATAATTGTTCTTCCATGCTGCCGGACTTTGCAAAAGGGCATCCCACTGTTCGGTTACCACATAATGTTTAAGTTCTACAAGGTCGTACAGGCTCTGCTTGTTTTGCTTGGATGCAGTAGAAAACAGACTGACTACGAAAACAAAGAACACTAAAGATAATAAGATATTCCATAAAGGCTTTGCCTTCGGAAAGATTTTAAAAATTCCAAATACAAGTATTAGTCCGATCAGAGCCAGCCAAGAATATTCGAAGAAAAAGATTGGTTCAATAATCGGTTCATAATAGCCATCATTCAAGAAAGCCAATCGGCTACTTTGAACATTACCACTAACAATCAGAAAGAATCCGATAAGCAGAACGATTCCAATCGGAATGACCTGAAGATAAGCTTTATCATATTTACGTAACAAGTCGTATAAAAATACCGCTATCGCAAACATTATCCCGATAGGTCCTAAAAGCAGATAAACCAAAGCAGACATCACGACCGCACAGACGAGACGTCCCACCCAACCTAGTTTTTCCGCAAAGAGCGTATACAAATAAAGGCAGCCGGTCATCAGACAAAAACCGACATATCCATGATAATAGTAATAGTAGTCATATAAAGCACCCACCTGAAACAGTACCGGTAGGAAACAAAGAGGGAACAAATAGACGCTATTATTGATTTTCCGAAGAGCAAGCCACAGGAAAAAAGCAGTCAGCACACCGAACGCAGCCGTTACGATAGCACCGACATAAGGCATCGTAAAGAACTGGATAATAAATTGTGAAACAAACAAAGACAACCCACCATGGGTCAGATATCTTTCACAGAAAAAGGAAAGGTCATAAACGAATAACTGTTGCTGTTCCCTATAATAAAAGAGGTATCGTTGTGCCATTTCCAGATGCACGCACAGCAAGAGGAAAGCAGCGATGCCCATAATCCATGGAAAATATTTTGCGATCTTATTCATATCGAACTATTCAAGACAATACGTTCTAAAAACGTCGCAAGTTAATCATTTTTGGTGAATAATAAACACGGAATGGAAAGAATTCATTCAAGGTTTATACAATAACGTGGACATAAGGGTATAACAAAGAGAAATTTTCTAAAAAATATCAATAAACATTTCATTGTAATTCAACAAATTGTTGTATCTTTGCGGCCAGATTTATAGCAATATAATGTCTAACATAATTAATTTTAAGTAACTAATAATTTTTTTAATGGAAGAAAACAAGAACATTAATCCAATTGAAGACTTCAATTGGGAGGCTTATGAGAGTGGTGAAGCGACTACATCTGTAAGTCATGAAGAACTAGAAAAGGCTTACGACAGCACTTTGAACAAGGTTTCTGACCGCGAAGTTGTTGACGGCAAAGTCATTGCGATGAACAAACGCGAAGTCGTTGTTAACATCGGTTACAAATCAGACGGTATCATTCCTTTGAATGAGTTCCGTTACAATCCTGACTTGAAGGTTGGTGATACTGTTGAAGTATACATAGAGAATCAAGAGGATAAGAAAGGCCAGTTGATCCTTTCACACAAGAAAGCTCGTGCTACTCGCTCTTGGGACCGCGTAAACGCAGCTTTGGAAAACCAAGAAATTGTCAAAGGTTTTGTTAAATGTCGTACAAAGGGTGGTATGATTGTAGATGTATTCGGCATCGAAGCATTCTTACCAGGATCTCAGATCGACGTGAAACCAATTCGCGACTATGATGTATTCGTTGGCAAGACGATGGAATTCAAAGTTGTTAAGATCAACCAAGAATTCAGAAACGTGGTTGTTTCTCACAAGGCACTCATCGAAGCAGAATTGGAACAACAGAAGAAAGAAATTATCGGAAAGTTGCAGAAAGGCCAAGTCCTCGAAGGAACTGTCAAAAATATCACATCTTACGGTGTATTCATCGACCTTGGTGGTGTAGATGGTTTGATTCACATTACCGATTTGTCATGGGGCCGCGTAAGCGATCCACACGAAGTTGTCGCTTTGGATCAGAAGTTGAACGTTGTTATCCTTGACTTCGATGAAGACCGCAAGCGTATTGCTTTAGGTTTGAAGCAGTTAACTCCTCACCCATGGGATGCTTTGGATAAGAACTTGAAGGTTGGTGATACCGTTAAGGGTAAGGTTGTCGTAATGGCCGACTATGGTGCATTCGTTGAGATTGCTCCGGGCGTTGAAGGTTTGATTCACGTATCTGAAATGTCATGGTCACAGCACTTACGCTCAGCACAAGACTTCCTGAAGGTTGGTGACGAAGTAGAAGCTATCGTATTGACATTGGACCGCGAAGAGCGCAAGATGTCTTTGGGTATCAAACAATTGAGACCAGACCCATGGGAAACAATCGAAGAGAAATATCCTATCGGCTCTAAGCACGTTGCAAAGGTTCGTAACTTCACTAACTTTGGCGTATTCGTTGAATTAGAAGAAGGCGTTGACGGTTTGATTCATATCTCTGACCTGTCATGGACGAAGAAGATCAAACACCCGAGTGAATTTACTCAGATTGGTGCTGACATCGACGTTATCGTTCTTGAAATAGACAAGGAAAATCGTCGTTTGAGCCTTGGTCACAAGCAATTGGAAGAGAATCCTTGGGATGTATTCGAAACAGTATTCACTGTTGGTTCTGTACACGAAGGTCAAATTATCGAGATGTTGGATAAGGGTGCAGTCATCGCATTACCTTACGGCGTAGAAGGTTTCGCAACTCCGAAGCACCTCGTTAAGGAAGACGGTACTCAAGCACAGTTGGATGAGAAACTTGACTTCAAGGTAATTGAATTCAACAAGGATGCAAAGAGAATCATCCTCTCTCACAGCCGTATCTTCGAAGATGCTCAAAAGGCTGAGGTAAGAGCAGAGCGTAAAGCTAAGAAGGCAACTAAGAAGGAAGAAACTCCAATGATTCAGAATCAGGCTGCTTCTACCACTTTAGGTGACTTGGATGCTTTGGCTGCTTTGAAGGAGCAAATGGAAAAAGGTGAAAACTAATTTTCATGAAGTAATAGATCAAACGGGCTGTCCAATTGGACAGCCCGTTTCTATTTATCCGTTTCGCCATAAATTCTGGCAAATAAAAAGCAAGTATTGAAGTTATTTCTCTAACTGGAAATCTTTTCTTCGGAGAATAAAATTTGTACCTAAATATTTTTCACGCACAACACTGTTGGCAGCCAGTTCCTCTGGAGTCCCTTGGAAAAGGATTCGACCTTCGAACAACAAATAAGCACGGTCGGTCAATCGCAAAGTTTCCAGTGCGTTGTGGTCAGTAATGAGAATGCCAATATTCTTATCTTTTAGCTTCCATACAATACGCTGAATATCTTCTACGGCAATGGGATCGACACCAGCAAAAGGTTCATCCAACATGATAAACTTCGGGTTTATTGCCAAACAACGAGCAATCTCTGTCCGTCGGCGCTCACCTCCTGACAATTGATCACCAAGACTCTTACGTACCTTCTGCAGACGGAACTCAGCTATCAGTTCCTCCAAACGTTCCTTTTGATATTCCTTGGTTGTATTCGTCATCTCAAGAACAGATGAGATGTTATCCTCTACACTCATCTTTCGGAAAACGGAGGCTTCCTGCGCAAGATAACCAATACCATTTTGAGCGCGTTTGTATACAGGAAAAGACGTAATATCCATATCATTTAAAAAGATATGCCCCTCGTTGGGAACAACAAGTCCGGTCGTCATATAGAAAGACGTTGTCTTTCCTGCTCCATTCGGTCCAAGCAATCCAACAATCTCCCCTTGACATACGTCATACGAGACATGGTTTACAACCGTGCGTTTCCCGTACCGTTTAACCAGATTCTCGGCACGTAGCACCATTTTCTCACCTCCAACATTCTGAACGGCTTGATTTGTTACTTGTCCTTCTGTATCTTGCATGAACTTTTCGATTGAATTATACGACAAAAATACTTAAAAAAGTTTAGTATAAGAATAAGAGAACATAAAATAAGTCCATCTTTTATACTTATATAGGCAAAAAAGCCTAATTTTGCAGTAAATATATGATAGGATGAAGTTATTTACCCCCATAATCAACTCCATAGCCACTGTTGGCAGATACATGCAATTGATGGGACGGGTATTTTCCCGACCTGAAAGACTTCACATGTACTTCAAACAATATGTCAACGAACTGGTAAAGTTAGGAGTCGACTCGGTTGGCATTGTCTTGCTGATTTCTTTCTTCATCGGTGCTGTTATTTGTATTCAAATCAAGTTGAATATCGAGAGTCCATGGATGCCAAGAATGGTGGTTGGATATACCACCCGCGAGATCTTGGTATTGGAATTCTCTTCCTCGATTATGTGTCTGATTCTCGCAGGCAAGGTTGGTTCGAACATCGCTTCCGAGATAGGAACGATGAGGGTTACTCAACAAATAGATGCTCTTGAGATCATGGGAGTGAACTCAGCATCGTACCTTATCCTACCAAAGATTATCGCACTGATGACCATGATTCCGTTACTGGTCATCTTCAGCATTACCTCGGGAGTTATCGGTGCATATTGTACCGCATGGATAGGCGGTATTATGAGTGCCGAAGATCTGACATTCGGTATACAGTACAGTTTTCAAGAATGGTTCATATGGTGCAGTTGCATCAAATCATTGTTCTTTGCCTTCATTATTGCCAGTGTTTCCGCATATTTTGGATATACCGTTGAAGGAGGTTCTATCGGCGTCGGTAAAGCAAGTACGGATTCGGTCGTAATGAGCAGTGTCCTCATTCTTTTTTCTGACTTAGTATTAACACAACTATTGATGGGATGATTGAGATAAAGTCATTATATAAATCATTTGAGGATAAGGATGTACTATCCGACATCAATTTCCGTTTCGAGAACAGCAAGACCAATCTGATTATTGGCCAAAGTGGTTCTGGAAAGACTGTGTTGATGAAATGTATTGTAGGACTGTTGACACCTGAGAAAGGAGAAATTCTGTACGACGGAAGAGATTTCTTGACGATGAAGAAAAAAGAGAAGAAAAAGCTGCGGAGAGAAATGGGAATGATCTTCCAAAGTGCTGCTCTTTTTGATTCTATGTCTGTTCTTGAGAACGTCATGTTCCCCTTGGACATGTTCTCGGAGAAGACTTACCGCGAACGTGTGAAACGAGCACAATTCTGCCTTGACCGTGTCAATCTAATAGAAGCTCAGAACAAATACCCTGCTGAAATCAGTGGAGGTATGCAAAAGCGAGTTGCTATCGCTAGAGCCATTGCTTTGAATCCTCAATACCTATTCTGTGACGAGCCGAATTCTGGTCTCGACCCCAAGACATCCCTCGTCATTGATGAGTTAATCCATGGCATTACGACAGAATATAATATTACAACTATCATCAATACACACGACATGAATTCCGTCTTAGGTATTGGCGATAGCATCTTGTTTATCTGCGACGGAAAAGAGGAGTGGGTTGGGACAAAAGATGAGGTCTTTACAGCTACAAATAAGAAATTCAACGACTTTATCTTCGCATCCGATCTTCTGAAAAAAGTAAAGTCGGAAGAAATAAGAGAACACCTTGAACGATAAAGAGCACTGCCGGCCTAGACAAGCTAGGTCCCCACAAAAAGAGAACGCATAACACTCTAAACTAAAATATACCTTCACACCTTCACAAAAAAGAAGTCACTATGAATCAAATGATTAGATGCTAATAATTGCATCTTTGTGAAGGTAATACCTTCACAAAGGCCATACTCATATGAGAAAAAGCAATTTACATACGGACAAAGAACTTTGGATGTCCGCATATTAAAACACAAATATAAGGGATGCATCTTTTCGGCGAGCTGGAATCGGATTCAGATTATCGTATGATACATTTCAATTATCGAATAAATAAATTCATTCATCGAGTTTTTCGTCCTCATTCATCGAGTTTTTTCGTTTAAAAACTCAGTTTTCTCAGCATACTCGGAGAAATCTGAGTGCCCCGAGTACCCTTGCTGTTGGGGGACTACTGATTAGTGCGTTGGGGATCTACGGTTTTATCGTTGGCAATTTCCGGATCCCTAACGCCGTGTCATCGGGGATTTCCTCGGAGATTTGTAATTTGGTCCTCGGGGATTTGTAATCCCCGAGGCAATAATTTGCGGATTTATAATCCGCGCAGGTCACAGACCCGCTGTTAATCTCCCTGCGGATTCGGAAATCCACAGGGACAAGTGTTTACGTTATCGTTCCCGTTAATACTCTCCGCGTCCTCGGGGATTTGTAATCCCCGAGGCAACAATTTGCGGATTTATAATCCGCGCAGGTCGCAGACCCGCAGTTAGTCTCCCTGTGGATTCGGAAATCCACAGGGACAAAGAGAACACCTTGAGCGGTAATTCTAAAGAACAAAAAAGGTTTAGAGTCCTAAGCTCTAAACCTTAAATCCTAAACTATTTCTGTCGGACAAAAATATTAATCGGGGTGCCACAGAAATTCCATTTTTCACGAATCTTATTCTCGAGAAAGCGTTTATACGGTTCCTTCACATATTGTGGAAGATTTGCATAGAAAATAAAAGACGGAATCTGAGTATTCGGCAACTGCGAACAATACTTGATCTTAATATATTTACCCTTATTTGATGGTGGTGGATAAGCCTCGATTAACGGCAACATCTCCTCGTTCAGTTTTGCGGTTGAAACACGCTGCTTCCGAGCCTTGTAAACATTTTCCGCCTCCTCAATAACCTTAAATATACGTTGTTTTGTCACAGCTGATGAAAAAACAATGGGGAAATCAGAGAACGGAGCAAGACGAGCACGAATAGCTTCTATATAAGTATTCATCACGCCGGCATCTTTCTCCTCAATCAAGTCCCATTTGTTAACCACGACAACCAACCCTTTTTGATTTTTCTGAATTAAAGAAACAATATTCAAGTCCTGCCCTTCAATTCCCCGGGTAGCATCCAACATTAATATGCAAACATCAGCATTCTCAATGGCACGAATAGATCGAATAACCGAATAGTACTCTAAATCCTCTGTCACCTTATTCTTTTTTCGTATGCCAGCCGTATCAACTAAGTAGAAGTTGAATCCGAACTTATCATAACGTGTGTATATGGAATCACGTGTTGTTCCAGCTATTTCCGTTACAATATTACGCTCCTCTCCAATGAAAGCATTAATAATAGAAGATTTTCCAGCATTTGGTCTGCCGACAACCGCTATACGAGGTATGTCATCGTCGATAATCTCTTTATCATTATTTTCGAACTTGCTGACAATCAAATCTAATAAGTCACCTGTTCCAAAGCCACTGACTGCTGAAATGCAATAAGGGTCTCCTATACCAAGCGAATAAAACTCGGCAGCATTATACTGCAAAGCATTACTGTCTGTTTTATTGGCAACCAATATGACTGGCTTTTTCGTACGACGAAGGATATTAGCAACTTCCAGATCTAAATCTGTCACGCCATTGACCACGTCCACAACAAAGAGAATCACATCTGCCTCTTCCACCGCTAGCATCACCTGCTTCCGTATTTCTCCTTCAAAAATATCATCTGAATTAACAACCCATCCACCGGTATCAATAACTGAGAATTCTTTTCCTCCCCATTCAGCCTTCCCGTATTGACGATCCCGTGTAGTACCAGCCTGCTCGTTCACAATAGCCTGACGAGTCTGAGTCAAACGATTAAATAATGTAGACTTCCCTACATTGGGTCTTCCTACAATTGCAACTATATTTCCCATAATGTTTTACGTTAATCCAATTGGTAACCAAAGTTTCGTAGCTCCTTGTCTGAGTTCCGCCAATCTTTATCGACCTTTACAAAGACATCCAAATAAATCGATTTATTAAAGAAACGTTCCAATTCTTTTCGAGCCTCAGTCGACACTTTTTTCAAAGCCTTTCCTTCACGTCCTATGATAATACCTTTCTGAGACTCACGTTCTACATAAATAACCGAACTGATATGAATCGTTTTTTGTTCTTCTTTAAAACTCTCAACCAGCACCTCCACTGAATATGGTATTTCCTTATCATAATACAATAGGATCTTTTCACGAATAATCTCGGACACAAAGAAACGGGCTGGTTTATCTGTCAACTGATCTTTTTCAAAAAAAGGAGGAGAATCAGGAATCAACTCCTTGATCCGCTTCATTAAAGGCTGGATGTTGAATTTTGCTTTGGCTGATATCGGTAGAATCTCAGCCTTCGGTATCAAAGCATGCCACTCTGCTACAACTTTCTCCAGATTCTCTTGAGTTGTCAAATCAATCTTGTTAATCAATAGTAGTACAGGAATATCCAATAGGTTTACCTTATCAATGAAATCCTGATTCTTATCCGACTTTTCTATCACATCGGTTACATAAAGCAATACATCTGCATCTGTCAACGCTGATTTTGAGAAATCGAGCATACTCTCCTGTAACTTATAATTAGGTTTTAGTACACCTGGGGTATCTGAGAAGACGATTTGCATGTCATCTGTATTGACAATGCCCATAATACGATGCCGCGTAGTCTGTGCTTTAAACGTTGCGATGGAGATACGTTCCCCAACCAATAGGTTCATCAATGTCGATTTACCGACATTCGGATTCCCAACAATATTTACAAATCCTGCCTTATGCATAAATCAGTTCTTTTTTAGAAAAAAAAACGCATCTTCATAAAAGGTGCGTCTAGTAATGATTTAGTATGGTCGTTTACTTATTACCATCATATCCCCACTTCATGTACAGAGCACCGTAGGTGAAACCTGCACCAAAAGCGGTGAAGATCAGATTATCTCCCTTTTTCAACCGTTTTTCATAATCCCACAAACACAATGGCAGTGAAGCACCACTAGTATTGCCAAAGCGCTCTATATTCACCATCACCTTATCCATCGGTACTTCTAACCGATTCGCAACGGCAGTAATGATGCGCATATTAGCCTGATGAGGAATAATCCAATCTATGTTATCCTTATTCAATTGATTTTTCTCTGCCAGTTCTGCTGTAATCTCCGACATATTTGATACTGCATATCTAAACACAGTCCGCCCCTCCTGATAGATGAAATGCATTCTATTAGCTACTGTATATTGTGATGGCGGATACACAGAGCCTCCAGCTTTCATGTGCAAATAAGGTAATCCTTTACCATCTGTGTGTAAAATGGAATCAACAACACCGACGTCCTCGGTTGTTGCCTCAAATAAACATGCTGCTGCACCATCTCCAAAAATAGGACAGGTACTACGATCTGTATAGTCAACCATCGATGACATCTTCTCAGCTCCAACAAGAATGACTTTCTTATGCCGCCCAGATGCAATCATGGACGCTACAACCTCCATCGCATAAAGGAAACCACAGCATGCTGCTTGAAAATCAAAGGCAAACGCCCTGGTCAATCCTAACTTGTCGACTAATATGGATGCAGTGGAAGGGAAATGATAATCTGGAGTCGTAGATGAAACGATAATCGCATCAATCTCATCCGGTGAGAAATGTGTTCTCTCCTGTAACTGCTTTACTGCCTTTTCAGCAAGATACGAGGTTCCTAAACCCTCCTCATTTAGAATGTGTCTTTCCTTAACTCCTATTCGGGTCATAATCCAGTCATCACTGGTATCTACCATTCTTGACAGTTCATCATTCGTCAAAATATAATCTGGTACATATCCACCAACTCCCGTTATTACTGCATTTATTTTTTCCATCACTTGTCTATTATTTGAAAGCTAATAAAGAAGCCGACTGAGCCGAAGCTCGCCGGCTTATCTCTTTAACAAACCAAGGTTTGATGGCTGCTATGCTTATACAGCTGCCTCTTTTTCAATTGCAATTTTTCCTCTGTAATAACCACAAGCCGGACATACGGTGTGATATACATGCCATTCACCGCAATTTGGGCAGATAGCTAAAGTAGGAACAACTGCCTTATCATGAGTTCTTCTCTTGGCAGTTCTTGTCTTTGATTGTCTTCTTTTAGGATGTGCCATTTTACAAAAACTTTAATTATTTATTTAATATTTTTTTTAATTCATTCCATCTCGGATCCGTTGCCTCACCAGTCGGTTCATCTACTTCATCTTCTGCAAAATCATCATCCGTAAACGAACTGCGATGTTCATTCAACTTCTCCATCATTTCTTTATTACACTGACCTTCCTCGTGAACATGCTGGATAGGAATGCTCAATGCTATAAACTCATACATGAACCAAGCTGTGTCAACATAACCTTCTTCCTCAGGTACAATAATCCATTCATCATCATCCCTGTATTCATTACCGAAACGAACTTTCAGTTCACTCTCGACTGAGACAGGAAGATCCATATCATCCAAACAACGGTCACATGCCACAACAATACTTCCCTCAAACTTGAATTTCAGTACAAAAGAAGAATGCTTACGGCTCACTTCCACAATTGCCTTGACATTACCTTTTTGAATCTCTGGCCCATCAATATCTTTAAAATACTGATTATCTAATGCAAATTCGTATTTCACGGGATCTGCACCCACTGATAAAAGGTCAATTCTATATTTATTCACGTCCATTTAAGCAATTGCTTCAAACTGGGCGACAAAGTTACAAATAATTTCTATAAAATGAATTATAAACCGAAAATATTTTTATTTCCAGGATGAATTCAATACGACCCTAAAAAGGTACCACAAATAGATATGATTACATAATAAGTCTAATCAAGGCAAATTAACACACCTGAAAGATTATATCGCTAAAAGTTATATAAAGGCTTTCTGGTGCCCAGATAATATAATATCTAGTATCAATCTGAGTAATAACCAAGCATTAGAAACCCTTATCTGCTGGGGAAATCAATTAACTGCATTAACAAAGCTGATGTGTGATGGCAATCATTTATCAACGATGGATATCACTCCGTGCACATTACTCGAACTAAAGGAGATAACATGTGGTAATCAAGGACAAACCCTAACTTTAATGTTACACAAGCACAAAATGATGGTAGTTCATTAATTAGATACGAATCTATAAAAAAAGGTTCCCTCAGGTCCTATGACCCGAGGGAACCAAACTTGAAAACGGCAGCTACCTACTCTCCCACTTGCGCAGTACCATCGGCGCGGCGGGGCTTAACTG
>CACZBX010000003.1 GCA_902779535.1 uncultured Bacteroidales bacterium
TAGGCGCACGGCGGTGCCGGTGAGTGTACCTCCGGTGCCGACGCTGGCCACGAAAATGTCCAGTTGTCCATCGGTATCTCTCCAGATTTCTTCGGCAGTTGTCCGCTTGTGTGCTTCGGGGTTCGCCGGGTTGTTGAACTGTTGCAGGATGATGGCTCCCGGTGTTTGCTCAAGGAGTACGTTGGCTTGACGGATTGCACCTTTCATGCCTTCGCTTCCTGGAGTCAGTACGATGGTGGCTCCCAATGCTTTCAGTAGGTTTTGTCGCTCAATACTCATCGTTTCCGGCATGGTCAGAATCAATTTGTATCCTTTCACAGATGAAACCCAAGCAAGCCCGACACCTGTGTTCCCACTGGTAGGCTCGATAATCGTAGCACCGGGCTTCAGCGTTCCGTCTTGCTCGGCGGCCTCGATCATGGCCAGGGCTACGCGGTCTTTCACACTTCCTCCCGGATTAAAGAACTCAACTTTGGCAACCAATCTTGCTTTCAGACCCTCTTCTCTCTCTATTTGATGTAATTCAACGAGGGGCGTGTTGCCAATCAAACTTGTCAGATCATGATAAATTCTCGTCATTGTACTTGTATTTTAATGATACACTTAACTCGTCTGCAAAGATAAGCGGGCTGTTCGCCTTTGCCTATACCATTGTTGTGGTATATTTAACAATTGAAGTGCATCACGCTCTTAACAGTCATCGACTCATCTTGGGCAGAAAGATACGAAACGGTGTATTTCTTTCCACCTTTTGCCACGTTCACCACCACATGGCCTCCTTCGTACGAAGCCTTTGCCACATCGTTCATCCATGCTTTGCCGGCATCTTCCGCGCGGCGTTCGGCTGGCATCATGGTGGGGCAGATGATGCGTTCGCCCGGGTAGATGGAGCGGTCGGCAACGATGTCCATCACATGGGTGAGGTTGTGCAGTTGGTCCCATACGCAGCTGACGTACACCTGCGAGCGGAGGGCAGCCAGCAACTTCGGGGTCATCGAGTTATGCCCGTGGTGATTGATTTTGGTGACGTTCGCTTGCCCACAAACCGCAGCTATCTCGTCTTCTATGATTCGGATGGTGCCGTCGGGCATCTTGAAATTATCGGAAAAATCACCGGCGGTATAGAACTTGAAGTCGCCGTAGCTGATGATCATGCCCAGGCTCATACCGTTCTCATTCAATGTTTTGGGATGATTGGCATCGATATACTCCTTGTAGAGGTCGACGATGCGGCCGTCGGGTGTAGCGATCTTGCCATTTCCACATAGATTTCGGATGGAGAAATTCGGGTACTTCTCCGGATTCTTCTGCAAGGTGATCTGGTTCATGGCACCGACGCGGAATTTCTCGATCTCCATGCCTCGGTGCTGTTGCATATAGCGGTAGAAACGTTTCATGTGCTCGCCGTTGTTGCCGCTCTTCTCCGTGGATGGAATAGGGTCATTATAGTCGGGCCAGCATCGGTCGATGGCTTTCTTGAAGTGCAAGGTCTCGGCAGCCTGTGAGAAGCCGCTCAGGTAGTAGTCTTGTCCGTCGCGGACTACTTTGTCGGCGTAGAAGGTGTCGCATCCGCCATGGTCGGAATGGTAGTGCGATAGCATCATGTAGTCGACATCGGTTTTGTATGGGTTGACGCGTTCCACGTAGCGGGCAATCCACTCACCGGCATGACGGTCGGCATTGGGCAGGACGGGCACAGCCAACTTCCCTCGTCCGATAGCGTTGTGGTCACCGCAGTCGAGCAGCATCGTTGTCCCGTCGGGGAAGATCAGGAAAAGTGATTCTGCTACTCCGGTGTAGATGAAATGGATTTGGAATTCTCCTTTCTTCCATCCTTTCCACGTTTTTCCTACTTGCGGGTCTTTCATGCCTCGTGCGAAAGCACGCTCCCAGTCGGTCATGCAGGTAATGCCTGCCACGACGGATGCCTTGATAAAATCTCGTCTGTCCATAGTCGATTGATTGAATTTTGTGCTAAGTTACGAAATCTTCTGTGGAATGAGAAAAAGAATATTTTTTTGTTTCGAAAAAGAATTTGATAGCGGTATGAAATATTTACAAATTGACTTGAGCACATAAGGACTTGTCCATGGTCGATAAATCAATTGTTCATGGACAATTTCGAAATCGTTGCTGAACAATTTTAAATTGTTGCTGAACAATTGCGAAAACGATCGTGAACGGATCTTCTGTTTTTGAGGAATATTTTGGTAATCTTTATTGACAGATGAAAAACTGAAGGTACTCCCTTTGGGGTGTTTTGTTCTCGGGGATTTGTTATCTTTGTCTTCGGGGATTTGCAATCCCCGAATCAATGGATTGTGGATTTTTAATCCACGCGGGTCGCAGACCCGCAGTTATCCTCCTGTGGATCTGGAGATCCACAGGGACAGAGAAAAACTGAGGGCACTCCGGGGAGAAGTGCCCTCTTCCTTTCGGAATCAAACCTCGCAAATTTGATAATCGTAATTCAACTCTTTTAAGGCATTGCGACAGCCTTTATACACACATATAATCTCACGACTGATGTGCAGGGGTAAATGTATTTTTATCTTTCTTTATGATGCATTATTTGCTCCTGCAGGAGTGAAATTTTCACCTTCGACAAAATGATATTCTCCATTGTATTCAAAATAATAGCCAGTAGCTACATTATTTCCTACACCATGATTATCTTTTGATTGAAGATCTCCTCGGTGAAATTGTGGTAGACTATTTCCGTTTTCTATTTTTATTTTAATGGTATGGCCTTTATGATGAATCGTTCCTATTTGTTGATTCCCATTTATTGGATAAATGTAATAGGTTTTTCCCCCTGATCCATCTGATCCACGACATGAGTAGGTATAGCATGTAGCTACATATTCTTATGGCGTAAATAGTTGTACCTCGGCATTCGGACAAATCCATTTCTCTTTTAATTCCATTTCTTGATTTTTTCCTCCTTTTCGTTTTAGATTGTTTCTTGAGTTCTACTTCTGATTTTCCCATAATCATCCACCTTGTCGTTTCCCTTCAATCACGAAACAACAAAAAGGTTGTAATGGTTTAGATCAAATCAGATCCTATCTGCCTATTATGGCTTTGAAATGTGATAGGATATCTGAGTATCCTTTTTATTCTTAGTAATTAGTAGCATTAGTACTATTCTGTTGATATAACTCTCGCTACTTATGCTATCAAATAAAAAGATATCATCATTCTTGCTCCAATGGGAGCCTTCAATCCCACATAAACTATCTAATGAAAGATAGAACTGTTCATTAGGAATTCTATCCCATTCGATAGTTGAATTACAATCGTGGTATTGAAGATATTCTTCCTTTATTACCTTTTCCTGATAGTCAACTATTTTAAATGAGGGTATGCTTATCCCAATAATTTTTTCAATTTTATTGGGATTGTTATAAGTATGTTCTCTTGCTTGTTTGGCTTGGTAATCATGATACTGATTAATAGAAGAAAAGTATAATTTGGTAATCACAATTAACAGTACTGGCAAAAGAGCCATACTAACAATCCATTTCCATCCCTGATTTTTTTTAATAGTACCTTAAGAATTTATTGATTCAAAATGTTTTTTTATTATGATAAATTTTTTGTAACAGCATCTTCTCCAGCAAAAACAAATAATGCATTTTGAGAGGCGTTGTCATCACATATTGTTGAACGAAATGTTCCAACATTGCTTGAATCTATATGTCCGCCAAAAGAATTTGAACTGGTAGCTATTGATACGTAATCATAGCCTGTTTTAATAGCAAAACTATTCCCATTTTTAGCTCCGAGAGCCCATAAATGTGAATTCTTTATCATTGCCATTACTTGCGGATAAGCGTCTTGAGATACATCTATTGGTTGTCCATTTGGAACAACTGGCCCTTGAAAACTTCCGGTTCCACAATCAGTACTAGACATATATACTTTATCAACACCATCAGGCTTCGGCGCTGGAGTAATTGTATACATATGTTCAGGGTCGCATGCTGCTACAAATTCTTGCGGTGTAAACACCTGTACGTCCATATCTGGACAAATCCATCTTTCTCTCATTGTTTTCATAATCTTATCGTTTTATTTGTTATTAAATTCTTGAATAAGCTTTAGGTAGCGGAAGCGGTTGACGTACTCGCGAAACTGCAGTTCCAGCTCTCCACTCTCGTCATTGAAACGTTCTTGGGCAGAGAGCAATGCTTCCTTCAGTGTGCGGGGACGAGTGAATTGTTCCCAGATGAAATAACCGGTCTTGTTCAACGAAATCATGCCATTGAATTCCTGCGCGATGTCGCCGGTCGGCACGGCCAAGTATTCGTCGGATACGGGCGTGATGACATAATCAGGATTTGCCAGAAAGACTTTCTTGTCCTCCTGGTCCTTGCACTGCCGTACGATGTCCTGGAATTCTGGGTCGGGGAGCGACGCAATAGCATCCCCACTCATTCCCTTGGGGAAAGGAATGTAATGGAGCATTGGCCTGTTGAACATTTTTTTCATCGTTGCATTTATTTCTACCACCTGTCCCCTGAGATGGTACAAAAAAATACGGTGTGGGAACTATATTTATGTTATTCCGATAGTTCTGGGCTTGGCTCCCAATAGTACGTCAAAAAAACAATAGCCCACACCAAAATGATTCAACAGAAAACCACACAAGTTATAGCATTGATTCAAATAGTGCGGTGCTATTGCAATCATCTTCGTACTATAATTAAACCGCCAAGTTTGAACTATGAAGATAATTTCAATAACACCTCATTATTACTATGTCCTTCCAGTAAAAGAATCTCTATTCCATACTGGAATTGGTGCAAATATATAACTTAATGTGTAATAAACAAAACATTTGCTATTTTTTTTACAAAAAACTTTGTTTACCAGCGTCCGCCACCTCCTCCTGGGAAGCCGCCGCCACCCATGGAACCACTGATACTCGTGCTTGCCGTCACGTCAACCGACTGTGTTCCGCTGCCAATCGTACATCCCGTTTGCAAACTATAGAACGAACTACCTCCCGACAGGCTACATCCTGCACGTAAGGTATAGGAACTGCCGCTCTTGAGTGATGGTGAAGAGATCATCAGCGAATTACCGGTGTTCGAGCTCGGTGTGGTATAGGCGAGGATAGCTGTTGAACCGCTGATCAGTCCGATCGTCAGTCCTGTGGATGCACTCACTGCGATGCTGGCTTGCTTCGATGATGAAGCGATTTCTTGCATGCCACCACCAACAGCGATGACGGTTCCACCATTGATATAAGCTGTGTACTGCTCGGCAGCATCGATACCACATTCTGCACCGCCTGCTCCTTCAGCAATGACTACACCACCGTTGATATATAGATTCATATTGGCGTCGATCGCATCGTTGTTTGTTGAGCGAGCATATACGAACCCATCGTTGATGTTCAGGTTGCCTGCGCAGTTGAGTGCATCGTCGTAGCAGTACGATTCAATTGTTCCACCCTCGATAGTCATTTCACCTTTGCTCTCGATACCTTCGGTTCCATCACCCGTGCCTGAGCACCTTACCTGTATGTATCCACCTTTGATGGTGATATCGCCATCGGCCTTGATACCCTTCGGTGATACACTTCCGCTGTTGTCTTTCTTCCGTATACCCGTGGTGATGACATGGATCTCGCCTCCGTTGATGTCGATCTTGTCATCGCTGTTCAGTCCTTTGCCTCCGGTTCCCGTGCTCTTGATATTCAGGATTCCGTTGTTGATGGTGATGAGGCTGTCGGCTTTAATACCGGCACAAGCCGTATAGTCCAAGTCCTCTTCATCGTATTCGTATTCTCCGCTTGTCAGGATGGTAGTCCGTCCGCCGTCCATCTGGAAATAGCCATCGGTCGAGATACCTTTGTCGGCAGTTCCGGTTACGTTCACATTGATGACACCACCAGTCACGATGACAGCGTCATTGCCTCGGATACCATTCCCTGATGACGAGTCCACAAAGATATTTGTCTGCGGAAGAATGCGTACATAGTCGTCGCTTCGGATACCTGCCTTGCAGTTTCCATCGACCTCCAGATAACCTTTTCCACTGAAGATCAACTGGCCTTCACTGAAGAAGCACGCCTTCATGTCCTCGTCGTCGGTAGCATCCGCATATTTCGTACCGTCGGTGAGGTAATTGTCCGTGCCGTCCTCCAACACGATGAACGTACGTTTCTTGCTTTGGTTGTTGATGGCGGCGCCATCGGGGTTGGTAATCTTCACACCGTTGAGTACAATGGCCTGCTTCTTCGAGCTATAGAGTTTGAAGAATCCATCATCGGTCGTGCCCGTCAGTACATACTTGATTACCTTCCCGGTTTCGTTCGTGGCAATAACATCATTGTTTGTTACTTTTACGATACCTTCATCGTCTCCGCTTACCATTGCGGAGCCGGATGTGTTGAAGGTGATGGTGATGGTTTTAGCAAAAGATGTGTTTTCGATATAATCATCATCGTTTTCATCCACGGCCAGCGTCTCAGAAAGAGAAGTCTTATTGATATCTACGTTAAATGTGGAAATGTCTCCATTGGTGGTAACCTTGTTAAGGACATCTTCGGCGGTTGCAGTCGTTGCCGAATTGTTATCACTTGATGATGAAGAGCTGTCATCGATGGAGTCGTCGTCGCTCGCACACGCTGTCATTGCTACAATGGCCAGCATTGAAATCAACCTTAAAAATCTTGTCTTCATATAATACCTCTTTAAATGTTATTACTCCAATTATCTGAAGCAAAGGTATGTTGGTGAGGAGGTTGATGCAAAAAAAATCTATCAATGGCGATTTTTTATCGGTGAACGGGAAAAAATGAGGGCAGTTACGTTGATGTAACCGCCCTCTGTGTGGTGCCACCAGGAATCGAACCGGGGACACAAGGATTTTCAGTCCTTTGCTCTACCATCTGAGCTATGGCACCGTTTTTCTTCAAAGCGCTTGCAAAGGTAGGTAATATTTTTTAATCTACAAATTTTTGGAAATTTTTCTTCTTAAATCTTTTTGTATTCCGAAAAAAGGGTTACCTTTGCAACCGCTTATGAAGGACGGAATGTAGCGCAGTTGGTAGCGCACTACGTTCGGGACGTAGGGGTCGGGCGTTCGAGTCGCCTCATTCCGACAAAGAGGATGGGTCATGTTTGGCATATCCTCTTTCTTCTTTTTCAGGTGCTCCAACACCCGCAGTTGAATATGACGAGATTGATAGTGAAGACATTGATGAGGGGAATGATTGAGACCTATATAAATAAGATAAGTTCGAAGGATTATCGCATCCTTTCAGGAAGTGCCTTGAAGATGTTGGCAATGTTCATAATGGTGCTCGACCATTCGGCTCGTTATGTCTTGACCGGAAATGATTTCTTTACGACACCTTTTCTCTCTGTGGGCAGTCATGATATCACCTTGCTCTTCTTGATGAAGTTTATCGGTCGCTTGGGTTTCCCTATTTTTGCCTTTCTCATTGTGGAAGGTTTTCTTCATACGCATAATCGATTTAAGTATGGACGGAATCTGTTGCTCTTTGCATAGATCTCCGAAATTCCGTGGAACTTGATCCATGGTGGAACACTCTTTTATCCGACGCAGAATGTGTTTTTCACGTTATTCTTAGGTTATCTGGGACTTTGTGCAATAGTGTCTTACAAGGATAATCTGATTCGACAGGGCGTATGCTTGTTTCCCTTATTGATCCTATCCATTGTCTTGCGTGCCGATTTTGGTTGCTCTGGCTTTGGTTTTATCCTAATGCTTTACATGCTTCGTGAGCATAAGATATGGCAAGCCATTATTGGATGTTGTTTCTTGTCATCCGTTGGATTGCCGGTTTGGCGTTTATTCCTCTGAATATGTATAATGGGAAACGAGGTTTTGTTCAAGGGAAGGTGGCCAAATATAGTTTTTATGTGTTCTATCCTTTGCATTTGCTTATCCTTTGGTGGATAAAGGCATACCTAATGCACTGATTTTAAAAAATAACCTTCACATTCACGTATTTTATAATTCATTCATCTACAATCATTTGCAGTGAATGAACTTTGGAAAATGTGAACCATCATGGTTCACAAGGCCGAAAATCCTCTCCATGGGGTGTGAGGATAATTAGAATATTCAGAGTAGTCGGAGAAAAACTGAGTTCTTGACTGAAAATATTGAGCTTTTGAACGAAAAAACTCGACAAACGAGGATGAAAAACTCGATAAACGAAAGAATTCATTCGACCAATGGGAATAGATGCTGAGGATGTTATGTCTTACGTGTTGCCGGGAATCTGATTTTGTCGTTGGGAATCTTTGTCCTCGGGGATTCCCCGAGTCAAGGAATGGTGGATTTACAATCCACGCGGGTCACAGACCCGCAAATATCATCCTGTGGATCTCCAGATCCACAGGGACGGTGAGGACGTTATGTCCTACGCGCGATCGGAAATCTGATGTTGTTGTCGGGGATTTGTAATCCCCGAGTCAAGGAATGGTGGATTTGCAATCCACGCGGGTCACAGACCCGCAAATATCATCCTGTGGATCTCCAGATCCACAGGGACAAAAGCCTGTTTGCGTATGCGGACCTAGACAAGCTTAGCCCCTACAAAATGCGGATTGTATCATCTTTGTCGTTGGGAATCTTCATACAAATAAAGATTCTTTCTTCATTCTCTTAAGGGTACTATATTTCTCTTAGAATAAATAAAAGATGTGTGTTATATAACTTTATGTTTTTTTTGTAGGTCAGAATCAGAAAAAGTGCTAATTTTGTAGCCCAATATTTAGCTAAATAAGAAATGGAATTGGATATTCTCACGGCTATATCGCCGATTGATGGCCGATATAGAGGAAAGGCGGGAGCCTTAGCCTCTTATTTTTCAGAATTTGCCTTGATAAAATACAGGGTTCAGGTTGAAATCGAGTATTTTATTACCCTGTGTGAGTTACCTTTACCGCAACTGAAAAGTTTTGATCATTCTCTTTTCCCTGCATTACGAGCTATTTATGAGCAGTTTTCGGAAGCAGACGGTCAGCGCATAAAGGAAATCGAAAGTGTGACCAATCATGATGTAAAAGCTGTTGAATATTTTATCAAGGAACAGTTTGACAAACTGGGCGGTTTGGAAGCCTATAAAGAGTTTATCCATTTTGGTCTTACTTCACAAGATATCAACAACACGTCTGTTCCTTTGTCGATCAAGGATGCGCTCAACGATGTTTACTATCCGCAACTTGAAGAACTGATTGCTCAGTTGGATACGTATGCAGAGCAATGGAAAGACATCCCTATGTTAGCCAAGACACACGGACAGCCTGCTTCTCCTACCCGTTTAGGTAAGGAAATCAAAGTTTTCTCCTATCGTCTGAGTCGTCAACTGGCTGTTCTGAAGGCATGTCCGCTGACAGCTAAGTTCGGTGGTGCGACAGGGAACTACAACGCTCACCATGTGGCATATCCTGAGTTCGATTGGAAAGCGTTTGGAAATCGCTTCGTTTCTGAAAAATTGGGATTGGAGCGGGAAGAATATACGACACAGATCTCGAACTACGATAATCTGGGAGCAGTGTTCGATGCCATGAAACGTATCAATACCATTATGATTGATATGAACAGGGACTTCTGGATGTATATCTCCATGGAATATTTCAAGCAACAGATCAAGGCAGGGGAAGTCGGTTCCAGTGCAATGCCCCACAAGGTTAATCCAATCGACTTTGAGAATGCTGAAGGAAACTTGGGGATTGCGAATGCTATCCTGAGTCATCTCTCTCAGAAGTTGCCGGTATCTCGTTTGCAACGCGACTTGACCGACTCAACTGTTCTGCGGAACGTGGGTGTCCCGATGGGGCATACCATTATTGCTGTGAAGAGTTCGTTAAAAGGCTTGAGAAAGCTGTTATTGAATGAACATAAAATATATGAGGATTTGGATAATTGTTGGAGTGTGGTAGCGGAAGCTATTCAAACTATCCTGCGCCGCGAGGCATATCCACATCCGTATGAGGCACTGAAAGCACTGACAAGAACCAATCAGGCAATAACAAAAGAATCAATTGCCGAGTTTATTGAGACATTGGATGTTAGTGAAGACATTAAGAAAGAGTTGCGTGCGATAACGCCACACAACTATACCGGTATTTAAAATCATAAAAGCAACGCCCGTGATGGGGCATAATCAACTAAACAAAAACAACATGAGTACAGAAAATGAAATCAGACCTGATGGCCTCGAAAGAGAAGAGGGCCAACATGTAAGCCGAGATGGTGGATATCAGTCGGAAGGACAGGCAAGAGGCTATCGTCCTCGTATCAACTACAACCGAGAGGGAGGAAATCGTCCTTATCGTCCATACAATGTATCAAACGGACAGCAGGGAAATCGCTATGGAAATAACACAGATCGCCCACGTCGTCCGCGTTTCTATTCGAACAATGATGAAAGTGCTGACGGTGGAAACAGAAGCTATCGCCCACGCACTAACTATAATACAGGTGAACAACGCCCATACCGCGTTCGCCCAAGCTATAATCCGAATTATAATTATGATAATGAGGAGGGGGCACAACGTCCTTATCGCCCACGTTTCAACAGCCAAGGGAATCAGGAACGTCCTCAACGTGCATATTCCTCTTCTTATTACGGCAATTCGAGCGAAGCACCGCAAGGTCGTCCGTCACGCCCACGCACAAATGGCGGATATGGTCGTCCAAGTAATCAGCGTCCTCGCTTCCAGCAAGGCGGTAATGCTCCTCGTCCACATCGTCCACAACGTACTCCGGACTATAATCCGAACGCTAAGTATAATAAGAAGAAACAAATCGAATATAAGGAACTGTATGTCGATCCGAATGAGCCTATCCGTTTGAACAAATACATGGCTAATGCCGGAATCTGCTCACGCCGTGAAGCCGACGAATTCATCACATCCGGAGCTGTGACGGTCAATGGCAACGTAGTAACCGAATTGGGTACAAAGATTTTACGTAGTGATGAGGTGAAGTTCCACGATCAGGTTATCAGCTTGGAAAAGAAGACTTATATCTTGCTGAACAAGCCGAAAGATACTGTTACTACTTCGGATGACCCTCAAGCACGTAAGACGGTTATGGACTTGGTGAAGAATGCTTGTGAGGAACGTATCTATCCGGTTGGTCGTTTGGACCGAAATACAACAGGTGTCTTGCTGTTGACAAATGACGGTGAGTTAGCTTCTAAGTTAACCCATCCTAAATATATGAAGAAGAAAATCTATCAGGTACAGTTGGATAAGGACTTGACCAGAGCAGATATGGACCAATTGGTTCAGGGTATTGAACTGGAAGATGGCGAGATCCATGCCGATGCTATCAGTTACGTAGCAGAGAACAAGAAAAACCAGGTTGGCATCGAGATTCATTCCGGTCGTAACCGTATCGTACGCCGTCTGTTTGAACATCTTGGATATAAAGTCGTGAAGTTGGATCGCGTATATTTCGCTGGTCTGACCAAGAAAGGCTTGAAACGTGGTGACTGGCGTTTCTTGACAGAGGCAGAAGTCAATGTCCTCCGAATGGGTGCTTTTGAATAAAAATATATTATAAAGGTGGCGCATCGGCGTCACCTTCGAAAGGAATAATAGCATGAGTAAGATGAATAGAACAAAAGTTGTTGACGTTCTTCAATGTCAAGACTTTGGCACTATTGTCAATGTAAAGGGATGGGTAAGGACCCATCGTAGTAGTAAAGCAGTGGATTTCATTGCGTTGAATGATGGTTCCACAATCAAGAATGTCCAAATCGTTGTCGACCCATCGAAGTTTGATGAGAACCTGTTGAAGCAAATAACTACAGGATCTTGCATCAGCGTCATCGGTGAACTGGTAGAGAGCCAGGGTGCCGGGCAGACTTCTGAAATTCAGTGTCAGGAGTTGGAAGTTTATGGTCTCTGTGGCAACGACTATCCGATGCAGAAGAAAGGACAAAGCTTCGAATATATGCGTCAGTATGCACATATGCGCCTTCGTACGAACACCTTTGGCGCAGTGATGCGTATCCGTCATAACATGGCGATAGCTATCCACCAATATTTCCATGAACATGGATTCTTCTATTTCCATACTCCTATCATCACAGCCAGTGACTGTGAGGGAGCAGGAGAGATGTTCCAGGTAACAACGCAGAATCTATATGATTTGAAGAAAGACGAAGAAGGAAAGATCAAATATGATGATGATTTCTTCGGCAAGATGACGTCGTTGACGGTTAGCGGTCAGCTGGAAGGGGAGTTGGGTGCTACAGCATTAGGTCAGATTTATACTTTTGGCCCGACTTTCCGTGCTGAGAACAGCAATACACCTCGTCACCTGGCTGAGTTCTGGATGATTGAACCGGAGGTAGCGTTTATCGGGTTGGATGAGTTGATGGACTTGGAAGAGGACTTTATCAAACATTGCGTAAAATGGGCATTGGAACATTGCAAGGATGATCTGGAGTTCTTGAATAAGATGATTGACAAGACACTGATTGCTCGTCTGGAAAGTGTAATCAAGGAGGATTTTGTTCGTCTGCCATATACCGAAGGTATCAAGATCTTGGAAGAAGCTGTTGCTAACGGACATAAGTTTGAGTTCCCTGTTTCTTGGGGTATGGACTTAGCGAGTGAGCATGAACGTTATCTGGTTGAGCATCACTTTAAGAAACCGGTTATCATGATCAACTATCCGAAGGATATCAAGGCATTCTATATGAAGATGAACGAGGATGGCAAGACTGTACAAGGTACCGATGTACTCTTCCCACAGATTGGTGAGATCATTGGTGGTTCCGTTCGTGAAGAAAACTATGACAAGTTGATGGGTGAAATCAACCGTCGTAATATTCCGATGAAGGATATGTGGTGGTATCTTGATACTCGTAAATACGGTACTTGTCCGCATGGTGGATTTGGACTGGGTTTCGAGCGCCTGATCCTCTTCGTGACTGGCATGGCAAACATCCGTGATGTCATTCCGTTCCCGAGAACACCGAATAATGCTGAATTCTAATCTTCAGTTAATAATAATCAGATCTGTCCCGATAAAAACATCGGGACAGATTTTTTATAATATTTTCGCAATAAAAAAAGAAAATATTATATTTGTAAATGAGGAATAGTTTGTCGGATTTAAATGATGTTGTTATGAAAAGGATTTCACTTATTTTATGGACGGTGCTGCTTCTCTTTCTCAACGTTCCTATCATGCAGGGACAAACAAATAGCAAGCAGAAGTTACAGGGTATTTGGCAGATGTGCTTCTATGTCTCGAGTAGTCCGGATGTTCCCGGTGAGTTGAAGCCAAGTAATTCTTTTAAGATGTTGACTTCGGAAGGTAAGTTCGCTAATATGACGGTCGTTCCTAATCGAGGTGCAATAATAATTGGTTCAGGTACGTATCATGTTGTTTCGGATGGAAAATATATCGAGCACGTCGAGAAAAGTCTTGACCTCCCCCAATTGAATGGGACAGACAATGTGCTATACTTCACCTTACGGGAAGAGGATGATGTGTTGGTCCTGAAATACTATGTCAAGAAGGACAAAGATGGCAACGACATTGATACATGGGTATATGAAACATGGAAACGGGTTGTCATGCCTGCGACATTCCCGAAAGATTTGGTTCGATAGTTGGTTGTGAGTTGAGGGTTATTAGTCTTGTTGTTGTAATAAATAAAGAGATCAATGAGGAGCTTTCTTTATAGCATTTTGGAGGTGAATCCAAAGTCAGGAGAGATCAATCATGTGTATCATTGGTTCATGTTCGGGTGTATTGTTATTAGCATACTGCCCTTGATGACCACAGTCACATATCCGTTTTTTAAATACACCGAGGCATTTACGGTGATTGTTTTTATCATCGATTATGTCCTTCGATGGATGGTGGCGGATAAGAAAATGGGGAAAGGAAAGAAGTCTTTTCTATTGTATCCATTTACATTCATGGCAATCGTAGACTTGCTGTCAATCTTGCCTGGAATAAACTTGTTGAGTCCTTCGTTTAAGATTTTCCGATTGTCGAGAATGCTTAAGATCATCCGCTTGTTTAAGATCTTCCATTATAGCAGTAAGATAAATATTTTCATTGATGTGTTGAAGAAGGAACGTCAGGTGCTTTTCTCCGTTCTACTGGTAGCATTGTTTTATATTTTCCTCACAGCGTTGATCATGTTTAATGCAGAGCCACATGTTGATCCGGAAACAGGAGAACCAACCTTTGTTTCATTCTTTGATGCATTGTACTGGGCAACGGTGACGCTGACAACAGTAGGATACGGCGACCTTTGTCCGGTAACTGATTTGGGACGTTTCATCAGTATGCTTTCTTCTTTGTTCGGCGTTGCTATCATCGCTCTTCCTTCGGGCGTGATAACGGCCAGTTACCTGGACGAACTAAGGAAAAAGAATGCTAAAAGGACAGCGAAACACACTGAAGATAAAAAAGAAGAGGTCACTCCTAGCTAAGTGACCTCTTCTTAAAACTAAACTATTTTCGGAAGAAGTCTATAGGACAATCTTCATCCTTACTCCCCCATGATTCGTTCGGCTTGTTTCCCATTTCGAATTCCATGATTCCGCCAGCAGCAATGTCCTGGTGGGCGATGTAGTTCTTGGTGTATGGATGACCATTTAGGGTAACAGACTGAACGTAAATGTTTTCGTGCGATGCTTTTGGTGCTTTTAGAATGAACGATTTACCACTGCTCATGTGGATCGTTGCCTCCTTGAATGACGGACTTGCCAACATGTAATAAGGTGTTCCCGGACATACGGGGTAGAATCCCAGTGCGGCAAAAATATACCATGCCGACATTTGACCGGCATCGTCATTACCTGATAGCCCATCAGAACCGATATTGTACTCTGTCTCCATGATATGCCTTACTGCCTCTTGTGTCTTCCACGGTTGTCCTGCATAGTTGAACATGAAAGCTACTTGATGGCAAGGTTCATTGCCGTGCCAATAGTATTCATTCGTGAACATAGAGTCCAATTTGGCTACATACTTTTCCTTTCCGCCCATACATTCCATCAAGCCGTATACATCGTGGGGGACATACCAAGTGTAATGGCTGGGATATCCTTCGGTAATGAATTTACAGAATTGGAACGCATTGTTCTCATCCAGAAAAGAACCATCAATGTGACGCCCCTGTGCAAACCCGGTACGCGGATCAATGACGTTCTTGTATGATAACGAACGTTGTCTGAGGACCTTAGCATCCTCTTCATGCCCCAAGGCTTTTGCAAACTCCGACAAGACAAAGTCGTCATACGCATATTCCATAGTTCTTGATACTTGTTCTCCCTTATGGTACGCTTCCATGACAGGGTCCTCCAAAGGAATATATCCGTATTTCAGATATGAATCGAGGGCACGGCGCCCCTTTCCGTCTTTGTAATCATCGTAACTGTCAGGAATCTCGAAGGCATTCTTTCGGGCGGCTTGGTAGGCTTTATCTACATCGAAGTTTCGGATACCCTTTATGTAGGCATCTGTCATCAACGAGGCACAATGATCGCCAATCATCTCCGATGTATAGCTGTTCCAGCATGGAAAGATAGGAAGCCACCCGCCCTGTTCATACTTCTGAACAAGAGATTGAATCATGTCTCCCGTCTGCTGTGGGTAAAGTATACTCAATAGCGGGTGTAAAGCTCGATAGGTATCCCACATGCTATAGTCGTCGTAGTAGGCTCCTTTTGTGACCTCGATGGACTTTCCGCCGGCAAACGAAGGATAGCGACCGTCACAATCATTCATTTCGTGAGGTAGGAAAGAGGCATGGTACATGGACGAGTAGAACTTCTGCTTGTCGATTTCATCGTCGGTTTTCACCTCAATCACTCCGAGCCGTTCCTCCCATATCTTTGCCAAGTTGGATTTGACAGTATCGAAGTTCCAACCGGGGTTCTCTTCTGCCATATTCATTTTGGCTCCTTCGATATCGCAGAACGAAGAAGCCACCTTAACAAGTACTTCTTCACCTGCTTTCACATGGAACGAAACGAAAGCACCTAGCCGTTGTAGGTTTTGGGCCTCACTCTGATGCTTGGATATCTCATGGCCATGGTAGATACCGAAGTCTTCTATTTCTTTGTTGATTTGCACTACAAAGTGTCCATCGAATCCCGCATACTCACCTTTCCCTTGGTAGATTCGGTGCACTGGGTTTTTACCTGTGATTTCTTTTTTGTCTGCGTTTACCTGTATTTCTGCAACATTCTCATCACTGTTCGGCGTGATAATGAGATGAGCCGTTCCTTCCTGCCGATAGGTGAAACGGAAAATACCTGTGCGTGAGGTCCCGGTGACTTCTGCTTGTATCGGATAATCTTTCAGGAGAACGGAATAGTAGTGAGGCAGAGCAATTTCGTCTTCGTGCGAGAATGTACTCTCTCGTTCTTCCTCTAAGCATTTCAGCGTTCCCCATACTGGCATAACCGTAACCGACCCGTAGTCTTGAGTGCAGCCTCCATCAATCCAATGGGAATTGCGGAAACCTTGAAAGGTATGATGACCAAAGTAGTAGGGAGCGATCCCTTTCTTCTCGGTAGCCTCGGTCTGTGCAGTCCAGAAATTCATTCCGTTGGGGACGAAGACAGCCGGGATGGTCTGGCCGTTTTGATTATCTCCTGTTCCAATGCCCAGTTCTGTCTTTCCTGTTCCGATACGTGTGTCAACAAAATGAAGTAACGACTCATCCCTCGAAGTGAGGGATGAGCAGCTAAACAGTATGGCGGATAATCCGCTGATGAATAAGTGTTTTATGTTCATTTAGATGCAGGTATAACCACCATCAACAGGAAGCATCACACCGTTCACATAACTGGAAGCAGGAGATGCAAGGAAGATGGCAGCTGTGTCTAATTCACCTTCTTTACCGTAACGTTCCACAGGGATGGCACCTTTTGCATAATTTTGGAACCATTCCGTTTCCAACGTGTCTTTTGTAAGAGGAGTCCAGAAATATCCCGGACAAATAGCGTTCACAGTAATGCCATATTTGCCCCATTCAGCAGCCAGGCCACGTGTCATATTAATGACACCACCTTTTGCAGCATGATAAGGAGAACATGGCGCAATCTTATTGCCAACCAAGCCATACATGGACGAAATGTTGATGATACGTCCATACTTGGCAGGGATCATAGCCTGTTTTGCAACGGCTCTGGCGACCTTGAAGGAACCGGTAAGATCAATCTTAATTTCGTTTTCGAATTGTTCGTCCGTAATATCTTCGGCTGGGGCAACAGCACCTGTCCCGGCATTGTTAATCAGTATATCGATACGTCCAAAATGTTCGAATGCTTTCTTCACCATGTCATCGACCATTTTCGTATCTGTAATGTCACAACGGATAGGTAGGGCTTCAACATTAAATTCTTCATGTAACATTGCAGCAACTTCCTTTAATTTGTCTTCCCGACGTGCAACAGGAATAATATTGCATCCTTGATTAGCTAAGGCGCGAGCCATTTGAACACCTAAACCTGTAGAACATCCAGTGATAAGGGCTACAGCTCCCTTTAAGTTAAAATAAGATTTCATAGTTGTGTAAAATTGTGTTTTATGTTTTTTTATCTCATGTCAAAGCCTAAGCGAACTCCGTCGTAATTCTTACTGATATCTCCGACAGAACCTAATGTTGTGTCTCCACTCATAGCGGCAAAGGTTTGGAATAGGGTAAGCAACTTCTTTGCTTCAAACAAAAGAGCAATACCTTGACTATTACGCTTTGCATAACAGTTGATGTTCAGTAATAAACTCTTCATGTTTATTCTTCTGGTGCTTTCGTCGTAGGTGTATTGACCACTGATATTCCTACCTAAAATTTTAGCACTGAATGTGTTATCCTTATTGAAAGTCACGCTCGTGTTTGAACTGGAAATGCCCAATTTATTGTAGGTCGGTAAAAGTTTCTGCTTGATATCGGCAGCTACTACTTCGCCACCTGCTTTGGCCAAGGCGTTCTCAGAAGTAAAAGCACATCCAGGACCATTATAATCCCAGGTTCCAACCAATTGCTCAGCCGAAAGGGTCGAAGCACCAATGACGCTGCTGATTGCATCAGCAATGGTGTTCCCATTACTTAACACATTTAGGATTCCTCCTAAAATACCACCACCATTATTGTTAGAAGAAGTCATAGCAGTAGTGCCACAACCCATCAACATCAAACAAGATGCACATACAGTGCATAATAACGTTTTTCTCATAATCTCTATTTGTTTTTATTTTGCGGTAAAAATACAATATTTTTATTATTAACGGGCGATGAAAAATAGAAATAAAAAAAGAGAAAGAATTATTTGTGTGTTCATGGGGAGAAATAGCGTGAAAATTCCTATCTTTGTACCAAATATCTAATTTTTAAGAGTATGTCTGAAGTGAAAAGAATAAAAACCGCACTCGTATCAGTATATCATAAAGAAGGCTTGGATGATATATTGGCTAAGTTGCATGAAGAAGGTGTGCATTTTTTGTCAACAGGGGGAACACAACGCTTTATTGAGTCTCAAGGTTATCCTTGTCAGGCAGTAGAAGATTTAACCACTTATCCATCCATTTTGGGCGGGCGTGTAAAGACACTGCACCCCAAAATATTTGGTGGCATCCTCGGCCGTAGAGAACTGGAAGAGGATCGTCAACAGATGGCAAACTATGAGATTCCTGAAATTGACTTAGTGATTGTCGACCTGTATCCATTTGAGGCAACTGTTGCAAGCGGAGCAAAAGATGAAGAGATTATCGAAAAGATCGATATCGGTGGTATTTCTTTGATCCGTGCAGCGGCAAAAAACTACAAGGACGTAGTCATTATTGCCAGCAAGTCACAGTATAAGCCGTTCGAAGATATGTTGATTGAGCATGGTGCAACCACATCATTGGAGGAAAGACGTTGGTTCGCGAAGGAAGCCTTTGCTGTTTCTTCTTATTACGATACTGCTATCTTCCATTACTTTGATGAGAAGAAAGATTCTAAGTTCAGATGTGCTATTGATGAGCAAAAACAATTGCGATATGGTGAAAACCCACATCAGGAAGGTTATTTCTATGGCGACTTGAATGCAATGTTCGACCAAATTCATGGAAAGGAGATTTCGTATAACAATCTTCAGGATATCAATGCGGCTGTTGAGCTGATTGATGAATTTGACGAAATTACGTTTGCAATCTTAAAACATAATAATGCATGTGGATTGGCCTCTCGTCCAAATGTTCTACAGGCATGGAAAGATGCCTTAGCAGGTGATCCGGTATCTGCTTTTGGTGGCGTTATCGTTACGAATGCGGTAGTCGACAGAGAAACGGCTGAGGAGATTAATAAACTCTTCTTCGAGGTCATTATTGCTCCCGACTATGATGTGGATGCTTTGGAAATCCTTGGTCAGAAAAAGAATCGTATCATCTTGGTTCGCAAAGAGGCGAAGTTGCCGAAGAAGCAGTTCCGTTCTTTGTTGAATGGTGTATTGGTACAAGACCGTGATTTGGATGTGGAAACAGTGGCCGATTTAAAACAGGTTACCGTGAAGGCTCCTACTCAAGAGGAAATAGAGGATATGCTCTTTGCCAATAAGATTGTTAAGAATAGCAAGAGTAATGCCATTGTGCTCGCAAAGGGAAGACAACTCCTTGCTAGCGGTGTAGGCCAGACCTCAAGAGTGGATGCTTTGAAGCAAGCAATCGAAAAAGCCAAATCGTTTGGTTTCGACTTGGTTGGAGCTGTCATGGCTAGTGATGCTTTCTTCCCATTCCCTGATTGTGTGGAAATTGCCGATAAAGAAGGTATTAAGGCTGTTATCCAGCCTGGTGGTTCTATTCGTGATGAACAGACATTTGATTATTGTAACGAACATGGCGTTGCCATGGTACTAACGGGCATCCGCCACTTTAAACATTGAAATTATGGGATTATTCTCTTTTACACAAGAAATAGCGATAGACTTAGGAACAGCTAATTCTATCATTACTAAAAATGGAAAAATCGTCGTTGACGAACCGTCCGTTGTTGCCTTAGACAAACGGACGGATAAAATGATTGCTGTCGGTGAACGGGCAAAACTGATGTATGAAAAGGAAAATCCAACAATTCGTACGGTTCGCCCTTTGCGAAATGGTGTGATTGCCGATTTTAATGCTTGTGAGCAGATGATCCGTGGCTTGATAAAGAAGGTGGACATGGGACATCATCTTTTTTCACCGGCATTGAGAATGGTGATAGGTGTTCCCTCTGGTAGTACAGAAGTCGAGTTGCGCGCTGTCCGTGATAGTGCAGAACATGCTGGTGGCCGTGATGTATACTTGATTTTTGAGCCAATGGCAGCAGCTATTGGTATAGGTATTGATGTTGAGGCTCCGGAAGGTAATATGATCGTTGATATAGGTGGTGGTACAACAGAGATTGCCGTAATTTCTTTGGGCGGTATCGTATCGAACACTTCCATTCGTATTGCTGGTGATGACCTGACTGCTGATATTCAGGAGTATATGAGTCGTCAACATGGAGTTAGGGTGAGTGAGCGTATGGCGGAACGTATCAAAATCAATGTTGGCGCTGCTTTGACAGACCTTGGCGATGAGGCTCCGGATGAATATATCGTACGTGGTCCGAATAAGATTACGGCATTACCGATGGAAGTGGCTGTGAATTACGAAGAGATTGCTTCTTGCATGGAAGGTAGTATTGCAAAGATTGAATCAGCTATTCTGAATGCTTTGCAGCAGACTCCTCCTGAATTGTATGCCGATATTGTTGCGAATGGTATTTACCTGGCCGGTGGCGGTGCTTTGCTGAGAGGACTCGATAAACGTTTGACGAATAAGATCAAAATCCCATTCCATGTGGCAGAAGATCCTTTGTTGAGCGTGGCAAAAGGTACCGGTATCGCTTTAAAGAATGTCAACCGATTCCAATTCCTGATGCGTTAAGTGAGGATTGAATGCGAAATCTGCTGGACTTTTTAATAAAGTATAAACACTGGTTACTTTTTATCTTTTTGGAGGTTATCAGTTTTGTGCTGTTGTTCCGTTTCAACGGCTATCAAGGGAGTGTTTTTTTTACTTCAGCGAATGTTGTGACGGGAAAAGTTTATCAAATGACAAATAACTTAACCGGCTATTTTCATTTGAAAACCATTAACAGCGATTTAGTTCAGCATAATGCAGAACTATCAATCCAATTGGAACATCTGAAAGAAGCGTACAAGAAGCTTACAGCGGACACCACGGTTATTGAACAAATGAAACAGGAAGCCTTGATGGATTGTCGTCTCATCAAGGCTAATGTTATTAATAATAGTACCATTCATGCCAATAACTTTATCACGATTGATAAAGGAGAAGCCGATGGAGTGCAAAAAGAAATGGGGGTGGTAAGCGGAAGTGGTATCGTTGGTATTGTTTATCAGACGTCGGCCCATTATGCTGTCATCATCCCTGTCTTGAATTCAAAGAGCAGTATTAGCTGTAAAATCAGGCGAAGCGACTATTTTGGTTTCTTAAAATGGGAGGGTGGCTCTCCCGAATTTGCTTATATCAAGGACATGCCTCGGCACTCAATCTTTGAGGTGGGAGATACGATTGTTACGAGTGGACATAGTGCTATCTTTCCGTCAGGAGTCTTGGTTGGAACGGTGGATGATGTTGGTGATAGTAATGATGGCCTTTCATATTCGATACGTGTTAAACTGTTTACAGATTTTGCTCGGCTAAACGAGGTGAGAGTCATAGAACGGTCGAATATAGAAGAGCAGTTGGAGTTGGAAGAATCGGTAGTGAATAAAGAAAGATAAAGATGTTAGAGTTCTTGGAACGAATAGGGTGGTTTGTTGGATTGGTACTTGTTCAGGTTCTGGTCTTAAGTCATGTCCATATCTATGGATATGCAACGCCTTTCCTCTATATCTTCTTTGTCTTGAGCCTTAACTCGGGTATCGACCGAAATATCCTTCTGATATGGGCTTTTGCAATCGGACTAACTGTTGATATCTTTTGTAATACTCCCGGTATGCATACGGCAGCTATCACCTTGGTTGCTTTTTTGCGGCAGCCAATTCTAAAAGGTGTGGTTATAAAAGAGGTTGAAGAAGAGTTTGAACCTTGTATCTCTACAATGGGCTTTTTCCCATACTTGAAATATACTCTCTTGTGTACACTTATTTTTTGTAGTGTAGTGGAAATGATCGATACTTTCTCCTTTTTTGATTTGAAAGAATTAGGCTTGAAGATTATAACGGATACCCTTATTACTCTGGTTTGCATATTTTGTGTAGAAGCTGTTTTCAGGAGGGATAAAAGTGAAGAAAGATTTTAATTTGGAGAAACGGAAGTTTGTCTTAGGTGGAGCAGTGGCTGTTGTCATATTGCTTTACCTTATTCGTTTGTTTACGCTCCAGATTATGAGTTCTGATTATAAGAAAAACGCTGACAGTAATGCCTTCCTCCGTCAGACACAGAACCCAAGCCGTGGCATTATCTTCGATCGAAACGATAACCTGTTGGTGTATAATCAGCCTGCATACAATGTGACGGTGGTCATGAAGGAAGTTACACAATTGGATACGCTTGATTTCTGTAAGACGCTGAAGATTTCCCGTGATTATTTCCTGAAAAGGATGAGGGACATGAAGGATAAGAGAATGAATCCGGGTTATTCTCCTTATACGCCACAGGTCTTTATGACTCAATTATCGGCCGAGGAGTGTGGTGTCTTTCAGGAAAAACTGTTTAAATTCCCTGGCTTCTATATACAACGAAGAACAATCCGTCAATATAATTATAATTCAGCAGCTCATGTACTGGGTGATATTGGGGAAGTGTCGAAGGCGGACATTGAAGAGGACGACTATTATGTTCAAGGAGATAATATAGGAAAGATCGGTGTAGAGCGATCATACGAGAAACAGCTTCGTGGTGAGAAAGGTGTCGAAATTTTATTGCGGGACGCTCGTGGACGTATTCAAGGGCGTTATAAAAATGGTGAATATGATGTAATTCCTCAACCGGGAAAGAACCTTCGGCTAAGTATTGATATCAATTTACAGATGCTTGGTGAGAGGTTATTGGAAGGAAAGATTGGTAGTATCGTTGCAATAGAGCCGAAAACGGGTGAGATACTTTGTATGGTTTCTTCTCCTACTTATGATCCGCACCTGATGGTAGGCCGACCACGTGGTAAGAATCATAAGATGCTGGCTCAGGATCCGTGGAAACCTTTGTTGAACCGTGCCATTATGGGTACATATCCTCCTGGTTCTACGTTTAAGCCATCACAAGCCTTGATTTTTATGCAAGAAGGAATTATCTCACCAGAGACTACTGCCTACCCTTGCTATCATGGCTTTGTCTATGCTGGCCTGCGGGTAGGTTGTCATGGGCATCCGTCTCCTTTATCTTTGGTACCTGCCTTGGCTACATCTTGTAATGGCTATTTTTGTTGGGGCCTATATCACATGATTGGTGCGAAAAAGAAGTACGGAACGGTACAGAATGCCATGTCAACGTGGAGAGACTATATGGTTTCTATGGGCTATGGATACCCGATAGGTGTTGATCTTCCGGGAGACAAACGCGGAATGATTCCCAATGCACAGATTGGACAAGGAGAGGTGACGGCGACGCCTCTTCAGATAGCGAATCTGAGCGCAACCATTGCTAATCGCGGTTACTTCATCACTCCTCATGTAGTTAGAAAAATTGATGGCGAACCTTTGGATACCTTATATACGACTAAACGTTATACGAAAGTCGATCCGGAGTATTATGATTATGTCGTAAAGGGTATGCGGGCTGCTGTGACAGGCGGTACATGTAGAGGAGCAAATATTCCGGGCATTGAGGTTTGTGGAAAGACGGGAACGGCACAAAACAGAGGAAAGGACCATTCTGCCTTTATGGGATTTGCTCCTATGAACGATCCGAAGATTGCTGTTGCTGTCTATGTTGAGAATGGTGGCTTCGGCGCTCATTATGGAGTACCCATTGGTTCTCTTATCATTGAACAGTATTTGAATGGAAGCCTTTCTCCAGCAAGTGAGAACGTGGCAACTGAATTCCAAAACAGAAGGATAGACTATGGCTTACACGAACGGTAGTATGTTTAAGTCGGTGGATTGGTGGACAATAGCCATTTATGTGGTTTTGGTCATCTTTGGTTGGTTCAGCATTTGTGGAGCCAGTTACGACTATAGCGATATGGACTTCTTCAGTTTTGCGACCAGAGCCGGGAAGCAACTGGTATGGATAGGTTGTTCCTTTGTTTTGGGCTTCGTATTACTCATGCTTGATGATAAGCTTTACGATATGTTTGCTTATCTATTATATGGAGTCATGTTGGTAATCCTACTGGTCACGCCTTTTATTGCAGATAACACCAAAGGATCTTATTCATGGATTAAGTTGGGCTCAGTTAGTCTGCAGCCTGCTGAGTTCGCCAAGTTTGCCACAGCATTGGCTCTTGCTAAATATGTCGGACGTTTCAGTTTTTCCATGTCGAAGTTAAAGGATGCATGTATTGCTGTCGGAATCATATTGGTTCCGATGTTATTAATTGTCATGCAACGTGAGACTGGTTCTGCCTTGGTTTATCTGGCCTTTTTCTTCGTGTTGTATCGTGAGGGAATGTCGGGGGCTTTTCTGTTTACCGGAATATGTGCTGTCGTTTACTTTATTATTGGTATTCGGTTTGGTGCCGATTTGATGCCTGACCAGATCACATCCGTCGGCCTTTTCTCCGTGTTGTCGTTGATAATTATATTAGCACCTGTCTTGATGTTTATTTATGGGAAACAGAAGGAGACAGCATGGCACCTCATCTGGATAGGCATAGGCAGTACGATTTTAGCTGTTTTGTTTTCCGTCTTTGTTATTCCTTTCGATATCGTATACTTCCAGTTAGTATATCTATTTGGTTTGCTGGTCTTTTATCTTTACATGGCTTTATGGGATCGTTCCTGGGTTTATCTTTTGATAGGTTTGTTCACCTTGGGATCGGTTGCTTTCCTTTTCTCGGCTGATTATGTCTTCGAAAAAGTATTGGAACCTCATCAACAAGTGCGAATCAAAGTGGTTCTGGGTATGGAGGATGATCCGGCAGGAGCGGGGTATAATGTTAATCAAAGTAAGATTGCCATTGGCTCAGGGGGCTTTACAGGCAAAGGATTCTTGAAAGGAACTCAGACAAAGTTGAAATATGTACCCGAACAAGATACCGACTTTATCTTTTGTACAGTCGGCGAGGAGGAAGGATTTATCGGTTCATCTGCCGTGCTTCTCTTGTTTATGGCGATGATATTGAGATTGATTCATCTTTCGGAGCGACAGACAATGTCTTTTGCCCGAATTTATGGCTACTCCGTAATGAGCATTATCTTCTTTCATCTCTTTATTAATATTGGTATGGTCCTTGGGTTAACTCCTGTTATAGGCATCCCCTTGCCTTTCTTCAGTTATGGAGGTTCTTCATTGTGGGGCTTCACTTTGTTGTTGTTTATCTTCCTTCGGATCGACGCAGGCAGAAGCACTCATTGATTTTTTCGTAGGCGTATTCCGATATCCTTGATATCTTTGAGAGGATTGTCCAGCATAGCATGAGTAATCCTTATCTCGTTGATGCTGTCGTTGATTTTGATATTTAGGATATTTGGATAGGCGATGAGGCTTTGATAATTACCACTGATGCCTGTTCCATTCCATCTTCCATCTTCTTGTGCAAGGAAGAGATGCACTCTTTCATCATTTGTCGGACGGATGGAGTCGCACAGATTGAAGCGTATGTACAGCCAGAGATCACGATAAGCATATTGTGTTGTATGACGAACGCCGATATCCATTCGATATTGTCCTGATTCCAGTGTAGGAGGAAGAGTGAAAACGAGCGTATCTTTCTTTGTCCAACCCGTAACAGGAACGGGCTGGAAAGAAAAATAAGCTGTTTCTTGTTGGCAAGAAAGGAAAAGTATGGCACAAAGGATGAAGAGGCTAAGCCTGATTCTTTTCCTCCTGTGTCGGTTTGTTCCCTTGCTTCTCATGATTATTCTGTTTCCGCTGAGGGCGGTTGTGTTGCTTATTTGGTTTTTTATTCTCTTGTCTTCGATTCTCGTTGGCATTAGCAGCCTTAGGCTCCTGTGGAACATTGGCAGCTGCTTGAGGCTGAGGTTTGTTATTCCCTTTTTTCTTTTTCTTCTTATTCGAACTTTTGTGCTTGTCAAAGCGGGTCAAGCTCTCTTGTTCCACCAAGTCGATAGGCTTGGCATTGTTCCTTTGGTGATCGGTAGACAAAAGATTATCGGGTTTCTCACCTCGTTTGTTCATGTTGATGATTTCAAAAGCTCTTTTTGCCGGAATTGTTACCGTGTTGGCAAGGATGTTCTTATCCGAAGAATACATAATCTCACCTTTCAGGATATCTGCTTTGGCAAAATAGAAAGTACCGCTTGTCGTTTCCAATTCCAATTCTTTGCTTGGCAACTTTCGCTGTGACTCGACGTATGAGTCAATCTCATAGTTCAAACAGCATTTCAACTTCGCACATTGTCCGGCCAACTTCTGTGGATTCAGTGAGATATCTTGAATGCGTGCAGCACCTGTTGAGACAGAGATGAAATTGGTCATCCAGGTCGCGCAGCAAAGTTCTCTACCGCAGGGACCGATACCACCGATTCGTCCTGCTTCCTGACGTGCTCCGATCTGTTTCATCTCGATGCGTACGTGGAAAGCCTCAGCCAGAACTTTGATGAGTTGTCGGAAATCGACACGCTCATCAGCGATATAGTAGAAGATAGCTTTGTTTCCATCGCCTTGATATTCCACGTCGCCAATCTTCATCTGCAAGTTCAAGTCCTTGGCAATCTGTCTTGACTCTATCATCGTTGAATGTTCTCTAGCCTTTGCCTCGTTGTATTTATCCATATCTACCGGTTTGGCTTTCCGATAGATTCGTTTTATTTCAACATCCGACTTCAGGTTTGCCTTTTGCATTTGTAAAGGAACAAGTTTGCCCGTCAGGGTAACCACGCCGATGTCGTGTCCTGGGTTTGCTTCCACAGCAACAATGTCGCCTTTCGCAAGTTTCAGATGATTGCTGTTGCGGAAATAACCTTTTCGGGTGTTCTTGAATTGAACCTCTACCATTTCTTGGTCTTCGTTATTGCCTGGGATGTCGGCCAGCCAATCGTACGTATTTAATTGGCGGTCTTGTCGGCCACAGCCATGGCAGCACAAGCAACCACCACCATTCCTAAGTTTAAAATTATTATCAGACATGCATTTGATCTTTATTGTTGTTTCAGCAACATGATGATTTTCAAAACAAAATCAAAGAAAACCATTTTAGGATTGACATTCCTTTCGATATGTTGCTCTGCTTCACTTAATTCATTCATGATTCCAATGATATTCCGTTCATTGATAAACGGAGCGAACTTTTGCGAGAACTGTTTTTCCTCTGGGTTGAGGTAAACCATTTCCATCTCATGGAAATTATAGATAAAGTTCTCTCGAATCATTCGCTGGCAATAGGCCAGGAAATTTTTCTGTTGTTCTCTTCCTTCACTGGCTATATTCTCACTCCATCCTTTCAACTCTTTGATGTCTCTCATGTACGCTAATCGCATCAATTTGACAAACATGTTAAAGAACAACTTGTTGTCCCGACTCATGTGGATTGTCTCGAGTGCGTTCAGGTAATTACCAGCAGCACAATGTGCAATGCTGTTGGCATCATCCTCGGTAAGACCCTGCTTTAATAGGGTCTCTGCAATATCCTTTTCTTCCAGATTGGGAATATTCATTCGTTGAGTCCTGCTCAAGATGGTCGGAAGAATGTTTGAGGAATCTTCCGAAACCATGAGAAAGACTGTTTTGACAGGCGGCTCCTCCAGTACTTTCAGTAACTTGTTGCTACATTCGATGTTCATTCTCTCGGGTAACCACATGATAACCACCTTGTATCCGCCTAACATCGACTTGTAACTCAGTTTACGTACAATCTCATCACTTTCCTTGACGTAAATCATCGGCTGTTGGTTGGCTGCATTCATTGCTTCCATCCAGTGGTTAATGCTGAAGTAAGGAGTTCGTTGAATGAGTTCTCTCCATTCGTTGATATAGTCATTGGATACAGGGTCGCCCTTCTTCTTGATAACGGGAAAGACGAAATGAACATCGGGGTGGATGTATTTATCGAACAGTTTGCAACTCTGACATGTCCCGCAAGCATCATCCTCAGTGGGGTGCTCGCAGCAGATAAAACGGGCATAAGCAATGGCCAAAGGTAGTTTTCCGGAACCTTGGGGACCGCAAAACATGAGTGCGTGAGGAATCCGTTCTTCTCTGGCCTCACCAATCAGTCTTTCTTTGACTTTCTGTTGTCCAATTACATCCTTAAAATACATTGTTCAATATATTGCTTTTGCCACTTCCTTAATGCTGTCGGCCGCACCCATCGAGTAGAAATGAATGCTCGGCACTTTGTATTTCATCAATTCTTTGCACTGATAGATACACCATTCAATGCCTAATTGTTTGGCTTCTTCATCCGTCTTACATTTGATGGCTTCAGCAGCCAATTCCTCGGGTAAGTCTATCTTAAACGTTTTAGGTATCATGGTTATCTGCGATAACTTCCCAAAAGGTTTAATGCCTGGGATGATAGGAACGTCGATTCCTTCCTTGCGAATGCGTTCCAAAAAGTGGAAGAACTTTCGGTTGTCGTAGAATATCTGTGTTACAGCATATTCTGCTCCTGCCTCAATCTTCTTCTTCAGCCAATAAATGTCCTGTTCCATGTTGGGTGCCTCTTCGTGTTTCTCGGGATAGCAACTTACACCGTATCGGAAAGGTGTTCCGGTGATCTTGACTGGTGAGCCGTCGACGAACAATCCATGATTGAAATCGTTGATCTGTTTCTCTAAGTCGATTGCGTGTGCATGTCCTCCCGGTTCCGGCACAAATGCAGATTGGTCTTTTGCCTTATCGCCACGAAGAACAAGTAGGTCTGTGATTCCTAGGAATTGAAGATCCAACAATTGGTACTCCGTATCTTCGCGCGTAAACCCACTGCAAAGTATGTGTGGAACAGTTGTTATGTTATATTTATTCTGTAGTGCAGCCGCTACCGCAACAGTTCCGGGACGTCTTCGGATTCGATTGCGCTCGTAAAGCCCATTCCCCAAATCTTTGTAGACATACTCACTCCGGTGTGTGGTAATGTTGATATATTTAGGATCGAACTCTCGCAAGGTGTCGATGGTCTCATAAAGCTTTTCGATACCTGTTCCTTTCAGTGGAGGCAATACCTCGAAAGAAAAGGCGGTACGATCCGTATGTTTGATTAAATCAATAACACTCATTGTCAAAACACTCGTTTATTGTATCTGTCGGTATGCTTTATAACATAACTGACAAAAATAAGAAAAATATTACAGTAAATAAGAGGAAAATTGTTTTTTTTATAAAACAGGAGTGAATAGGTGGGCAAACCATTCTACAAATCGCTTCCAGGGTTTCTGCCTCATGTATACTTCACGTGTCAAAAAAGTAGAGTACTTCTTGTCGTCCTCAAACATCTGGATGAGTTCGTCGGTCGCAGCTTCGTTAAAGATAAAGGCATTCACTTCATAGTCGAAACGAAGGCTTCGGCTGTTGAGGTTCGTACTTCCTACGGTGCAGAAGAGGCTATCGACCATCATGATTTTGGAATGATGGAAACCTTTGTTGTAGATATATACTTCTGCTCCTTTCTTCCTTAAGCTATTCACGGTATACATGGATGCGTCTGGTGTGAAAGGAATATCTGATTTCCCGGGAATCATGATTTCAACTTCCACTCCTCGTTTCAAGGCTTTTTTGATCGCTCTCTTGATACTGCCGGTAGGAACGAAGTATGGATTGATAATCTGTACTTTTTTCTTGGCTGCATTCAGTGAGTGGATATATGCTTGTCGCATGATTTTATTGGTCTTTCTTGGGGCACGGTCAACAATCGCTACGCCGGCATGGTTGCTCCGATCGTAATTTTTATTGAAGATAAAGGGGAAATAAGCTGGGCCTTCGACTTGTTGGCCGGTTGAAGCATTCCAGATGGTCAGGAAAATATCTTGTAAATAACTAACCGCCTCGCCTTCAATGCGGACGTGCATGTCGCGCCACTCCCCAATCTCTGGCAATCCCTTGATGTAATAATCGGCAATATTCATACCTCCGGTATAGCCAACTTTGCCATCTATCACCACAATCTTCCGATGATCCCGGTGGAAAACATGGTTAATCCATGGGAAACGAATCGGATCGTACTCTATTATTTCGATACCCTTGGCTCTGATCGTGTCGAGATGCGCTCTCTTCAGGGGCCGGTTGTTCGACATATTCCCGAAGGCGTCAAACATCGCTCTGACCTCTACTCCTTCTTTGGCTTTCTCCCCCAATAAATGAAAGACTGCCCTGGCAATGGAGTCGTTACGGAAGTTGAAATATTCCAAATGAATATGATGCTTTGCTTGACGGATGTGTTCAAACAGATCGGCAAACTTCTCTCGACCACTCTTTAAAAGGTGAACTTTATTATGGTAAGTCGTCGGTACGCCCAATTCTTCAAAGTAGTCAATAACGATACTGTCGCTGGTGACTTTCTGCGCTGACAAAGTGGTACACCATGCCAGGATTAAAAGTACGAAGACGCAAAGTTTGTTCTGATTCCGACTCATTTATTGTAAATTAGGCCTGCAAAATTACGTTTTTTTTGTAAAAGAACAAGTAAATGCCTGTAAATTACTTTCGTTCGAAACCAAAAATCACCTTTATCCAACTTGAATCAGCCAATTTTTCAAGATTGTTTATCATCAAACCCTGATAAATTAGGCTTATCACAAGGGTGACAAACTTGTTTCACCCATGTGATAAACTTTTTTCACCTGTGTGACAAACTTTTATCATCTATGTGACAAACCTAATTTCTCAGAACATGATCAAATCTTGTCAAGCGCCTGTTCGATATCTTCGATTAAATCGTCAATATGCTCGGTGCCAATGCTCAATCTAATGGTATTTTCATAAATACCTTGTTCTTCTAATTCCTCAGGACTTAACTGTGAATGGGTGGTGGTAGCTGGATGGATGACCAGACTCTTCACGTCGGCCACATTTGCTAAGAGTGAGAATATCTTCAGGTTGTCGATGAACGCCCATGCTTCTTTCTGTCCGCCCTTTACTTCGAAGGTGAAAATGGATCCGGCTCCGTTGGGGAATAGTTTTTCATAGAGCGCGTGGTCGGGATGGTCGGGCAAAGATGGGTGATTGACTTTTGCCACCTTTGGATGATGAGCCAAGAAATCGACGACTTTCAAAGCATTGTATACATGCCGTTCCACACGCAGGGATAATGTCTCCAAGCTCTGCAAGAGGATCCATGCGCTAATGGGGGCGATGGTAGCTCCGGTATCGCGAAGAATGACGGCGCGGATGCGTGTGACAAAGGCAGACGGACCGGCAACATCGGCAAAAACAGCACCGTGATAGCTTGGATCGGGCTTCGCTAAAGAAGGATATTTGTCGGCATTCGCTTTCCAGTCGAATCGTCCCGCCTCTACGATGACACCTCCTAAGGTACTTCCATGCCCACCGATGAATTTTGTTGCAGATTCGACAACCACATCAGCTCCATGCTCGAGAGGGCGGAACAGATAAGGTGTTGCAAAAGTGTTATCGACAATCAAGATGGTGTGATGGCGATGAGCAATCTCCGCAATCTTGTCGACGTCGGTCACACTGGCATTTGGATTGCCAAATGTTTCTATGATAATTGCTTTTGTGTTTGGTTGGAACGCTTCCTCTACTGCTTCAAAATCACTCGGATTAACGATGGTGGTGGTGATTCCCTGTGTGGTTAGCGTGTGTTCGATCAGATTATATGTACCCCCGTATAGGTTATCGGCTGCAATAATATGGTCGCCGTTGCGTGCAATGTTTTGCAAAGCATAAGTAATCGCGGCAGCACCGCTCGCTACGGCTAATCCGGCTACACCACCTTCCAATGCGGCGATACGTTCTTCGAAGACACCTTGGGTACTATTGGTCAAACGACCATAGATATTACCTGCATCCCTCAGTCCGAAACGGTCGGCTGCATGCTGGGAGTTACGGAAAACATACGAAGTGGTTTGATAAATGGGGACTGCCCTTGCGTCAGTTGCGGGGTCCGGTTGACTTTGTCCTACATGGACTTGCAATGTCTCAAAATGATAATTCTTTGTTGCCATAATGTTTTCTTTTAGATTTATTTTTCTGCTACAAAGGTAGATTCGTGGAAAATATCATGCAAGACTTATTGATAATTTGGAAAATATAACTATTTTTGTAGTGGATAATAATAAGTTTATTCTATTTGACTTTTATAATTCAACGTTCGAAAGAATATTATTCTTATGGAGACTTTAGACCGAATAGATTTAGAAATCCTGCGCACTTTGCAGGAAAATGCTCGTTTGACGACAAAGGAGTTGGCTTCGCGAGTCAGTCTGTCGTCAACACCGGTATTTGAGCGCCTAAAACGCCTGGAGCGCGGCGGATATATCAAGAAATATATGGCTGTTCTTGATGCAGAGAAGTTGAATCAAGGCTTTGTCGTCTTTTGCAATGTGAAATTGCGTAGGATGAACAAAGAAATTGCATTAGATTTTGTGGAACGCATCAAGGAGATACCTGAGGTGACCGAATGTTATAACACCTCGGGTAATTTCGATTATCTGCTGAAAGTCCACGCACCCAATATGAAGTACTATCAGGAATTCCTTATTCATAAATTAGGAACGATTGAGAGTTTGGGGTCCATCGAGAGCACATTCGTCATGGATGAGATAAAGCATACGTATGGAATTCATATTTGACTCGGAAATGGAATGAACTTATTGAAAAAGTATTAACTTTGTTGTATTATAAACAACGATTATGAGACATATCATTCAATTCTTTATTGGTCTGCTCTTCTTTAGCAGCACGGCATGGGCTCAAGTTCATGAGCTTCCTCGTTCTACGCCCGAAGCAGAAGGTATTCCTTCCTCGGCTATCAGTTTGTTTTTGGATTCGCTGACTTCCTATCCTCATTCCGACATTCACAGCGTGATGATACTCCGTCATGGTAAGGTTGTGGCAGAACTTTACCCGGAACCTTACAAGGCGGAATACCGACACACGATGTATTCTTGTTCGAAAACATTTGTCAGTACAGCTATTGGTATTGCGGTTGATGAAAACAGGTTGCGTGTGACCGACCGTGTGGCGACATTCTTTCCAGAGTTACTCCCAGAGGAAATCTCTCCAGAGTTGGCTGCAATGACGATTCATGACCTTTTGATCATGGCATCTGGTGTCAATCCTGATGGAACGATTCGTGCAGAGAACGATGATTGGATAAAAGTTTATCTGTCGAAGCCGGTAAGTACGCCGGGAAAGAAGTTCAAGTATGATTCTTTGTGTACTTATTTACTATCTGCCATCATTCAGAGGGTTACAGGAATGAAGACATTGGATTATCTGAAGGAAAAACTCTTCAACGACATGCATATCACTGACGTAAGCTGGGAGGAAAGTCCGGAAGGATACAATGTTGGCGGCTGGGGCTTGCATATTCAATGTGAGTCTTTGGCAAAAATGGGGCAGTTGTTCTTGCAAAAAGGGAAGTGGAATGGCAAACAACTGGTTTCTGAAGAATGGGTTAAACAGATGATGTCGAATCATATTGCTACCAGCGAAGAGGGAACGGCGTATTACGGTTATCAAATGTGGGGTTGTCCACCAAACGGATCTTTCAGAGCTGACGGCCGTCTTGGACAGTTCATCTTGGTTCTTCCTGAGACGGACATGGTCGTTGCTATTACGGAATGTACTTGGTCTCCACAGTTACGTTTCGTATGGGAACTCATTCTTCCGAAAGTTCAGGATGCAAAGTTGACAACAGGGAAGGATTATCTTCGTCTGTTGAAGGAAATCAAAGCATATCGCTATCCTACTTTGCAAGGAAAGGCCTCTTCGTCGTTGATGAAACAGTTGGAAGGAAAAACCTATACGCTTGATAAGAATGAGTTTGGCTGGAAGAGTCTTTCTTTCAAACAACAAAAGAACGAATTGATCCTGTCGGTGAAGGATGAATATGGAAAGGCGTATGATCTCTCGTTAGGGTTTAAGAAATGGATAACCAATGAAGTGGAAGGCTATCCGCTCTATTCCATGACGGCTCGCCAGAAGTTCAAAGCCATCGAAGGCCCGTACCACATGGCAGGCTGCTATGCTTGGAGCAAGCAAACCTTGAACTTTAAAATAGAGTACGTGGACTGGATCTCTGCTACTGAGATTAGTCTAGTGCCGGAAGGTAATCAAATTATTTTAAAAGTCCGGAAGAACTATCAAGGACAAGAAGAGGAAATGCGTGGTGTATCGCGATAATGAATTAATCACAATATAATTATGAAAAAGTATATGAAATTTTGCTTGCTAACAACGTTGTTGTGTGCATTTTCTGTTGGTTCAAAGGGGCAGACAATCGGTGTGAAGCCGATTGAAATTGACTTATGGCAGAATGGTTTGCCAAACTCAAATGGTATTGAATCGCAAGGGTATGACGACTCAAAACAGAACTTTAAGCCAGGCATAAAAGTATTTCTTCCAAAGCAGAAGACGGCAAAGCCAATGCGTGCCGTTGTTATTTGTCCGGGTGGTGGATATTCTCATTTGGCAATGGACCATGAAGGCTATCAATGGGCCGACTTCTTCCTGAATGAGGACGTGGCAACCATCGTTTTGAAATACCGGATGCCGCATAATAACTATCTTGTTCCTCAGTCGGACGCCTACGAAGCAATACGTATTGTCAAGGAACATGCAGCTGAATGGAATATTAATCCAGATTGTGTTGGAATCATGGGCTTTTCGGCTGGCGGTCATTTGGCATCGACGGTTGCAACTCATGCTAAGCCCGAAGTCTTGCCGGCTTTCCAAATCCTGTTTTATCCGGTTATCTCATCCGATCCTGCGATCCGCCACAATGGTTCCATTGTTAACTTGCTGGGTGAGAATGCGTCTCAAGAGTTATTAGATTTATATAGCAATGATCTTCAAGTAACCGAGAAGACTCCGCGTGCTTTCCTCGTGCTTTCAGATGATGACCTCACCGTTCCAGCTTTAAACTCTGCACGTTATTACTCTGCATTGAAGGCACACAAGGTACCTGCTACGATGCACATTTATCCGAGCGGCGGTCATGGCTGGGGAATCAATGCAAGTTTCAAGTACCACACTCAGATGTTGGAAGAGTTACGTGCTTGGTTACATTCTTTTTAAAAAAGTATGAAATCTCTGTAGTTTTTGGTAGTTCGCCTGCGTCTAAAGGTAAAAACGAAAGATGAAATGAAAACATTAGACTCTGCATTTGCGCAAAAGGTAAGGGAACATAAGAATACGATTTATACCGTATGCTATATGTTCTCACAGGATGAAGACGAGGTGAACGATTTGTTTCAAGAGGTGCTGATCAATCTTTGGAAAGGATTCGATTCATTCGAGGGAAGAAGTGACATACGGACTTGGATTTACAGGGTCAGCCTGAACACCTGTATCTCTCAAGACCGGAAAAAGAAACGGAGATCGAATGTTGAGTTGGATATGAACGTCAACCTGTTCAAAGATAATGATGAGGACAGCAAACAGATCCGGATGCTCTATCGACGGATAAACAAGTTGAAACCTTTTGATCGTGCAATCGTATTGCTCTGGTTGGAGAATATGAGTTATGACGAGATTGGAGCAGTGGTCGGTATCACTTCAAAGAATGTTGGAGTTCGTCTTTACCGGATAAAAGAAGAGTTAAAACAGATGTCGGACAATTAAAAACTACAGAGATGGAAAAGAATACATTTGATTTGGAACAACTGAAGGAGCAAATTGCTTTGTTGAACAAGAAATTGGAACGTGAGAACATCGTGAATGAGAAACTTCTGAAGAATGCGATGTCGGCAAAAATACGTAAAGTCAATAATCTGGCATGGACCGATTTGTATCTGTCGATAGTAGCCATTCTCATGTTCTTTGTTATCTACGCAAGTGGGAATTGCTCAGGCTGGTTCTTCTTATTCACAGTCCTGATTCTTGCCGTATCCGTTACACTTAGTTTCATCACGAATAAGGTGAAATCGGACGACTTGATGAGTCAAGATCTTATAGATGTGAAGAAGAAGGTTATCGAGATGAAGCAGCAGAAACGTAAAACTTTGCTTTATTATGGTATTCCAGCCATGATCGTATGGATTCCTTGGGCAGTATATGAACTAAGTTATAAGTATGATCCTGAATTCTTTATGTGGCATGCCATTTCACTGTTAATCGGTGCGTTGATTGGTGGCTTGATTGGATACCACATGTATAGCAAGATGCAGCGCAGAGCTTCCGAGGTTTTGAATCAGATCGAAGAATTGGAGAAAGAATAAGTTCCATTCTCCATAAAATAAAAAAGAGCGGTTTCTCCGCTCATCGCTACAGAACCCCAATACGGGGGTTCTGTTTTTTTTCATCTCGTTTTGTTGTGTTCTCTCTCTTAATATTTTCTCACTTAATGCCTATTGAAAAACAACCTTTCTAACTATTTGCTTGATTATTCTGGTACAAAGGTAACACTTTTTCTGTTATGTGCAAATATTAGGAGACAAAATTTTAGTATAAAAGATATTTTATTGACATAAATCAATTAAATCTTAGTTTTTGCTTTCAATGGGAGCGAGTCCTATTGCTTTTGCTTTCTCCATCATAAAGGTGAAAGCAGCGTCATGCTCGTTCGGTATTTTTCCATCAAGGATTGCTTCTTTGATGGCACCTTTCAAATCGCCGACCTCACGGCAAGGTTGAAGTCCGAATATTCGCATGATTTCTTCACCGTCGACAGGTGGTTGGAAATTCCGGATGCGGTCTTTCTCTTCAATATCTTTCAGTTTTTGGCGTACCAATTTGAAATTATCGAGGAAACGTTGCTTGCGTACTTCATTCTTCGACGTGATATCGGCCTCACAAAGTGTCATGAGGTCGTCGATATCATCTCCTGCTTCGAAGAGCAGACGGCGAACAGCGGAATCTGTCACCTCGTCGTCGGCAATTACGATGGGGCGCATGTGTAGTCCGACCAGCTTTTGCACATACTTCATCTTCTCGTTCATGGGGAGTTTCATCTTTCGGAAGATTTCCGGAATCATTTTTTCCCCAACAAAGTTATGGTTGTGGAAGGTCCAACCTACGATGGGGTCCCATCGTTTGGTTTTTGGCTTGGCAATGTCGTGCAACAATGCTGCCCAGCGGAGCCAAAGGTTATTGGAGTGCAGGGATACATTGTCCAATACTTCCAAGGTGTGGTAGAAATTGTCCTTATGTGCCCGTCCGTTTTTCTTCTCAACGCCTTGCAAAGCCACCAGTTCAGGGAAGATGAGTTCCAGCAAGCCGCATCGGTCGAGGTCGATAAAGCCTTTTGAAGGTGTCGGTGACAGGATAATCTTATTCAGCTCATCAGCGATTCGCTCCTTGGAAATAATCTGGATACGTTCCTTGTTGCGTGTCAGTGCTTCAAAAGTCTCGTCCTCAATGTAGAAGTTGAGTTGTGTTGCAAAACGGATGCAACGCATCATGCGGAGTGGATCATCACTGAACGTGATGTCGGGATCCAGTGGCGTTCGGATAATCCGTTCTTTCAGATCGTCCAAACCTTGGAAGGGATCGACTAATTCGCCGAAACGGTTCTTGTTCAAGCAAACGGCCAAGGCGTTGATCGTGAAGTCGCGTCGGTTTTGATCATCCTCCAGCGTTCCGTCTTCAACAATCGGCTTTCGACTGTCGTGGCTATACGATTCCTTACGTGCTCCAACAAACTCCACTTCTGTCTGATGATACTTTACTTGAGCTGTTCCAAAATTCTTATAAACGGCCAGATGGGCACTCTTCCCCAGTCGCTCGGCCAAGGCTTTTGCTATCTCGATTCCGCTACCCACAACGACAACGTCAATATCGGTAGATGGACGGTCCAAGAAAATATCTCGAACATATCCACCAACGACATAACATTCCATGCCGAGTTCGTCGGCGGTCTCAGAAATCTGTTGGAATATCTTATCTTTGAAATGCTCTTTTAGTATCATAATCTCTAAAGTGGTGCAAAATTACGATTTTTATTCTTCATTTTCGTCTTATCAGGAATTAAATTGTATTTTTGTCCTGATGAAAAACGATCATAAAATGAAAAAGATAGAAATACTTTGCTTGATAGTCTGCATCGGACTATTGTCATGTGGTGATAATGGAGTTAAAAAGGCGGAACAATTGTTGGAAAAGGCTCAACGTTCCTTTGAAAGTGGGCAGTATAGTGAAGCAAAACTGCAGATCGACAGTATCAAGGTGCTTTATCCGAAGGCTTTTGAAGTTCGGAAGAAAGGTATCAAACTGATGCAACAGGTGGATTTGAAGGAACAGGAGAAAACCTTGGCCTATCTGGATAGCATGATGACGATAAAGGTGGCGCAGTTCGATTCTATCAAGTCATATTTCGTTTTAGAAAAAGATACGGCTTATCAAGAAGTCGGGAACTATTTCTATCCGACACAGACCGTCGAGAAGAATATTGGTCGCACTTTCCTCCGTGCTCAGGTGAGTGAGCAAGGTGAAATGACTATGACCTCCATCTATTGCGCGGGTGGTAATATTCATCATACCGCTGTTAAGGTGAGCGTAGGAGAAGATGCTGCCGTCACTCCTACTTCAAAAGATATTTATGAAACTACAGATTTGGGTCGCCCCATTGAAAAGGCTGATTATAAGCTGGGAGAGGATGGAGGAGTCGTTGCTTTCATTGTACAGCACAAGGACCAAAATGTACAGGTTCAGTTTATTGGCGATAAAACTTATCGTACTGCTATGCAGGCGAGTGACCGAAAAGCCTTTGTCGAGTTGAGTAATCTTGCACGAATCCTTTCGGGTATCGAGCAAATCAAGAAAGAGCAAAAGGAAGCCAACCGAAAGATTGAATTCGTCAAACGGAAGATGCAGGAAAACGCAGTCGACTAAAGACGCTTGAGTGCCAACTTGATGACTTTTCTAAAACTTCGGTTTTGAATGTTTTTTTGTGATGTTAAAATGTTATTTTAATTTGCAAAAGAACTCTACGTTTTGTATTATTGCAACAACAAAAGAACTTCATGAAGTGTAGGACCTAGACTGAAATGTCTTCTCTGAAGAAACAAATTATTGTTTCGTTAAGCACGCTCGTGCGTATATGCTTGTTTGATGTAAACCTTAAGAAAAAATGTATGCAACATGTAAAACGAATGACGTATCTTTGTTTGCTCCTCATCCTATGTGTTTCTTGTTCGCAAAACGAAGATAACCCGGGTCAAGGAGATGAAGCTGTGACTCGCTCATACCCTGTTATTATAACATATTGTTATGATGCTTATGTTGATATTATGGGCGTATCTGTTTATAAAGGCACAACTTGCAAAAGTTATAGTCCGAATATGGGAGGTGGGGGACCTGGCTGGTATATAGCAGGTGGGTTTCCTGAATATGGTACACAGACAGATTATGGTTCAGGTGGAGGTGGAAATGGTTTTTATATTGGGGATAATTGGCAATTTGGTTTTCCCAATCTGACTAAAATATACCGTTATGATTCTTCTTTGAATGTTTTTCAAAAATCGAAGTTGGAGCATGTGATCGAAATGTTTTATGAAGATACAACAATTCCAGATTATAAAAAGCTATATAAGAAGTTATTGGATAATGATGTCCGTATTAAATTCTTAGCTGACTCTACATCTGTGAGTCCTGCATATTATAATACAGCTGATGTGTCTATTACATTTCGATATGATACAGATGTGAATTGGAACAGTTTGTTAGAAGAGTTGGTTCATGCAGTACAGCATAATTGTTACTATCATAGCACAATGAATGCTGCGTATAAGAACTATGAGTTCGAAGCAAAAGTGTTTATTGATGTGGTGAAAGCTATAGCTTTTTGGTATGATGGTTATTCTTTCCCTTTAAATTATGTTACACCTATGACTGATTTATCTCCTGTTTTTGGGGATGATTATGATACTTGGATTACAGAAGTGGGGGAAAGGGGATATATTAATGCGTCTGATTTTTTGATTTACGAAACTTTATGTAATCAATGGCAAGGGTATAGTGGAACTTATAATTCAAGTATTCAACCAGAATTATTAAGAGCTTTCTTTGGAAGAATAAGACCTCCACAACCTCCTTCTCCAAATTATTAATAATTTAAAGTTTAGAATTATGAAAAAAGTATTATTAAGTTTTCTATTTATTTTATCATTTTGTTTAGTATCTTATGGACAGATCCCTAAATCATATGATACAAAGTATTTTACTTGTTATGACTATAGCTCAAAGTTAGACTCTAAGTCTATATACTTATATGAAAAAGGGAATGTGGAACGGCCATTCCCTTTGGACAGATATGGTAACATTTCAAAATGGAAAGAACTATTTAAGTATATCGCTCAAATAGTAAAAAAAGAATTTCCAACGATAGATGATGAAATGATGGCAAGTATAAGTAAGACTCATGTCACATTCAATTATGATTCAAATGGGAAAGTTTTATTTTACAGTATTCGTCTTCCAAAAAATGTATTAGATAATTATCCTGAAATTGAGAAACCTTTATTTAATGTTGTTTCAGCATTAAAAGAACATGGCGTTAGAGAATATGATTTAGAGTTTTCGGATAAAAGCAAACCTGGTGAATTTGGGTTTATTTTAAGATCTATCTTTCAGGTTATAAATACAAATAAGGAGTTTCCTTAAAGTGAAGTGAACCCCGAAAGTATTTTGTCTAACTTTCGGGGTTCACTTCATATGAAAGCCCCTTTTATGCCGTTAAATGCAGGAAAGTGCCGACTAAAGTCGCTTGAGTGCCAACTTGATGACTTTCTCGACCGACAAAGTAGCGTCTTCCTTCAGAATAGCATTAACTACTTTTGCAGAAGGTGCTGTCGCAAAGCCTAACATGGTCAAGGCAGCGATAGCCTCGTCGTGAATCTCTTTCGAAGCTGAAGGGAGGACAACCTTCTCTTCAGATCCGGCGTCGAATCCTAAGGCAGCAACTTTGTCCTTTAAATCGACAATGATGCGCTGTGCCGTCTTCAAGCCGATTCCCTTTACCATCTTCAACAACTTGACATCCTCTTGAGCGATAATCGTACAAAGTTCCTTCGGTGATAGGGCTGAGAGGATCATCCGAGCTGAAGCTCCTCCAATTCCCGGCACGGAGATAAGTTGCAGAAACAGTTCTCGTTCCAAGGTTGTCGAGAAACCAAAGAGGACGTATGCATCTTCACGAATCGCCTCATAGATATACAGTTTCACTTCTTTCAACTTCGAGATCGCCGAGTAAGTGTTCAGCGAGATGTTGATACCATATCCTACTCCGTTGCAATCGACAACCGCCATCGTTGGCGTGGCCTCTGCCAGTTCACCTCTAATATACTCTATCATAACAATCCTCTTTGTATCGATGCAAAGATAACGATTTTTCCCTCTTCTGCTACAAAGTACGGCATTTTTAATATTATTAAGTCGGATTGTTGTGTAGAATAAATCAAAATGTTTATTTTTGTGCCAAAATAATGTAATTAAGTCAACTAAAAGAATAAATTATGAGCAAAATTAGAGCAGCTGTCGTTGGTTACGGTAATATTGGTAAGTATGTGGTTGAGGCTTTAGAAGTGGCACCCGACTTTGAGATTGCGGGTATTGTCCGTCGTCAAGGTGCTGAGAACAAGCCTTTGGAACTATCAGCATACGAGGTTGTCAAAGATATTAAGGAATTGAAGGATGTAGATGTGGCAATATTGGCAACACCAACACGCAAAGTGGAGGAATATGCGAAAGAGATTCTGGCATTAGGCATTCACACGGTCGATAGTTTCGATATTCACACACAGATTCCTGCACTGCGTCGTTCTTTGGATGAGGTGGCAAAGAAATATGGAACGGTTTCCATCATCTCTGCCGGTTGGGATCCGGGCAGTGACTCTATTGTCCGTTCCTTGCTGCAGGCCATAGCACCGAAAGGTATCACTTATACCAACTTCGGTCCGGGAATGAGCATGGGACATACCGTTGCCGTTAAGGCAATTGAAGGTGTGAAGGCCGCTTTGTCAATGACGATTCCGGTTGGAACAGGCATTCACCGCCGGATGGTGTATGTGGAAATAGAAAAACCTTATCGTTTCGAGGACGTAGCCGCCGCCATCAAGGCCGATGATTACTTCGCTCATGATGAGACACACGTTATTCAGGTGGATTCCGTGGACGAACTCTTGGACAGAGGTCACGGTGTGAACCTTGTGCGCAAGGGCGTTTCGGGTAAGACGCAGAACCAACTCTTCGAGTTCGATATGAAGATCAATAATCCCGCTCTGACAGGTCAGGTTCTTGTTTGCGTGGCACGTGCAGCCATGAAGCAGCGCCCTGGTTGCTATACCATGATCGAAGTACCCGTCATCGACTTGCTCTACGGGGAACGTGAGGATTTGATAGCTCATTTAGTATAAAAATAGTAGAAGATAGATTCTCCCGCCATTGTCCATTCAGTGGCGGGAGAATTATTCTTGTAGGTTTTCTTCCGTCGAAGCTATTTTTTTATTTTCTTTGTACCTGAATTTTAAGAGCTGAAAGCATGTTGGCAAGTATTGTTTGGGATGTCGATCCCGCTATCTTTCATATAGGTTCCCACGAGGTCCGTTGGTATGGTCTGCTTTGGGGTGTCGGTTTCCTTCTGGCGTATGAGATTGTGGGGCGTTTGTTTAAGAAAGAACATTATCCGGAAGAGTGGGCAGACAAACTGTTCATCTATAGCTTGATCTTTACGGTGGTTGGAGCCCGTCTGGGCCATTGTCTGTTCTACGAATGGGACTATTACGGTGCTCATCCTGGTGAAATCCTGAAGATTTGGAACGGTGGTCTGGCCAGTCATGGTGGCGTTTTCTCGTTAATCCTTGGGATGTTTGTCTTCTCAAAGGTCGTAACGAAGAAAAATGTGTGGTGGCTTTTCGACCGGATGATACCAGGCGTAGCCGCTCTTTGCTTCTGCATTCGCCTCGGCAACCTGATGAACTCCGAGATTTTCGGTTTCCCGACTACCTTGCCGTGGGGCTTCGAGTTCGTCCGTTCACGGGAGTGGCATCAGCTTTATGAAGGTTTGCCTTGCCATCCGACACAGATTTATGAAATGTTGTACTGCCTGGTCGCTGGTGTTGTAGCGTGGGTGATGTATCATAAGTTCCATGCACAGAAGTATGTGGGTTTGATTACCGGCGTGTCTTTGCTGATATTCTTTGGTACTCGCTTTGCCTTGGAGTTTATGAAGAACCCACAGGTGGCAGAGGAGACCGGCATGGCAATCAACATCGGACAACAGCTGAGCATCCCGCTGATCTTGCTGGGCATTTACCTGATTGCAACTTGCAAACGTCGGAAAGAGGCGTGGACCTTGTTTTAAGAAATGATGAAACGGTTGTACCTTATATATATCTTGTGTTTGTGTTGCTGGCTTGGCGGTCGGGCGCAGGAGTTGCGTTCTTTGTTTGTTGCCATGCCCGACTCGGTGCTTCCTTTATTGACGAAGACCAATCGGATGGACTGTATCGATTTTTTGGACAGCAATATGAAAGCGGAGGTAAAAAATCGTTTCAATAAAACCTCCGAACTGAAAGTTCTCACGAAGGATTACCTCGAACTGCAATTGACATCCCAAAGCTCGGTGGAGATGAAGCTCCTTCCGATGAACGATTCAGTCAAGGTGGTGTGTATGGTTCATACGGTATGTGGTCCCGTTTGCGACAGTGAGATCACTTTCTATGATACACAATGGAAGCAGCTTCCGTCGAAAAACTTCATCACGCTTCCCGAAGTGGATCGTTTCTACTATTTAAATACTAATGAAGAATCTTACGCGACTGTCCGCAAAGCGGCGGATATGTATTTGATGAAAGCAAATCTTTCGTCTGAAGCATCCACATTGACATTTATCTATACAACACCTGAATATTTATCGAAAGAAGATCGAGAGAAATTGGAACTATATCTTCGCAAGGAACCAATTGTGTATCAGTGGGGAGAAGGGAGATTTCAGAATTAATATGAAGGGCTGCTTCAACCGAAGCAGCCCTTCATATTGAGTGGTTCATTCAATTACTTTTTGAAACGATTACCGTAACGGCTCATGAACTTATCAACACGACCAGCGGTGTCAACCAACGTAGCCTTACCTGTGAAGAACGGGTGAGAAGTGTTGGAGATTTCCAGCTTAACCAATGGATAAGTTTCGCCTTCGAACTCAATTGTTTCGTTTGTCTTGCAAGTAGAGCGAGACAGGAACATATCGCCATTACTCATATCCTTGAATACTACAGGACGATAGTTTGACGGATGAAGATCTTTTTTCATTTTATCTTATTTTTTATTGTTATTTTCCTTCGTTGATTGTCTGGTAACAAAACGTGCAATGGATTTGGTGTGCAAAGTTAGCGCTTTTCTTTGAATAGAGAAATAAATTTCGTGATTTTTTTATTTTTTCTTTGTTTTCAGTGGCCAGGAATGATTCTTTTTTCTATTCTCCTATTCGTATTTAGGTAAATAAAAATGTGTTTTCTTCCATAAAATTAGCTCTTGTGAAGGTATTACCTTCACATTTATACAATTATTAACAATTAAGTGACTGATTCATAGTGTCTTCTCTTTTGTGAAGGTGTGAAGGATTGTTTTTGGTTTTAGATTGTGTAAGCGTTTTGTCCCTATGGATTTCCGAATCCAAAGGGTGTTTGATTGCGGGTTTGCAACCCGCGCGGATTGTAAATCCGCTGTTATTACCTCGGGGATTACAAATCCCCGAGGACTGGAATGTATATAGTTTATTGATGCAGAAACGCTACCTCATCGCCTGCTAATCCCAAATATCGTGTTTTTTGGGGAAATCGTCGTGATTTTTTGGAAAATCGTCGTGATTTTTTGGAAAATCATCGTGAATTTTTGGAAAACCATCAAGAGTTTTGAGCAAATCATCAAGAGTTTCAAGTCCCATTGAATTTGTTATTCGATGCAGATCGAAGAGCCGCATTTGCCTTGTAGGTTATAAATCTGCATACTCCATTCCGAGCGAATTACAAATTCGCTCGAACATTAAATTCGTTCGAACTTTTGCTCGGGCAGAAGAAAATATGATATTTATCACAAAAGCTGCACAGGGTAAAATGTGGATTCTCGGCCTGGTGAACCATGATGGTTCACATTTTCGCATAATTCTTCATGGTAAAGAATTGATAATAAACAGATTATAAAATGTGTGAATGTGAAGGATGTTTTTTAATTTCAGGGCTTTGGGCGTTTTTGCGTTTGGAAATTATTGGAGAGTTTGGAAATGCCAGGAACTTCAAGAGTTGTTGGGGATGCTATAAAGACATCGTTATGAGAGCGTTTAAACGTACTTATGTTTTGATGTATATGAAATTAAGTTAATTAATAGGGAAAAACGTTTGGGATGTGTCATTTTTATTACATTATTTTATAATTTTGCGGTCGAAAAGGGAAATTATTTCTAACAATATAAATAAAGTACAATGAATTACAAAAGTTTAGGTTTGGTAAACACCAGAGAGATGTTTGCTAAAGCAATCAAGGGTGGTTATGCAATCCCTGCATTCAATTTCAACAACATGGAACAGTTGCAAGCTATCATCACAGCTTCTTCTGAGTTGAAGTCACCGGTTATCCTTCAGGTTTCTAAGGGTGCTCGTAACTATGCAAACCCTATCTTGTTGGAATACATGGCTCAAGGTGCTGTTGAGTTCGCTAAGTCAATGGGTTGCAAGCATCCTGAAATCGTTCTTCACCTCGATCACGGTGATTCTTTCGAATTGTGCAAGAGTTGTGTAGACATGGGCTTCTCATCAGTGATGATCGATGGTTCTGCTCTTCCTTACGACGAGAACGTTGCTTTGACAAAGAAGGTTGTTGAGTATGCTCATCAGTTTGATGTAACTGTTGAAGGTGAGTTGGGCGTTTTGGCTGGTGTTGAGGATGAGGTTTCTGCAGAAGAGTCTCATTATACAAAACCAGAAGAAGTTCAAGATTTCGTAAGCAAGACAGGTGTTGACAGTTTGGCTATCTCAATCGGTACTTCTCACGGTGCTTACAAGTTCAAACCAGAGCAGTGTACACGTGACCCGAAGACTGGTCGCTTGGTTCCTCCTCCATTGGCATTCGATGTTTTGGACGAGATCATGGTGAAGTTGCCAGGATTCCCAATCGTATTGCACGGATCATCTTCTGTTCCTCAGGAATATGTTGACATTATCAATGCTAACGGTGGTAAGTTGCCTGATGCAGTAGGTATTCCAGAAGAGCAGTTGCGTAAGGCTGCTGCAAGTGCTGTATGTAAGATTAACATCGACTCTGACTCTCGTTTGGCTTTCACTGCTGCTGTTCGTAAGGTCTTCACAGAGAAACCGGGTGAGTTCGACCCACGTAAGTACTGCGGTCCTGCTCGTGACGAGATGACAAAGATGTACAAGCATAAGATTTTGAATGTTCTTGGTTCAGACAATAAGTTGGCTAACCTCGACTAATCATCTTCGTAAAAAAGAATAGGCTGTTTCCGAAAGGAGACAGCCTATTTTCATTTATGCTCTGTTGTGTTAGAAAGCAGAACCTGTGGTGGCAACTCTTGCAGCGGCCACGCCTTGAGCATTTGGCACGATGGTCATCTTTTCACCATTCTGCAAGTTCATGGTTGCTGTGCCATCTTCGTTGAAAGTAATCAACTCATAGCTTTCATTGCCTGAAACAGCATTCCAAGAATTATTCTCAGCATTGTAAACCAAGTCGAGTGATGCAGTCTCACCTTCCTTAGCAATGTTGTAACCATTCTCGGTTGTTGTAACGGTGTACATGATACCATCCTCACCACGTACTTCCTTTACTTCACCAGCCTGAGCAACTGGATTGTTGCCAGTCCAGAACTCGATGGAGTTCAATACCAGAACGTCGGCCAGGTAAGCAACGCCGTAGATAGGGATGATGTTGAATGCCAGGAATACCAGTTCGTTGACAAATTTGTTACCAATACCCTGATTCCAGTCTTTCAAGTTGTTGAACAAGCCGAAAGAACCGATACAAGAAGAAAATAGGATGCTTCCGCTTAGCAGAAAGCATACCAATGACATTTTGCTTTTTTTCATAACTGTACGTTTTATACTTGTTGTTATTCGTGATACAAAGATAGACTTTTTTTCTTTAATTGTGCCGTTCTTCGCAAATATTTGTATCTTTGCTCAAACTTTATTCTTTGTAAGAATATTATCATTATAAAAATTAAATATCATGAATGAACAAGTTAAAACGTTGAGAGATTCAGCAGCTGTCCGTTGGACTGTCTTGCTCTTTTTGGCGGGTGCCATGTTCTGTTCGTACATCTTCATGGATATCCTTTCTCCGATAAAGGACCTGATGCAGTCGACCCGTGGATGGGATTCGACCGCATTTGGTACGATGCAGGGCTCCGAGACTTTCTTGAATGTATTTGTTTTCTTCCTCATCTTCGCAGGAATCATCCTCGACAAGATGGGCGTTCGCTTCACAGCCGTTCTTTCAGGCGCTGTGATGTTGATCGGTGCTACCATCAACTGGTATGCTGTGACAGAAGGATTTCAGGGTAGTGCTTTAGACACTTGGTTCACCAATAATCTGAATTATATCCCTGGCTTTGATGAGTTGGGTATCTCTCCGTTCTATAAAGGAATGCCTTCTTCGGCTAAGTTTGCAGCTGTCGGCTTTATGATCTTCGGTTGTGGCGTCGAGATGGCGGGTATCACGGTTTCACGTGGTATTGTTAAGTGGTTCAAGGGTCGTGAGATGGCGTTGGCCATGGGCTCAGAGATGGCGTTGGCTCGTCTGGGTGTAGCAACCTGTATGATTTTCTCTCCGGTGATTGCGAAGTTTGGCGGTCACATTGATATATCTCGTTCGGTTGCCTTCGGTGTCATCTTGTTGTTGATTGCATTAATCATGTTCTGCGTTTACTTCTTCATGGATAAGAAGTTGGATGCTCAGACCGGTGAGGCAGAGGAGAAAGACGATCCGTTCAAGATATCCGACCTCGGCAAGATCTTGACGAGCAGTGGTTTCTGGTTGGTAGCCCTCCTTTGTGTGTTGTACTATAGTGCCATCTTCCCGTTCCAGAAATATGCGGTAAACATGTTGCAGTGTAACCTGACTTTCACGGATGTCGATCCGAACTCGTTCTGGGCAGGCAATACCGTAACCGTTATCCAATACATCATCATGTTGGTGGTTGCTGCTGCTGCCTTTGCCAGCAATTTCTCGAAGAAGAAGAGTATGAAGTATGGCTTGCTGATGCTTGCTGTTGTAGCATTGGTTGTATTCTGCTATATGGGCTATATGCGTCAGAGTGCCGAGACTGTCTTTGCTGTATTCCCTCTGTTGGCTGTTGGCATTACTCCAATCCTTGGCAATTATGTCGACCATAAGGGGAAGGCTGCGACAATGTTGATCCTCGGCTCTTTGCTGCTGATTGCCTGTCACCTTACGTTTGCGTTTGTCCTCCCAGCATTCAAGGGTAATGCTGTCGGTGGTATCTTCATCGCTTACCTGACCATCTTGGTGTTGGGCGCTTCTTTCTCATTGGTTCCTGCATCTTTGTGGCCAAGTGTACCGAAACTGGTTGATGCAAAGATCATCGGTAGTGCATATGCCATGATCTTCTGGATCCAGAACATCGGCCTTTGGTTATTCCCGTTGTTGATTGGTAAGATTTTGGACAAGACCAATCCTCAGTTAGTAGCCGACTTGCAGAATGGTGTGATTACGGCAGAGGAAGCAGCTGTGTCGTACGATTATACTGCTCCGCTGGTTATGTTGGCATCCTTAGGTGTTGCTGCCTTGATCTTAGGTTTCGTCCTCAAGGCTGTCGACAAGAAGAAAGGCTACGGTCTGGAATTGCCGAATATTCAGAAATAAAGGATATATTTAGTTATATGTTAAAAGGGTCTAGCTTGTCTAGGCCCTTTTAATGTTTGTGGGACGACACGAGGTCGTCCCCTACAGCATTATCGTCTGTTTTGAATGTTCATCCTCTGTAGGGGTCTAGCTTGTCTAGGCCCTTTTAGTGTTTGCGGTACGACACAAGGTCGTCCCCTATAGCATTATCGTCTGCTATGAGTGTTCATCCCCGTAGGGGCCTAGCTTGTCTAGGCCCTTTTAGTGTTTGCGGTACGACACGAGGTCGTCCCCTACAGCATTATCGTCTGCCTTGAATGTTCATCCCCGTAGGGCCTAGCTTGTCTAGGTATTTTATGTTTGCGGTACGACACGAGGTCGTCCCCTACAGCATTATCGTCTGCTATGAGTGTTCATCCTCTGTAGGGGTCTAGCTTGTCTAGGTATTTTATGTTTGTGGGACGACACAAGGTCGTCCCCTACAGAATTATCGTCTGTTTTGAATGTTCATCCTCTGTAGGGGCCTAGCTTGTCTAGGCCCTTTTAGTGTTTGTGGTACGACACGAGGTCGTCCCCTACAGCATTATCGTCTGCCTTGAATGTTCATCCCCGTAGGGCCTAGCTTGTCTAGGCCCTTTTATTGTTTGCGGTACGACACGAGGTCGTCCCCTATAGCATTATTGTCTGCTTTGAATGTTCATCCCCGTAGGGGGCTAGCTTGTCTAGGCCCGCTGAATCTTTATTTTTTCTGTGTAAAATAATCCGGAAATTCATATATTTGCACATAAAACGTTAAAACAATGATAGACAAGACTTATCCTAGACGTAAACGAATGAGACTCATGAACTATGATTATTCTCTCCATGGAGATTATTTTGTTACAATTGTTACGCAAGGACGTATTTCTCGATTTGGCAAATTCAAGAATGATGATTTAATTCTTAATGATATAGGTCGTATGATAGAATCCTGTTACTTAGGTCTTGAAAGAGAAAACGATGAAGTTGATTGCTTAGATTATGTGGTTATGCCTAACCATTTCCATTGTATTATCCGTTTGCTTTCTGATAATATTTATTTACCTGATTTAATAAGAATGTTTAAAAGTAAAACTTCGGTGTTATATATACAAGGTGTCAAGGAGCATTCTTGGCCTGCCTTAGATCAGAGACTATGGCAGAGAGGGTACTATGAGCACATTATCCGGTGTGACCGGGTCTTCAATTATATTCGTGATTATATTTTTCATAATCCAGAACGATGGTATTACGACCGAATTAATCCACTTTGTTGTTCTGAGCCAGATGATATAAATCGTAAAATAAAGATGTTATACTAAATATATGTCTTTTTTGTGCGGGACGACACGAGGTCATCCCCTACAGGGCTATCGTCTGTTTTGAGTGTTCATCCTCTGTAGGGGTCTAGCTTGTCAAGGCCCTCAACTGTTTCAGTCTTTATCAATTTTCTGGATAGCTCCCGTTTGAGGGTGGAAGATAACACGGGTGTTTACCTTGTTCTTGAATAAATCGTTCACGAGAACTTCGGTTGTGCCAAATTGGGTGACAGGTAACTCACCTTTGAAGTATTGTTTCTCCACACTTCTGACGGTGACTCTTGCTTTTCCTGGAATGTTGTAAATCACACCTTCCATCTTTTTCTTCTTTTCAGCAGTTTTGGGATCGAGTGTCGGGACCGGATCGACACTCTCCATGGAGATGTAAACAGGAGCACCAGAGAGATCATCGGCTTTAACAATGCCTAAGCGACGGGAGAAACGGAAGGCTATTTGATCCTTCATCTGATCCTCCGGAGTGATATAGAAATGGAGCGTCTGGTCCTCACGGGTTGTTGTGCCTGCAAACATCTGCGTCAAGGCTTGCTCTTGTTCCTCAAGGTTGTCCAGCATCAATTTCATCGCTGCACCATCCTTTGGCATGTATTCCGCTTGCCCTTTGATGAGGCTGTTCTTACTTTCGCGGATGCTGTAGATCTCTTTGGCTACCAAATCGGCCATCTTGGCCGTAGAGGTCGTACTCAAGATCTCTTCTGTCAGATATTTCTTTGGATCCAACTTCTTCGTCGCCGGAGATGTTGCTTTCTTGCCGGTTTCATCCTCGATATCTACTTTTGCATTGATGGCTAAGACGATACCATCCTTGCTAAGCTGAACATTCGAAGCCACATCTTTATCCTTTACCTTGACCATGTAGGCATTGTCAGGGTCAGGGATACCAGCCGAACTAACTTTAACCTCTTTTATCTCCCAATGTACATCGGCCTGAGCGGATACGTTGTTCAGACGGAGATACCGACTGGCGTACTGGCACAGGTCGCCGGGAGCATAGGTTATCTTGGTAGCTGTCACCTCAATGTCAATGGCTGTCTTTGGTAGATAATATACCACGCCGTCGTTCAGACTATTGGGGGTGAACGGAGTTATGTCTTGAGCGTAACCGAATGATGTTACGAATAAAGCTGCAATTAATAAAACTTTCTTCATCTTTCTGAGACTTTGCTTTGCTAATGAAGCAAAGATAGTTATTCTTTTAAAATTATCTTTCATGTTCTGCCAATTTCTTCCATGCGTACGGGAGTGCTTCAATCATATCGCTTGCCGTCATGCCGATCTCACCCTTGTCGACAGCCGCAAGGTCGCCTGCCAATCCATGCACATATACGCCCAGCTTGCAGGTGTCCTCCGCACTGTATCCCTGTGCTGCTAAAGCAAGAAGGATGCCTGTGAGCACATCGCCGCTTCCTGCTGTAGCCATCCCGGCGTTGCCTGTCGGATTGAAGAAGAACCGACCGTCGGGTGTGACGATGGTCGAGTAATGTCCTTTCACGATGATATAACAACAGAGTGAGACAGCCAGCTCCTTTGCCTTACGTAAGCGTTCGAAGGAGTCGGTACATTTGCCAACGAGCCGTTCCAGCTCACCGATATGAGGAGTGAGGATGGCACCTTTTGTCAGTAGCGACAGCCAGTTTCGATGTGAGCTTAGGATGTTGAGTGCATCTGCATCCAGAATCATCGGGAGAGAGGTCTGTTGGAGTTGCTCTTTGAGTGCCAGTGCCGTATCTTCTTCCTGACCGATGCCCGGACCGATAGCCACCGCCTGATAGTTGTCGGTGTCCTCAGGAACAGCAAAGATTTGTTGATCGACATCCGTATGTGTGATAGCCTCCGGCACTGATAGTTGCAAGAGGTTGTGATTGTTTATCGGCACATGGACAGTCAGCAAGCCGATGCCTGATCTGATGCAAGCCTTCGAGGCCATGATAGACGCACCTGCCATGCCATATTTCCCCGCGATGAGCAGTCCATGCCCGAACGTACCTTTGTGTGCAAAGGCTTTCCGCTTCTTTAATAGACGTTGGATATCTGTATGCTCCATGATGTGATACGGGCTTTCAGCGTTGTCGATAAACGATTGCTGTAGTCCGATATCCAGCAGTTCCCACTCCCCGACAATCTCTTCGTTTTCAGGGAAGAGGAAGGCTAACTTTGGCAGTTGGATGCTCAGTGTCACATCGGCATGGATAATGTGTTGTCGGTTATTGAATGTATTGTCTTCACCCATCAACCCGGAAGGAATGTCGATTGATACCACCGGAGAAGGAGAGGCGTTGATGTATTTGATGACAGCTGCAAAGCCGCCACCCAACGGACGGTTCAGTCCGCTGCCGAACAAACCATCCACGACAAGGTCGTTGGCGGTCAACGTGGGTGGAGTAAACGAGGTGGTAATCTCGGTGAAGTACACATGACCACATTCCTTCAACCGTTGCAAGTTGGTATGGCACTCCTCGCTGAGTTGTCCACCGGTATTGAACAGAAAGACTTCCACACCATATCCTTTGTTGGAAAGCATACGAGCCACGGCCAAGGCGTCACCGCCATTGTTGCCCGGTCCGGCAAAGACCTTTACGACAAAGGACGTGTCCCAGCGGCGAGTAATGGCAGCGACGAGTTGCTCGGCTGCTCTTTCCATCAAGTCGATGGACTCGATGGGCTCGTTGTCGATGGTATATTGGTCCAGTTCTTTTAGCTGTATACTGCTTAATATCTTCATGGTTGGGATATTTCTTTGCACAAAGATAGTGATTTTATAAAAAGAGAGACCCTTAAATCTTCTATACTTAAAATAAAAAGCTTAAATTTGCAGATAAAATCAATGTGACTATGGAAATCATCAAAGTGAAAGATAAAAGTTTCAAACGGTTCATCCCGGAAGCAGAAATACAACGTGAGGTGAAGCGTGTGGCCAAAGAGATTAGTCGTGATTTGGCCGGTACGAATCCATTGTTCATCAGCGTACTGAACGGCTCGTTCATGTTCGCATCCGACTTGATACGTGAAATCACGATCCCTTGTGAGATCTCATTCGTAAAATTATCTTCCTATTCCGGTACGTCATCGACAGGTAAGATGAAGGAACTGGTGGGGCTGAATGTGGATATCACCGGGCGAACCGTAGTCATCGTTGAGGACATTGTTGATACGGGCTATACGATGCAGCACATGTTGGAGGATTTACGGGAGAGGAATCCGAAGGACATCAAGATATGTACGTTACTGGTCAAGCCCGACAAGTTGAAGGTGAAGCTCGACATCGACTATGTGGCCATGCGTATCCCGAATGATTTTATCGTTGGATACGGATTGGACTATGACGAGCAGGGAAGAAACTACCGCGATATTTATACGGTTGTCAATGATTAACAAACAAAATATAGAAAAGATGTTGAATATTGTCATTTTTGGAGCTCCGGGTTCCGGTAAAGGAACACAGAGCGAGTTTATTGTGGAGAAGTATGGTATCAACCATGTTTCCACAGGTGATGTACTTCGAGGCGAGATGAAGAACGGAACAGAGTTGGGCAAGATTGCAAAAGGATATATGGATGAGGGTAAACTTCTTCCGGATGATTTGATCGTAGACATGCTGGCGTCAAAACTCGATAGTTTCGAGGGCAGCAAAGGTGTCATCTTCGACGGATTCCCACGCACCATCGCTCAGGCTGAGGCTTTGAAGAAGATGTTGGCCGCACGTGGACAGGAAGTGTCTGTCATGTTGGATCTGGAAGTTCCGGAAGATGAACTGATGGTACGCCTTATCAAGCGTGGACAGGAGACTGGCCGTGCTGATGATAATGAAGAAACCATCAAGAACCGTCTGGTGGTTTATCACTCACAGACTGCTCCGGTTATTGATTGGTATAAGAATGATGGAAAATACCAGCATATCGATGGCGTAGGCTCGATGGAGAGAATCTTCGCTGATATCTGTGCCGCTATCGATGGCTTGAAGAAATAAGTAAGTATATTATCGGGTGAGGACGTGCCTTGGTATGTCCTCACCCTTTTTAACGGATAGAATATGGCTGAATCGAATTTCGTTGATTATGTGAAGATTTATTGCCGCTCGGGTAAAGGCGGCCGTGGCTCCATGCACATGCGAAGAGCAAAGTACATCCCAAACGGCGGGCCTGATGGCGGCGACGGCGGTAGAGGAGGTCATGTTATCCTACGTGGTAACCGAAACTACTGGACACTGTTACACCTTCGTTACGAGCGACATGCCTTTGCAACACATGGTGAGAATGGTTCCCGCAATAAATGCTTTGGAAAGGATGGCGTCGACAAGATTATCGAGGTGCCTTGCGGTACCGTTGCCTACAATGCCGAAACCGGAGAGTATATCTGTGATATCACCGAGCACGGACAGGAATTTATCCTGCTGAAGGGTGGCCGTGGCGGATTGGGCAACTGGCATTTCCGTACGGCAACAAACCAGGCACCGCGCTATGCCCAGCCGGGCGAGCCGATGCAGGAGATGGAGGTAATCCTCGAGCTGAAACTGCTGGCCGATGTGGGTCTGGTTGGCTTCCCAAATGCAGGTAAATCAACCTTGCTCTCTTCCATCACCTCTGCGAAACCAAAGATAGCCAACTATCCGTTCACAACGATGGAACCAAACCTGGGTATCGTTTCCTACCATGAAGGGAAATCATTCGTCATGGCTGACATCCCGGGCATCATCGAGGGAGCAAGCGAAGGGCGGGGACTCGGTCTGCGCTTCCTCCGTCATATCGAACGGAACTCATTGCTGCTGTTCATGGTTCCGGCCGATACCGAGGATATCAAAAAGGAATACGAGATCTTATTGAACGAACTGGCAACCTTCAATCCGGAGATGTTGGACAAACAGCGTGTCCTGGCGGTCACGAAGTGTGATCTGGTGGACCAGGATCTTATCGAACTCTTGGAACCTACCTTACCCGAGGGAATTCCTCATGTGTTTATCTCTGCCATTAGCGGACTTGGCATTGCCCAGTTGAAAGACATCCTCTGGACGGAACTGAACCGAGAGAGCAATCAGCTGAAAGGAACGGAGACATTGGTTCATCGGGCAAAGGACCGTACGATCCTACCGGAGGAACTGCGTGATATGGGAGAGGATGAAGACTTGACCGTAGGCGTGGAAGATGTGCCGGAAGATCTGGACGACTTTGACTATGAATATGAAGAAGACGAAGAATGAACGTAAAAATCATGATATCGCCTGAGTTTAAGGCAGTCTGGCCCGATTTCCGGGGGAAGGCGGTCTCTGCAACCGTCAAGAATACTCCGTACAACGAGGATTTGTGGAAGGAGATCGAACAGCTGACCGAACAATATCGGGCAACCTACACACCTGATACCGTGAAGGAGATTGTTCCTATCAAGGCAACGCGGGACGCTTACCGGAAATTTGGGAAGGATCCAAGCCGCTACCGCCCTTCCAACGAAGGATTGTGCCGGCGCATCGTGAGGGGATTGCCCTTGTATCAGATAGACACGCTGGTCGATCTGGTCAATGTGATCTCCATCCGTCACGGATATTCCATCGGTGGCTTTGATGCCGACAAGTTTGTGGGTGACACGCTGACCTTAGGTGTCGGCAAGCCCGGCGAACCGTATGAGGGTATTGGTAGAGGCCTGTTGAACATCGACTGTTTGCCTGTATACCGTGATGCTGTGGGTGGCGTGGGTACACCGACAAGTGACAACGAACGCACGAAGATGGATGTGCAGACCACTCATTTCCTGGCACTGATCAATGGGTACAGCGGTGAGAAAGGGTTGCAGGAGGCAGCCGACGACATGGTGAGGATGCTGAAAGCCTATGCGGACGCTGCCGACATCGAGGTGGAGGATTATAAATAGACGACTATGGATAAGAAAACGATAAGCACTTTGCTCTTGGGAATGTTCAGCATGTTATGCTTTGCACAGTCGCCCAGCATGACATTCTCGGCATTCGAGACGCAACATGTGAGAGTACAGACACCGGGTTTGTTCGATGGGATCAACAAGTTCGTGATCCATCTCGACAGTATTCCGTCATCCGACTATTGCTTTCCGCTTCCCGGCGGCAAGGTGATCTCCCCCTATGGAGGGAAACGCCATCATGCAGGTACGGATATCAAGACCCGCGCAAACGATACGGTGCGTGCGGTGTTCAGTGGCGTCGTACGGATGGCCAAGCCATACAGCGGATATGGAAATGTGGTGGTAATACGGCATCCGAATGGGCTGGAGAGTGTGTACAGCCATAACTCCAAGAATCTGGTAAAGTCGGGCGATAAAGTAAGGGCTGGTCAGGCTTTAGGGTTGGCCGGGCGGACGGGACGTGCCACAACCGAGCACGTACATTTTGAGTTCCGCGTCAACGGACAGGCCTTCAACTCGAATTTGATTATTAATTATGATGACAATACGTTACACCATGGCGACCTCGTTTGTAGCAAGTCGGGCAATGGAGTAACCATAAAGCGTAAATGATATGCCAAGCGTAGAAGAACTGGAAAAAGCGATGATGGGGGGCATCACCTTCAAGGGAACAAAGAACGAAGCGAATGCTTCCAACTCAGGTAAGGTAAAGACCAAGGCGAAGAAAAAAGCATATATCTCGAGAGCTCACGGCTCAGGAGCATCGAAGATGAAGGCTGATATCCGGAAGAAAAGAGCCAACCGGCATAAGTGAATCGGTCGGTACTTGAACAACTAAATAAAAGGATGGAGCATCACGGTGCTCCATCCTTTTATTATTTATAAGATCTTTATACTGATTGTTCGGATAAATTACCAATTCTGTTCGTCCTCGGCCATTTATCTCTCCACCGCCAATATTTTAATTGGCGCGCACCAATTTTAAATCGGCGCGCGCCGATTTGAAAACTGACCGTGGAGAATGGCCTAATCGGCCATGCCGATTCCTTGTTAAATTAAGGTGATTTGTAAACTTTTCTGCTGATTAAATCCCCTTAATTGCTGATCTTTAATCCAATGAAGTAAGTCCGGGGCTGAGTCGGTCCGTAGAAATATCCCGAGTCACGGAAACCACCTTTATCCAAATCCTTTTGAAATGCATTGCCGATGTTCTGGATACCGCCATTGATCTGAAGATTCAGGTTCTCCTTCAAGGTGAAGGTGTAGCTCAACTTCATGTTTAGTTCCATGAATCGAGGCGTATGCACCATCTCATCCTTCGAAATGTACTGGCCGATGTGTTCTGTCGGCAAATCAGTAGGAGCAAAATGCGGGACGTACATCTTCCCGGTATATACTCCCGACAGCGAACAGTCGAAATGCTTGAACGGAGCGGCAGCCATGGTGAAGTAACCATAGTAATTGGGGGTGCGAGGCATGTGCTTGATGAGCGGTACGTCCGGATTTTCGCTCCACGCTTCCCACTGAGTGTATTCACTTCGCTGGGCTGTAAAGCCAACTTGCAGCGATACGTCATCCCCATGGGCGATCTTGCCGTCGATGTTTACTCCATATACCCGAGCTCCGTTGCCGTTGCGGCGTTCCTTTACTTTGATGCCTTGATCGTCATGTCCGATATCTTGAAGGACAAATACATCATCGAGCATGGTATAAAAGCCCTCGACCAAGAGATTCGTATGAAAATGTCCGATGTGTGATGAGCAGTCGATGGAGCCGCTGAAACTATTCGAACGTTCCGGCTTTAATCCGTCAGCTACTCGGATCACGACACCTTCTCCTCCCACTGCTGTGATGTGCAAATCTTCGTCGTATGCCTGCGGAGCGCGGAATCCGGTCGACCAGGTGGCACGTGCCTGAAAGGCGTCACTCGGCTTATACAGCAGGTTGATTCTCGGACTGATGATTGGGTTGTCGATCAGGTTATGATCGTCGACACGTAATCCGGCCAGCAGGATAAACTGGTATAACTTCCACTCGTTTTGAAGAAAAGTGCTGGCAATCTTTACATCCTGCTTCATGTCTCGGTGATAGCCCGTCATCACATCGTGCAACGTATTAATCTGATATTCGACACCGGCTGTAAAAGTAGCGGGGGCGAAGAGCACTTTGTCGAAATTGCCCACGTACATTCCACCAGCCATCCAGGTCAGATCTTTGGTCTTTCCGTATGCGTTCATGTCCTGTTGAGCTCCATAGTAACTCTTGCGGTCGGTATGCTGTGCTGAAGAGTAGAACGAGAGCTTATGTGCATACTCTTTCCAGAAAAGATCGTAGCTGAGGCCTCCACTATTGATAAAATGTTGTGTCTGTTCCGTGATGTCGGTCTCGTGTGGCTGCAGGTCGAACTTATTTCCTCCCCGACGGAACTCGTTCGTGGTGTGATACTCCAGGCTGATTCGGCTGAACTGTGTAGGCCGGTAATAGCTTCGGAACCCGAACGTGTTCATGTTCAGTTTCCCTAATTCGGAGAATCCATCGCCGTCGGCATCATAGGGATTCCGGTTTCGGTACGATTCGTATGCTGCAATGCCGTAGGTATTGTCCTTTGAAACAAGAGAAGCATTGGCTCCCAGGTATTGCTCCCAGACTTTCCCGTCCATGTTCGAAAGGGTAGAAGAAACCTGGAAAGAATTATTGATGGGGTCTTTGGTAATGATGTTGATGGTGCCGCCGACAGCGTTGGCGCCGAACAATGCAGAGCCGCCTCCGCGTACGACCTCGACACGCTCAATCATATTGACAGGAATCTGTTCCAGCCCGTATACCCCCGACAACGCACTGATTATCGGGCGGCTGTTGATGAGAATCTGCGAGTATGGACCTTCCAACCCGTTGATGCGGACTTGTGGGAATCCGCAGTTCTGACAATTGTTCTCGACGCGCAAACCCGACTGAAACTTGAGCGATTTGGCTAAGTCCGTTGAGTTGACCGTCTCAAACAGGCGGGTGCTCATGACATTTACTACGACAGGAGCCATCCTACGGCTGGTCTCGTTTCGATTGGCCGATACGACAACTTCATCAGCCATGAAACTGGTTTCACTGAGTTGGAAGTCGATGACTAACGCGTTCTCTCCGGTCACGGAGACCTCTTTCTCAATGGTCTCGTAGCCTAAAGACTGTACGCGCAGGGTGTAGTTGCCCTCAGGCACATTTGTCAGTTGGTAGATTCCTTCTTCGTTGGTGGCATCCCCTTTGCCGATCTCAACGAGGATTACCGTTGCATAGGGGAGTCCTTTGCCTGTTTTCTTCTCGGATACTTTTCCCGAGATGGTGCTGTTATCTTTTTCAGAAGAAGGCGTGACAGCACCTTTGCTTATATTCATGCCCAACAAGATGAATACAAACAATAAAATGGTTGATTTCATATCTTTTTATTGCTAATTAAATATTCGTTTGAATAATCTCGTTTTAGCAATAAAAGGGTGGAGCACGTGGCGGAACATTGTGCTCGTGTTTCAGAAGTTGATGAAAGGTATTTGGAAGTGTAATAAGTTCACATACTACCGACTCTACAAGTGAAAACGAGAAAATCGACTCGTTCTCTGTGGCTTGGATCGTGCTAAGTTGCGCAATAGTAATAAACTCAGCAGTCGTATGTGAGTGACTCTTGTTGGAATAAGGATGGGAGTGAGCAATGATGACGCCATTTACGATATGTAGGTGCGTAAACGAGAAGATTCCTACCCTGTACGATACAAATAAGGTAAGTAAAAATAAGGAAATCAGTCTATATGTCTTCTTGCGCTTCACCTTCGTCTTTTGTGGTGCCACCAGGAATCGAACCGGGGACACAAGGATTTTCAGTCCTTTGCTCTACCATCTGAGCTATGGCACCTTCTTTCGTTGTGGTTGCAAAGGTAGATAAAGTTTTTATATCTGCAAATTTTTAATCATAAAAAAGTATGCTGGCCCTGAAGATTGGTTATTCATCCGGTGCAGAATAAAAAATGTCTGTATTTTAATAGAAGAAAAGTTCTTGTTCTTTTCTTTCTGTCGTTGATTTTATTATCTTTGCCCAAACGAAGATAATCTTCATTCAACGGTATGGTTTCGATAAAAAGATTATGGATATGGTGTCGGCGAATCCGCCACTCGGCAGGTTTCGGTGTGCAATCTCCCACCGACTTCTTCTTGATCACCTCGGTGATGTATGAGAAAAGTCCATATTATGCTTATCAGACCTTATCACAAGAACATTTCGATCCTCTCTTGCCTCACTATCGGACGAAGGTGAACCGTCTGCTCTTCCGTATGGTTAATTATACTCAACCTCACAACCTCTTAGAGGTGGGGCGTGACAATGGAGCGGCATTCAAGTATATGTGTACGGCAAAAAGGGATATGCAGACATGCTCGATAAAAAGTCATGAACAGCAAATTACCATTCGCCAGCTTCAGGAGAAACTGGATGAATGGAAATCGTTGGATTGCTTACATATCGGGCATACCTTATATTATAAGGAGATTTACGAAAAAGCCGTTCCGCATATGAATCCGGGCAGTTGGATGATTGTCGGAGGAATCCATGCAACGAAAAACCGGGAAGCGTGGTGGAAACAACTTCAGCAAGACGAACGTACAGCCATCACGTACGACCTCTATGATATTGGTTTCGTATTCTTTGATAAAAAACGATACAAGGAAAACTATATTGTAAATTTTTTATAATTACCATGAAGATCTATACAAAGACAGGTGATAAGGGAACGACCTCGTTGGTAGGAGGCGTGCGAGTGTCGAAGACAGATGCCCGACTGGAGGCTTATGGCACTGTGGATGAACTGAATTCAGAGTTGGGACTCTTGCAGACCTATCTAACAGCAGAGGAAGATTTGGAATGTATCGCTTTCGTTCAACGGAAGCTGTTTGCTATAGGTGGGTATCTGGCTACCGACCAGACTAAGACGGATCTGAGAAAGAGCTGTGTCATTACTCAGGAAGATGTTGAAAAAATGGAACATGCCATAGATGAAATTGATCGTGTCTTACCTCCTTTACGTTCGTTTATTATTCCAGGTGGTTCGAGAAGTTCAGCCGTTTGTCATGTTTGCCGTACGGTATGTCGAAGAGCGGAAAGACGCATTCTTGCCTTGAATGATTTATATGAGGTGGACCTTTATTTGACCTCTTTTATGAACAGGTTGTCGGACTATCTGTTTATTTTGGCTCGAAAATTAAATCTTTTAGAGGGTGTTAACGAAATTTTACTTGATAATAGTTGTAAATGAGCGAATTCATCGTATATTTGCAGCCTAAAATATAAGAATAAAAATTTAACATCATAAAAAGTAAAGACTATGTACTGGACATTAGAGTTAGCTTCAAAACTAGAAGACGCACCATGGCCTGCAACCAAGGATGAGTTGATTGATTATGCGATTCGTTCGGGATCCCCTATGGAGGTAATCGAGAATTTGCAAGAGATAGAGGATGAAGGCGAAATCTACGAAACGATCGAAGATATTTGGCCTGATTATCCTTCAAAAGAAGACTTCTTCTTCAACGAAGATGAGTATTAATAGGCTTATTTAAGTCTAAATCACTAAGCGCCAGCGAGACAAACAAGAACCATCTGTTTGTCTCGCTGGTGTTTTTCAACTTGACATTTTGATGAAAAAGGTCCAAATAAGGACGGCCATTGGGAGGTAAGTAATCGTATCTGCTATTTAGTGATGTCAACAACAAATTCCCGTAATTCCTGTAAATCTTGTTTGTTTGGATGACCAGAGTGTAGTGGTCCCATGGCCCCCTTGCAGGTGAACGAACGTTCATCAACCATTATTCCTTGTGCCTCGAGCAAAGTGCGCATTTGTGGTACGGGGGATTTAATAATGGCACATGAGCCGAAACAGACGACACGTTTTACTTTATCAGGAGTAAGTGTACGAATAAAATTTACCATGTCGTTGCTGATTTTTTCCAAGTAGAACGCCGGAACCTAAAAAGAGAATGTCTACTGGCTTGTTGATGGAACTGGCAATGGTTTCTGCTTCTGATCCTGTTACCTGACTAATCACATTGGCCATTTTGGCTGAATGTCCAAACTTTGTATAATAACGAATAGCTATATTCATAATTGCTTGTATTAAATTATCATTTTTTCTATTTCTTCACGATGCTCAAAGAGTGTACATCCACCTGTGTGTTCCCAGCCTAATGCACGAGCTGCACGAATCTTGCGGAAGAATGGCGATTGTAATGCTTTACGTAGACCAAGTTCAGCTACATTGCTATCGCTGAAGGGAGAGAAGGGGCAAGGCTCTGCACTACCGTCAGGGCCAATATGGAAAAAACCGCGCCCCGATGCCAGACAGCCTCCTAACGCCTTTTCATCGCCGGGAAAAGAAAGGAAGATGATGTCGGCATAATCTGCTCGACGTTCCTCCAGTATTGTCTCCATTTGGTTTACGTGTTCGTCAGAGAAGGCTAAGTGTTCTGTGCCAGGCTCGGTAGGAACATATTCAATATAGAACACGATCTTGCATCCATAAGAACGAAGTTGATTAATAAAGTCCTTTGAAGTGACCAATGGAAGGTTTTCTGTAGTGACCGTGATACTGGTCCCGAAGAAGAGATCTTCTTGTTTCAATAGTTCCATAGATCGCATCGCACGTCGGAAGACACCTTGACCGCGCCGTTCATCGGTTCCCATGGCTGTCCCCTCAATACTAATGATTGGTACAAGGTTTAGATGCTTACGTAAAAAATCGATATATGAAGGTCCGATGAGTGTCCCATTGGTGAAAATAGGGAAAATCATATCATCTACTTCACTAACAGCTTCCAGAATATCTTTTCGCATCATCGGCTCACCACCAGCCAAGAGGGAAAAGTTTATCCCCAAAGAGGCAGCCTCGGTAAATATGCTTCGCCATTGTTCTGGACTAAGCGTTTGCCTCCGTTCAGAATCTTCATCTTCTGCAATCCCATTACTTCGGGCATAACATCCTTTGCAATGCAAGTTGCATTTGGTTGAGATACTACTGATAAGAAATGGTGGAACCTCAAGTCCTTCTGTTTCCAATACTTTGCGGCGTCTTTTCTCTGATTTCTCAAACAGCCGTTGCATCCGATATGCAAACTTTGCTTCACGTGGGTTCGAAAGGACATTCTTATAGGCTTTAGCCATAATATTCCGAATGCTGCCACTCATGTAGGCTGCGAGGTCGATTGATTTCTGTTCTTCCATCTCTGATCAAATAAAATTTTCGCAACAAAAGTAAATTTTTTCCTGATCCATTTTGTTAAATATACCTAATATACAACAGGATAATCTTCAATAGGATGCGATGTCATATAAGATTGTCTGAATAAGTTTAGAAGTTATTTATTATAGTTGAAAATCCTGACACTTTCTTCTCTTAAGTATCTTGTTTCGTACACTCTTAACGGCTGGTTTATATAAATCAATTTCCATAGACTCTAAGATACGCATAAACTCATCTGTTAATTCGGAATAGAACTTACACATACGGAAAGCAAGTTTCATGCAAACAGCCTGAATACCGGGAAGCTCTTCTATACTTGTCATGTGTTGCAGACAGAAATCAAGGAAGTCGCTCCGCAGTTCTTCCTTATTCATCTCCAGGCGTTCAATGATGTTCAGAGATAGTCGTCTTACCGATGTGTCGTTTGTACGTAAAGCTAAATCAATGAGTTCATTGAGTAATGTCTGGAGTCTTGATATCTCTTCTGTATTGGCTTTTGTCAATACCCATAGTGCATTTCTCGCTATTCGGTTATCATCGCCGAAAATGAACAATTTAGTGAATTCTATGATTGCTTTGTTCAGCTTAACTTCATGGTATATTGTTCTAGCTTCATACTCGCTTGTTATATTTCTTACTTGTTCTCTTGTAATTATCATGATGTGGGGTATGAATAGGTTTGTTATTTAGTGTATTGATTCCCAAAAGTACAAATGGCTTTGATAATATCCAAGTATCGTTATTTGCTTAATTGCATTTTTTAACTAAGATATAATGGATTGTTTGTTTAAAATGACTAACTTGCTTCACTTTAACATTATACATGAACATAAAAATCAATAAAAAGACAATGAAATTACTAAGAAACCTATTGTGTGTGAGTTTGCTGGGACTTGTAATGTTTTCCTGCCAATCAAAAGAAGATCGTGTATTAAAGTCTTTACAGTCTCTTTCAATGCAAGTTGAACAACGTGCGCAACAATTCACGGAAAAGGATTGGGAAGATGTTGTTGCAAAATTTGAGAAGATTCATTCTGATGCGTTGGAATGTGACTTTACAGAAGAACAATTAAAAGAATTTGGAAGGCTTGAAGGAAAACTATCGTCAACCCTTGCGAAAGAAGGATCAAAAAAGTTGGGCCGTAAGGTTCAAGATCTAATCGATAAGGGGAAATCATTGATAGAGGGGTTTATAGAAGGATTAGGAGAAAACACAGATGAGGAAGACTGAGACCTTCTTGATGATTCTCATTTTAGTTTTTTCGTAAAGTAGGCATTATTTCGAGCAGAAAGAATTATATTTGCAATTGTATATATATATCAAAAAAACAGAATTATGAAAAAGAGAATACTTTTTTCTTTGATGTTCCTCTTTATGTTATTGGCTATTCCTGCTCAAGCACAAGTGCGTTTTGGTGTGAAGGGTGGTTTAGATATAGCAAAACTGACTTTTTCAGATAATTTGCTAAAGAGTGATAACAAGACAGGATGGTTTATAGGGCCTACAGTTGAGGTTAAAATACCCAATGTTGCCATTGCTATTGATGCAGCGCTTCTCTACACGCAAAACGACTTAGATGTTAGTAGCCCTGCCATAGGTAGTAAGTCTACTCGGGAATTTGAAGGGACGTTGAAACAAAAAACATTGCAGGTGCCTATCAACTTAAAAATACCTATTGGACCTGTGTATATAGCCGCCGGACCTCAGTTTGGCTATAATGTTGGTGATAAGAAGGTGAAAGAATTTATGGACACCTTTGAAATTAAGGACTTTGAGACATCTTGTAATGTGGGCGCGGGCGCTCGTCTCGGTCATTTTGAGGTTGGATTAACGTATAATTTCTCGGTTGATAAAATGGATGATGGCGGAAAGTATGACGTGAAGAAGAACACGTGGATGTTGTCGGCTACCGTCTTTTTCTAATTTGAATTTGTTAACTAGACCTTGAAAAAATATGTTGATGTCATAGTACCGCTTCCGATAGCCGGTCTGTACACCTATGCTCTTCCAGAGACCTTGGAAGAAAATGTACAGATCGGTTGTCGTGTGATTGTGTCCTTTGGCCAGAAAAAGTTCTACACAGCTATCGTTACAAAGATACATTCAACACCTCCCATTGGCTATAAAGTTAAGGATATAGAGGAAGTGTTGGATTCGCATCCCGTCCTGCTACCTTCTCAATTGGATTTCTGGAATTGGGTGGCATCATACTATATGTGTACTTTAGGTGATGTCTATAAGGCAGCACTTCCATCAGGAATGAAATTGGCAAGTGAAACCATTGTCGTTTACAATCCCGATTATGAGGCGGAAGTACCTTTGCCCATAAAGGAACAACAGATTTTGGATGCACTTGCAACGGCTCACGAGCAGGCTCTGACTCAGTTAGTGAGGGTCTCGGGAATGAAGAACCTGTTGGCTACTATAAAATCTTTGTTAGAAAAAGGTGCAATTTTCGTAAAGGAGGAATTGAAACGTACCTATAAGCCAAAGACTGAATCATGTGTTCGCTTTACTCGCCTATATACTGAGGACGAGATGAGCGAGTTGTTTGAACAGTTGGGCCGAACTCCAAAACGATTAAGTTTATTAATGAAATATGTTGAGTTGTCGAATTGGAAGGAAGGACAGGCTCAAACAAAAGAGGTGGGAAAGAAGGACTTGATCGAGAAATCAGGTATTTCTTCAGCGGTTCTCTCTGGATTAGTTGAGAAAGGAATCTTCGAGATCTATCAGCATGAAGTCGGGCGATTACAGAATTTGGAAAAGGGTATAAAACCATTGAGTTTATTGAATCGTCCTCAACAGAAGGCATTAGACTCCATCCGCGAACTATTTGAGGTAAAGGATATCTGTTTGTTACATGGGGTCACCTCCAGTGGTAAGACAGAGGTCTATATTCATCTGATACAAGAGACCTTGAAACAAGGGAAGCAAGTTTTGTACTTACTTCCAGAGATCGCGTTGACAACGCAGATCATGGAGCGTTTGAAACATGTATTTGGTGACAAGTTAGGGGTTTATCATTCGAAGTTCCCCGATGCTGAACGGGTTGAAATTTGGCAGAAACAGATGAGTGATCATCCTTACGAGGTGATTCTTGGTGTTCGTTCTTCGGTTTTCTTACCCTTTCAAAACTTGGGCTTGATTATTGTAGATGAAGAGCATGAGAACACATACAAGCAACAAGATCCTGCACCACGTTATCATGCTCGTAGTGCTGCCATTATGCTGGCACATGCTGCAGGGGCTAAGGTATTGCTGGGAACTGCTACTCCGAGTGTAGAAAGTTATTATCGTGCAACTATTGGAAAATACGGTTATGTTGCTTTGAAGGAGCGGTATAAGGACTTGCAGCTCCCGGAGATCAAAGTGGTAGATATCCAAGAACAGGGTAGGAGAAAGATGATGATAGGTCCATTCTCACCTGATCTTGTCAAGGAAATACGTTTGGCATTATCCAATCATGAGCAAGTGATTCTCTTTCTAAATCGTCGTGGCTTTGCGCCAATGATAGAATGTCATGTGTGTGGCTGGATCCCGAGATGTTCTCATTGCGACGTGAGTTTGACTTATCATCGGCAACTGAATCAGTTGACTTGCCATTATTGTGGTAGTACCTATCAGGTACCTCGAACTTGTCCAGCATGTGGAAGTACGGATATCGTAAATCGTGGCTTCGGTACGGAACGGATTGAGGAACAGGTGAAGGAATTGTTCCCCAATGCTCGCATTGCTCGTTTAGACTTAGACACTGCGAAAAGTCGTGCTTCATACGAGAGGATTATTGCTGACTTTGAAATGCAGCGTACAGATGTGTTGATTGGAACTCAAATGGTTTCGAAAGGGTTAGACTTCGACCATGTGAGTGTAGTAGGTATTCTGAACGCTGATCATTTGTTGAACTACCCGGACTTCAGAAGCCATGAACGTGCCTTCCAACTAATGGCACAAGTTGCTGGGCGGGCTGGTCGAAAAGGTAAGAGGGGGTTGGTCATTTTACAAACAAAGTTGCCCGATACTCCAGTTGTACAGCAAGTTGTACAAAACGACTATGATGGAATGTACAATGAACAATTGGCCGAGCGGCAACTATTCAGGTACCCTCCCTATTATCGATTAATCCATGTTTATCTGAAACACCGTAAAGAAGATGTGTTGGATGCAGCAGCGAAAGAAATGCATCGGATGTTATATGGTGGCATGGGAGACCGTGTGTTAGGTCCCGATAAACCGCCAGTCGCACGTGTACAGACATGGTTTATCCGGAAGATGCTCTTGAAGATTGGCCCACAGGACTCGATGAAGAAAATCCGCGATTATCTGTTGGCTGTGCAAGAACAACTTTTACATGATGAACGGTTCCGAACAGTACAGTTGTACTTCGATGTTGACCCGCAATAATGCGGTATTATTCTTTTTTCTCTGTGAGCGTACCTTTTAACTCAGGGTAACTGATACGGGTATGGTACATCGTTTTCAATTTTTCTTTGAATAACTCTTTTACATCAGCGATATCCTTGAATGTGATTGGACATTCCTTGAAGTAACCCTCTGCTACTTGTGAATCAATAATCCTTTCAACCAGATTGCTGATGCTCTCCTCAGTATACTCTTTTAAGCTTCTAGAGGCGGCTTCCACAGAGTCGGCCATCATCAGAACGGCTTGTTCTTTGGTCATTGGATTAGGACCAGGATAACGGAACTTGTTATCATCTATCTCCTCATCAGGATGGTCATTCTTATACATGATATAGAAATATTTTGTAACACCCTTCCCATGATGAGTGAGAATAAAGTTCTTGATTACTTCAGGTAAGCCATGCTTATCAGCTAACTTTGCTCCATCTGTTACATGGTTGATGATGATTTGTGCACTCTGTTCATAAGTTAGAGCCTTATGCGGGTTTACTCCAGTTTGGTTCTCTGTAAAGAATGCAGGATTGGCAGTCTTGCCAATGTCGTGATACAAAGCTCCGGTACGTACCAGTTGGCTGTTTGCTCCAATCTTATCTGCCGCTGCTGCAGCCAGATTAGACATTTGCAACGAATGTTGGAAGGTACCAGGGGCTACCTCCGACATCTCACGCAACAAAGGATTGTTGATGTTCGTCATCTCCACCAATGTAACATTGGAGGTAAAGCCGAAAACCTTTTCAATCATATACAAGAATGGGTATGTGAATAAGAGCAAGACGCCGTTGATGATGAAATACATGTACATTCCAACGTTAAGGTTGGTTATGCTGTCGTGTTTGATTAACTCGATGGACAGATAGAGAAGAGCATAACTCATAGCAACAATAATAGCCGATCGGAATAGTTGAGATCGCTGCGATAACTCTTTCAGACTATAAATAGCTGCTAAACTTCCAATTGTTTGCAGAAGAATAAAGTCGTATGGGTTATGCAATGCGATGGAACTCATCAAGATGATGATAAGCTGAGCGGTAAGAGCGGTTCTTGAGTCAAGAAATATTCTAATCATCAGCGCGCTCATCGCGTAAGGTATAATATAAACGCTGATGAAGTTATGTTGAAGTACGATGGCAGAGATTACTGGGAAAATGATGATGGTGCTGAAAAGGAGTGCAAGTGCCCGCTTGTTTTGGTAATAGTCTTTCCTGAACAGTTCCAGATAGACCATGAATGAAGCCAACAAAATACCGATGAACAATAGTTGTCCCAATATAGTCAACCGCTTCTCCTTAACCGTAGTACTCCTGTTCATAGACTCCTTTCGCAATGATTCCAAGATGTTATAGGTCTGCTCGTTAACGATTTCGCCACGATCAATGATTTTCTGTCCGTTTAGTACATAGCCGTTAGCCCATGATACATTGGAAAGTAAATCCCTTTTAGCTTCTTCTGATTTTTCTTGGTCGAAGATAAGATTAGCTGTGATGTAGTTGTTCAAGTCACATTGCTGAAGAATGTATTTTTGGTAGTGCACAGAATCAAGTGCTAACATTTGTTCGTATGCTTGTTTGGTATTATAGAATTGTCCAACAGGGAAGCTAGATGCTGTATTATTACTAACTAACCGGATGTTATGAACGCTGTCTTTTTGCAGTTGGTCATAATCTGTTGCCGAGATAATACCTTCCTGATAAAGCATTCGTAAGGTTCGTTCTATATAGTTAAGATAGTCTCTATTGGGAAGGATTGTCTTTAAGCTTTTTTCGTAATCCTCTCTCAGTTTGTTTACCATTTCCTTTTCTACAGATTTATCAACCGAGTAATAAGGTTGGTATTTCAACATAATACTATCTTGTTCTTTCTTGACTTGATCTTCGTTCTTATAGATTGGGAAATCGAAAGAAGCTTGAAGCATACCATATCTCCAAGGTCGGTTAATCTCAAATTGATAGTTAAAACTGCTCTCTTTCGGCAGAAAGTATACGATGATGATTACAGTAATGGCGAAAATGAGGATTTTATAGAGCAAATTTTTTACTGAAAGTCGCTTTTCTTTGTCTTTTAGTCGCATAATACATAATTTTGCCACTAAATTACGAAATAATCGGGAATTTAGATTATTTTTGCACCGTATTTTTATAAATGAGGTCATGTCAGAGAGAAAAGTTAGAGTTCGTTTCGCTCCCAGCCCTACGGGAGCACTGCATATCGGAGGTGTTCGTACAGCTTTATATAATTATTTATTTGCTCGTCAGCACGGAGGCGATTTGATTTTCCGTATTGAGGACACGGATTCAAACCGTTTTGTTCCAGGTGCAGAAGAATATATCTTGGAATCCTTTAAGTGGCTGGGCATCAAATTCGACGAGGGAGTCAGTTTCGGTGGTAATTATGGCCCTTATCGTCAATCAGAACGTCGTGAGATTTATAAGAAGTATGTACAGGTCTTGTTAGACAATGGCTCAGCATATATTGCATTTGATACTCCTGAAGAATTGAATGCAAAGCGTGAGGAAATCAAGAATTTTCAATATGATGCTTCTACACGTATGCAGATGCGTAACTCGCTGACCTTGGACCAGGAAGAAGTGAAACAGCTGATTGCTGATGGTAAGCAGTATGTCGTTCGCTTTAAGATTGAACCAAACATAGATGTACATGTCAATGATATCATCCGCGGAGATGTCGTCATTAACTCTTCCATCTTAGATGATAAAGTATTGTTTAAATCAGCCGATGAACTTCCTACTTATCATCTGGCAAATATTGTTGACGATCATTTGATGGAAGTGTCTCATGTTATTCGCGGTGAGGAATGGTTACCTTCTGCCCCTTTGCATGTTTTGTTGTACAGGGCCTTTGGTTGGGAGGATAGTATGCCCCGTTTCGCTCATCTCCCTTTGTTGTTGAAGCCAGAAGGAAACGGAAAGTTGAGTAAGCGTGATGGAGATCGTTTAGGCTTCCCTGTATTTCCATTGGAATGGCATGACCCCAAAACGGGAGAAGTGTCATCGGGATACCGTGAATCAGGTTATCTGCCCGAGGCTGTCATCAATTTCTTAGCTCTATTAGGATGGAATCCTGGGACGGAACAAGAAATCCTGTCAATGGATGAACTGGTTAAGTTGTTTAATCTGGAACACTGCAGTAAATCGGGTGCTCGCTTCGATTATGAGAAGGCTAAATGGTTCAATCATGAATATATTCTGAGCAAGGATAATGAGGAAATTGCCGACATGTTCATGCCTATAGTCAAAGAACATGGCGTGGAGGCCTCTCGTGAGATGGTGGTGAAGGTGATTGGAATGATGAAAGATCGTGTCAGCTTCATTAAAGATTTATGGGATACGTGTAAATTCTTCTTTGTAGCTCCAACTGAATACGATGAGAAAACCCGTAAGAAACGTTGGAAAGAGGATTCGGCTAAATGTATGGCCGAGTTGGCTGATCTCCTGGAAGGTCTGGAAGATTTCTCCTTGGAACATCAGGAGGAAGTGGTGATGAAATGGATTGAGGAAAAAGGATATGGTACAGGAAATATCATGAATGCGTTCCGCTTGGCGTTGGTTGGTGAAGGGAAAGGACCACATATGTTTGATATATCTTCCGTTTTAGGAAAGGAAGAAACCTTAAGCCGTATGCGTAGGGCGATTGCTGTTCTTAAATAAAAGGAAGGGAAATGCTCTATAATTTAGCAATATCATTATATCTGTTGTGTGTTCGGATTGTGGCGTTTATCCGTCCCAAGTCGAAAGCAGCCCGGATGGTACGTGGGCATAAAGTCGTTTTCGATACATTACGCTCGAAGATAGATCAAAAGGCCAAGTATATATGGTTTCATGCGGCGTCCCTAGGAGAGTTTGAACAAGGACGGCCGATGATTGAATATATCCGCCGGACTCATCCTGAGTTCAAGATTCTATTGACGTTCTTTTCACCTTCAGGGTATGAAGTCAGGAAAGACTATAAGGGCGCAGATGTAGTGTGCTATTTGCCAATAGATACACCGATTAATGCCTATCGTTTTGTTGAGAAGGTTCATCCCTGTATGGTTTTCTTTATTAAATATGAGTTTTGGAGAAACTATCTATATAACCTTCATCGTCGAAATATTCCAGTCTATAGTATTTCTTCTATTTTCCGTCCTTCGCAGGTTTTTTTCCGCTGGTACGGGGGTGACTACCGTCACGTATTGAAATATTTCACTCATTTGTTTGTTCAGAATCAACAATCAAAGGATTTATTAGCAAAGATAGGTTTAACCAACACAACCATTGTAGGCGATACTCGTTTTGATCGTGTTTTGGACATTTTTAAGGCTGCAAAGCATCTGCCTTTAGTGGAGAAATTTAAGGATGAAAGACTGACCTTGGTGGCTGGTAGCTCATGGGCTCCTGATGAGGACTTATTTATTGACTATTTCAATCGCCATCCGGAAATGAAATTGATTATCGCACCACATGTAGTTAGTGAAGCTCATTTGGCTGAAATTAAATCGAAGTTAAAACGCACATCCTTACCTTACTCTCAGGCAACCGAGGAGAATGTTAAGTCGGTGGAATGTTTGATTATTGATGGTTATGGCTTATTGTCTTCAATATATCGTTACGGGGAAGTCGCTTATGTCGGTGGTGGATTTGGTGTCGGAATCCATAATGTACTGGAAGCAGCCGTTTATGGTATTCCGGTATTGTTTGGACCCAATAACGAAAAGTTTCGTGAAGCACGCCATCTTTTAGAATCTAAAGGCGGTTTCGAGGTGAAGAATCAACAAGACTTTGATACGTTGATGGATCGTTTTATTTCGGATTCAACATACCTGCAAGAGGTGGGGAAGGCAGCTGGCGATTATGTTGCTCATAATGCTGGTGCAACAGAGAAAGTGATGAAATACCTTCAGCTGTAAATTTCAATTCACTGTTTGTCACAACTGTTTAAGTTTGTCACCAATGTGAAAAGCCTTTGTCACCAAGGTGACGAACTTTTATCACTTAGGTGAAAAACTTTTATCATTTAGGTGAAAAACCTAAAAAATCCGATGAATAACTTAAAAAGCGCGGAGTAAGTTCTTATAAAAAAAGGATCGGGAGGCTTAACACCTCCCGATTCCTTATTTATCTTCATCAGTCATAAACCATTCCTTGTACATTAGATAACCTTTTGTTGTTTTCCCGTTTAGGTTATCAAATTGTGCAGGGTCCAATTTCTTAATGAACTTCGCAGGAACGCCAGCCCATAGGGTATATGGCTCGATGATGGTTTTACTTAAAACGACTGAACCGGCCGCGACAACTGCTCCTTCACCAACTTCAACATAGTCGAGTAGGGTTGATCCCATCCCGATAAGAGCTCCTTTACAGACTTTTGCCCCATGAATCGTTACGTTATGCCCAACAGATACATCGTCTTCTATTTCAACAACCGATCGCTGGTATAAAGTGTGTAATACCGTTCCGTCCTGAATGTTCACCCTATTTCCAATGCGGATTGGATTTACATCACCGCGGAGGATTGCACCATACCAGATACTACAGTCGTCACCCATGATGACATCTCCAATGATGGCTGCGTTCTCAGCCAAAAAACAACGCTCACCAATTTGTGGCGTAATACCTTTCAATTTTCGAATAATAGCCATCTTCTTAACGGGTTAAAGGTGAGGTTGCATCTTTCAGCCATGCTTTTTCTTCTTCATTTAGATAAGGAGACAAACGATCATATACCATGGCGTGATATTCATTAAACCATTCCAGCTCTTCAGGTGTCAGCATCTCAACAATGATAGGGGCTTTGTGAATAGGACAGAGCGTGAGTGGCTCAAATTTCAAGAATTTTCCGTCAGCAGTCTCCATGGCAGGAACAATCAGTAAGGTGTTCTCATGACGAACTCCATGACGTCCTGGCTTGTAAATGGCAGGTTCAACGGTTAGTGTCATGCCGGGTTCCAATACCGTTGGCATATAGTTCATACGCATCTGATGAGGCCCTTCATGGACGCTTAAGTATTCGCCTACGCCGTGACCGGTTCCGTGTAAATAATTGATGCCATACTTCCACATCGGTAGGCGTGCTAATGCATCAATCTGAGTTCCGTTTGTGCCATAGGGGAATACAGCATTTTGTACTTGTAGATGACCTTTTAAATCGAGGGTGTAATCAATTCTTTCCTCCTCGGTCGTTGGGCCCAATGGAATAGTCCTGGTAATGTCTGTCGTACCATCTAAATAATGCCCTCCGCTATCTAAGAGGAATAAGCCTTTGGGTAATAGTTCACAATTCGATTCAGGAGTTGAGTGATAGTGTGGGCTTGCGGCATGATCGGCATAAGCTGCGATGGAGTCGAAACTAACACCTCTTGAGTCAGGTTGCTCACATCTTAACTTTCCTAAAACCTCATCGACAGATAGTTCGGTTTGTCCACCTTTGGGAACAGCCTTTTCTAACCAGATGAGGAATTTCACCATAGCAACGCCGTCCTTCTCCATGGCTCTGCGGAAACCTCTGATTTCTACATCATTTTTTATCGTTTTCAAAACATCGGTAGGAGGAGCAATCCGTTTGATTGCCTTTGCGTCCTTCATGGCGGTCATTGTAAGGGCGAGGTTCAAGTTGGGTGATATCTGTAAAGTACCTTCAGCATTCTTGATATCATCTTGGACTGCCTCATATGGCTTAATTTCGACACCCTCGTTTTTTAAGTATAACTCAACATCTGGAGTTATTTTCTCCTTGTTAATATATAAGGTGATACGTTTGGGGCCTATATAGAGATAGCTGATGAATACAGGCACACAATGAACATCGTTCCCACGCAGATTCAAAGTCCATGCAATGTCATCCAGGGCGGCGAGGAGTAGGCTATCGCACCCATTTGCTTTCATCTCTGCCCGTATTTGCGCAATTTTCTCGGAAGTAGGCTTGCCTGCCCATTTCAAGTCATGCAAAACAACTGAATCCATCGGGATAGAAGGGCGGTCTTCCCATATTTTATCAAAAGGATCGTCAATCAGTTTCAGCTTAATATTTTTTTCACCACAAACTTCTTCGATTTCTTCTTTTAAGGCCCAGTTGTTTACCCATCCATTGATGCCAATACAATCCCCCTCTTTTAAAACAGATTTCAACCATTCAATTCGTCCAGGAGTCCCTGGTATCTTCTCTTTGAACAATTTGATCCCGCTGCCTTCCAGTTGTAGGCCGGCTTGAATGAAATATCGGGAGTCAGTCCAAAGACCAGCATCATCTAAAGTGATAACAGCCGTTCCGTACGAACCATTGAATCCGGTAATCCATTTTCTGCACTCCCAGTGTGGTGCTACATATTCACTGCTGTGAGGGTCGGTAGTCGGTACGATAAATGCGCTGACCCCTTCCTGCCGCATTACTTGGCGTAACGCTTCTACTCTTTTCCTAATATCAGATTTCATAAAAACTAAAATTTAAGCGATCGATGACAAAGATAGCATTTCTTCATTATTTAGAAGAAAAATTTTGGGAAAGTTTTGTAAATAAAGAAAGTATGTGTAATTTTGCCCCGCTAATTGCCAAAGAATACAATTTAACTTATAAATATTTAATAAATTACAAAAAAGATGATTATTGTACCAGTAAAAGAAGGCGAAAACATTGAAAGAGCGCTGAAGAAATTCAAACGTAAATTTGAAAAAACAGGTGTTGTAAAAGAACTTAGAGCAAGACAGCAGTATGACAAACCTTCAGTTTTGAAGAGACTTGAAAAGGAACATGCTATCTATGTTCAGAAACTTCGTCAGCAAGAAGATTAATTTCTTGTTTTTTCTTTGAATAATTGAATTCTTTTTCATATATTCGTTGCTGAATCATAGATGTAACGTTTCTTATGTTGATAGAGTCTTTTTTGAATTATTTGAAGTTGGAACGTAACTACTCTGATAAGACGATACTTAGTTACGGGAAAGACTTGGAACAGTTCGAAAAATTCTTGAAAAAGCTGGACGAAAAGATCAAACTGGAAACTGTTGATGCAGATCTTATCCGTTCATGGGTGATTGACCTGATGGATGAGAAAATGGCAGCATCTTCGGTAAATCGGAAATTAAGTTCGCTTCGTTCTTTCTATCGATATCTGTTGCGAAAAGGACTTGTTCAGGTGGATCCTGTTCGGAAGGTGACTGGACCGAAAAAAAAGAAGCCCTTACCGACATTCGTGAAAGAAGAAGATATGAACAGACTCTTGGATGAGGTTCCTTTCGGAGATGATTTCGAGGGTGTCCGGGATAAGTTGATTCTTGAGGTATTCTATGTGACAGGCGTTCGAAGGTCGGAACTTGTTGCCTTGAATGATGCTGATATTGATTATTCTGCTTCAACGATTAAGGTGACCGGGAAACGAAACAAACAGCGTCTAATTCCTTTCGGTGAAAGATTGAAAGGAATGTTGTCAACCTATCAACAATTAAGAGATGAAATGATACCCCAACGCTCAGAGGCGTTTTTTGTTAAAAAAAATGGAGAACGAGTTACTGCAGGGTTGGTGTATAATATGGTAAAGCGAGATCTTTCGAAAGTTGTTACGTTAAAGAAAAGAAGTCCGCATGTGCTTCGGCATTCTTTTGCTACCAATATGCTGAATAATAGGGCGTCACTTGGAGCGGTAAAAGAATTATTGGGCCATGAGCGGTTGACGACAACAGAAATTTACACGCATACAACTTTTGAAGAGCTGAAAAAAGAATATGAACATGCTCATCCAAGAGCTTAAAAAAAGGAGGTTTTTATGGAAGTAAGAATTCAAGCTATTCACTTTGATGCATCTGAGAAACTTCAGAATTTCATCCAGAAGAAAACTGCGAAGTTAGAAAAGTATTGCGATAATATTAATAAGGTGGAGGTGTCATTAAAAGTAGTAAAACCCGAGTCTGCAAACAATAAGGAAGCAAGTGTAAAGGTTGCTGCTATGAATGGAGAATTTTTTGCAGAGAAGGTGAGCGATACATTTGAAGAATCTGTGGATGTGTGCGTAGATGCATTGTCCAAACAATTAATGAAGACAAAAGAAAAACTTCGTGGCAAATAGAAAAAAAGTCACTAAAAGTTTTTGAGATAAGAAATAAATAACTAACTTTGCAGCCGTTTCCCTCACGAAGGTGGTGGCTGCAAAGTTTTTTTATAAGCCTCTTTAGCTCAGTTGGCCAGAGCACGTGATTTGTAATCTCGGGGTCGTTGGTTCGAATCCGACAAGAGGCTCAAAGGAAGTAGCAGGATAAATGGGCAAATTCCAGAGTGGCCAAATGGGGCAGACTGTAAATCTGTTGTCTTTCGACTTCGGTGGTTCGAATCCATCTTTGCCCACAGTTGAGGAAACTTGACAATTGCGGAAGTAGCTCAGTTGATAGAGCATTAGCCTTCCAAGCTGAGGGTCGCGGGTTTGAGTCCCGTCTTCCGCTCTTTAGATTGCTGTTATAGCTCAGTGGTAGAGCACTTCCTTGGTAAGGAAGAGGTCCCGAGTTCAATCCTCGGTAACAGCTCAAGATGAATGGAGATAATAATTGATTATTAATCAAATAAATAAAAAGTAAAGCTATGGCTAAAGAGAAATTTGAACGTACGAAACCCCACGTTAACATTGGTACTATTGGACACGTGGATCATGGTAAGACTACTTTGACTGCTGCTATCACATTGGTATTGTCAAAGAGAGTTGCAGGTAACGAAGGTAAGATCAAGTCTTTTGATCAGATCGACAACGCTCCGGAAGAGAAGGAACGTGGTATTACTATCAACACTGCTCACGTTGAGTATGAAACAGCTAAACGTCACTATGCACACGTTGACTGTCCGGGACACGCTGACTATGTAAAGAACATGGTAACTGGTGCTGCTCAGATGGATGGTGCTATCATCGTAGTTGCTGCAACTGATGGTCCGATGCCTCAAACTCGTGAACATATCCTTTTGGCTCGTCAGGTAAACGTACCTCGCTTGGTTGTTTTCTTGAACAAGTGTGATATGGTTGATGATGAAGAAATGTTGGAATTGGTAGAAATGGAAATGCGTGAGTTGCTTTCATTCTATGATTTCGATGGCGACAATACTCCTATTATCCGTGGTTCTGCACTTGGTGCTTTGAACGGTGTTCCTGAATGGGAAGACAAGGTAATGGAATTGATGGATGCTGTTGACGAATGGATTCCACTTCCTCCACGTGATACTGATAAGCCTTTCTTGATGCCTGTTGAGGATATCTTCTCAATCACTGGTCGTGGTACAGTTGCTACTGGCCGTATCGAAACTGGTGTTATCAAGGTTGGTGACGAAGTTGAAATTTTGGGTCTTAGCCAAGATAAGAAGTCAGTTGTTACCGGTGTAGAAATGTTCCGTAAGTTGTTGGACGAAGGTGAAGCTGGTGATAACGTAGGTTTGTTGCTCCGTGGTGTTGACAAGGATGAAATCAAACGTGGTATGATCCTTTGCCATCCGGGTCAGATTAAGCCTTATTCTAAGTTTAAAGCTGAGGTTTATATCTTGAAGAAAGAAGAAGGTGGTCGTCACACTCCATTCCGTAACAAGTATCGTCCTCAATTCTATATCCGTACTATGGACTGTACCGGTGAAATCACATTGCCAGAAAACGTTGAAATGGTTATGCCAGGTGATAACGTTACAATCAATGTTGAATTGATCTACCCGGTTGCATTGAACTTAGGTCTTCGTTTCGCTATCCGTGAAGGTGGACGTACAGTTGGTGCTGGTCAGATTACAGCTCTTATTGACGACTAATACTTAAGGTATATAGTATAATTGTCGGTTCCTAGTGTATGCTAGGGACCGTTTTACGGGAGTGGCTCAGTTGGTAGAGCATCGGTCTCCAAAACCGAGGGTCGGGAGTTCGAGTCTCTCCTCCCGTGCAAAATTGAAAAGATATGTTTCAGAAAATCGTAAATTATTGTAAGGAATCTTATGACGAATTAGTCCATAAAACTACATGGCCAACTCGTAAAGAATTATCTAGCAGCGCAGTGGTTGTTTTGTATGCTTCCCTACTCATTGCGTTGGTTGTATTCTGTATGGATAGCGTTTTCCAGTTCATTATGGAGAATATCATTTATCCGCATTAATAAATTCTATTAAAGATGTCTGAGATTGAAAAGAAATGGTACGTGTTACGTGCCGTAAGCGGTAAGGAAAACAAAGTCAAAGAGTATATCGAGGCTGATATGAGAATCGGAGACTTTGGCAATTTCGTTTCTCAGGTTTTAATTCCCACGGAGAAAGTTCATCAAATCCGGAACGGTAAGAAAACGGTGAAGGAAAGAAGTTATCTTCCTGGATATGTACTTGTAGAAGCGGCATTGGTAGGTGAAGTACCTCATCGTCTTAGAAACACGCCTAATGTGTTGGGCTTCTTGGGCGGTATGGACCATCCCACACCTTTACGCCAGTCTGAGGTAAATAGAATTCTTGGTACGGTAGATGAACTTCAAGAGGTTGGTGAGGAACCATTAGTACCTTATGTAATTGGAGACCCTGTCAAGGTTATTGTAGGTCCGTTCAACGGATTCAGTGGTGTCATTGAAGAGGTGAACAACGACAAACGAAAACTGAAAGTTATGGTCAAGATCTTTGGTCGTAAAACGCCGGTGGAACTTGGTTTTATGGATGTAGAGAAGGAATAAGTGCTTGCACTTTTCTTTCTGATTAATTAAAATAAAAATTAGAAATCAAATGGCTAAAGAAGTTGCTGGATTAATCAAATTACAGATTAAAGGAGGCGCTGCAAATCCATCACCTCCCGTAGGACCTGCACTTGGTTCAAAGGGTATCAATATCATGGATTTCTGCAAGCAATTCAATGCCAGAACCCAAGACAAGGCAGGTAAGATCTTACCTGTTATTATCACTTACTATAGCGATAAGTCTTTCGACTTTGTTGTAAAGACTCCTCCTGTAGCAGTGCAATTGCTTGAAATGGCAAAGATTAAGAGTGGTTCTGGTGAGCCTAACCGTAAAAAGGTTGCTCAATTGACTTGGGATCAGATCCGTACGATCGCTCAGGACAAGATGGTTGACTTGAACTGCTTTACTGTAGAATCTGCGATGACTATGGTAGCTGGTACAGCTCGGAGTATGGGTATCACCGTTAAAGGCGAATTCCCGGGTAATAATTAATAAACTTCAATTACAATGGGTAAACTTACAAAAAATCAAAAGTTAGTAGCCGGTAAGATTGAAGCAGGGAAGGCATACTCTCTCATCGAAGCTGCAAAACTGGTGAAGGAAATTACTTTCACTAAGTTCGATGCTTCTGTAGATATTGCAATTCGTTTAGGTGTCGATCCTCGTAAGGCAAACCAAATGGTACGTGGCGTTGTTTCCCTTCCTCACGGAACAGGTAAGCAAATCCGCGTATTGGTTCTTGTTACACCTGACACAGAAGTTGCTGCCGCTGCAAAAGAAGCTGGTGCTGACTATGTTGGTCTTGAAGAGTATATTGAAAAGATCAAAGGTGGATGGACTGATGTTGATGTAATCATCACTCAGCCTTCTAACATGGGTAAAATCGGTGCACTCGGCCGTATCCTCGGTCCTCGTGGTTTGATGCCAAACCCGAAGAGTGGTACTGTTACAATGGATGTAGCTAAAGCTGTTAAAGAAGTAAAACAAGGTAAGATAGATTTCAAGGTTGATAAAACTGCCATTATCCATACTTCAATTGGTAAGGTAAGTTTTACTCCTGAACAGATTGCTGATAACGCACGTACTTTTATTGATACTGTCGTTAAGTTAAAACCTGCTGCAGCTAAAGGTACTTATATGAAGAGCATTTATCTTTCATCAACTATGAGTCTTGGTGTTAAAGTTGATCCAAAGGCTTTGGATGATAAAACTAATTAATGAAGAATTATGAAAAAGGAAGATAAAGGCGTTATTATCAGTCAGCTTGCTGAAACTGTAAAGGAATTCGGTCATTTTTACTTGGTTGACGTTACTGCTTTGAACGCAGAAAAGACGGCTCAGTTAAGAAGAAAATGTTTTGAAGCTGGCATTAAGTTGGTGGTAGTAAAGAATTCTTTGCTCCACAAGGCTCTCATGAGCATTGAAGATGTTGATTTCTCACCGTTGTTCGATTCTTTGAAAGGTACAACAGCAGTTATGTTTACAAACGTAGCTAATGTGCCTGCAAAGTTGTTGAAGGAATATAAGAATGAGAACCCTGTATTGAAAGCTGCTTATGCTGAAGAGGGTTGTTATGTTGGTGCTGATCAACTTGATGCTCTGGCTAGTATCAAGAGTAAGAATGAAGTTATTGCAGATATCATTGCTCTGTTGCAATCGCCTGCTAAGAACGTTATTTCTGCTCTTCAATCTGGTGGAAACACCATTCATGGAGTTCTTAAGACTCTGGGCGAACGTCCCGAATAAAAAATATCAATTAAGTATTTAACAATTAAATTCATACTAAAATGGCAGATTTAAAAGCTATTGCTGAACAATTAGTTAACTTGACAGTTAAGGAAGTTAATGAACTTGCAACTATCCTTAAAGACGAATATGGTATCGAACCAGCTGCTGCAGCTGTTGCTGTTGCTGCTCCTGCTGCTGCAGGTGAAGCTGCTGCTGAAGAGAAGACATCTTTTGATGTTGTTTTGACTTCTGCAGGTGCTGCTAAGTTGAAAGTTATTAAGGTGGTTAAGGAAGAATGTGGTCTTGGCTTGAAGGAAGCTAAGGACTTGGTAGACGGTGCTCCTAGCACTTTGAAGGAAGGCTTGTCAAAGGCTGACGCTGAGGCTTTGAAAGAGAAGATTGAAGCTGAAGGTGCTACTGTTGAACTTAAGTAAGATTGCCTGATTAACAGGATATCGGTTAAGAATTCTCTTAGGGGAATTCTTAACCTTTTTGTGTCTATATTATATTGAGTTCTTAAATTTATTATCAGATGTCTTCTAAAACAGAAAACAAACGTATTAGTTTTGCTTCTATTAAGAATCCGATGCCTTATCCGGATTTCTTGGAAGTACAATTGAAGTCTTTCCAAGACTTTCTGCAATTGGATACCCCTCCAGAGAAACGAAAGAAGGATGGACTGTATCAGGTGTTCGCCGAAAACTTCCCTATCGCTGATACGCGAAACAATTTCGTTCTCGAATTCTTGGATTACTATATCGACCCGCCTACATATTCTATCGAGGATTGTCTTGAACGCGGATTGACATATAGTGTTCCATTGAAAGCTAAACTTAAGCTTTATTGTACGGATCCCGATCATGAGGATTTTGATACGGTGATTCAGGATGTATATCTGGGACCTATCCCTTATATGACTCCACAAGGAACCTTCGTTATTAATGGTGCAGAACGCGTTGTCGTTTCACAGCTTCACCGTTCACCGGGTGTCTTCTTCGGACAGAGCATCCATGCGAACGGTACGAAATTGTATTCTGCTCGTATCATTCCATTCAAAGGTTCTTGGATTGAATTTGCAACGGATATCAATAATGTGATGTATGCGTACATCGACAGAAAGAAAAAATTGCCTGTTACCACATTGTTGCGTGCCGTCGGCTTTGAAACAGATAAAGATATCCTTGAAATCTTTAATCTGACTGAAGAAATTAAGGTCAATAAGACAAATCTGAAGAAGGTAGTTGGCAGAAAGTTAGCTGCCCGCATTCTGAAGACATGGACAGAAGACTTCGTTGATGAGGATACGGGAGAAGTTGTATCCATCGAGCGTAACGAAGTGATTATTGACCGTGAAACAATTTTAACTGAAGAACATATCGAAGAGATTTTGGATTCTCAAGTACCTACGATCTTGGTACATAAAGAAGAAGCCAATTCATCTGATTATTCTATTATATTCAATACACTTCAAAAAGATCCGAGCAATTCAGAGAAAGAAGCAGTTCTTTATATTTATAGACAATTGAGAAATGCTGATCCTGCTGATGATGCAAGTGCTCGTGAGGTGATCAATAATCTTTTCTTCTCGGAGAAGAGATATGACCTTGGTGATGTTGGTCGTTACAGAATCAATAAGAAATTGGGACTGTCAACCGATATGGACGTTAAGGTCTTGACTAAACAAGACATTATCGAGATCATCAAATACTTGATTGAGTTGATTAACTCTAAGGCTGATGTAGATGATATCGACCACTTGAGCAATCGTCGCGTTCGTACTGTTGGCGAGCAGCTTTCTAACCAGTTCACCATCGGATTGGCACGTATGGCACGTACAATCCGTGAAAGAATGAATGTTCGTGATAATGAAGTATTCACACCGGTTGATTTGATTAATGCAAAGACCATTTCATCGGTCATCAACTCGTTCTTTGGAACGAATGCTTTGTCGCAGTTCATGGATCAGACAAACCCATTGGCCGAAATCACGCATAAGCGTCGTATGTCTGCGTTAGGTCCTGGCGGTTTGACTCGTGAGCGTGCTGGATTTGAGGTTCGTGACGTACACTATACACACTATGGTCGTTTGTGTCCGATTGAAACTCCTGAAGGTCCTAATATCGGTTTGATCTCATCTCTCTGTGTATACGCAAAGATCAACGATCTAGGCTTTATCGTTACCCCTTATCGTAAGGTGGAAAATGGTAAGGTTGATTTATCCGATGAGGGCGTTAGATATTACACCGCTGAAGAAGAAGAGGACAAACTGATTGCACAGGGCAATGCACCATTGAATGATGATGGTACATTTATCAGAGATCGGGTAAAGGCTCGTCAAGATGCCGACTATCCTGTTGTGGCTCCTGATCAGATTGACATGATGGATGTCTCTCCTCAGCAGATCGCTTCTATTGCAGCATCGTTGATCCCATTCTTGGAGCATGATGATGCTAACCGTGCGTTGATGGGTTCGAACATGATGAGACAGGCTGTTCCTTTGCTTCGTACAGAAGCACCTATCGTTGGTACTGGCATTGAGAAGCAGTTGGCAGAGGATTCACGTACTCAGATTATGGCAGAGGGTGATGGCGTTATCGAATACATTGATGCGACAACGATCAAGGTACTCTATGACCGTACTGAAGAAGAAGAATTCGTTAGCTTCGAGCCAGCTTTGAAGGTTTATGATATTCCTAAATTCCGTAGAACCAATCAGAGCATGACAATTGACCTTCGTCCTATCTGTGAGAAGGGCCAGCGTGTGAAGAAAGGTGATATTCTGACCGAAGGTTACTCGACCGCTAATGGTGAGTTGGCACTTGGTAAGAACTTCTTGGTTGCTTATATTCCTTGGAAGGGTTACAACTACGAGGATGCTATCGTTCTGAACGAACGTGTCGTTCGTGAGGACTTGTTGACTTCTGTTCACGTTGATGAATATGTCTTGGAAGTTCGCGAGACCAAGCGTGGAATGGAGGAATTTACTTCAGATATTCCAAACGTAAGTGAAGAAGCGACAAAGGACTTGGACGAAAACGGTATCGTTCGTATTGGAGCTCGTATCCAGCCGGGTGATATCTTGATTGGAAAGATCACTCCAAAGGGTGAATCAGATCCGTCTCCAGAGGAGAAATTGTTGCGTGCTATCTTCGGCGATAAGGCTGGTGACGTGAAGGATGCTTCTTTGAAGGCTTCTCCTTCATTGCATGGTGTTGTTATCGGTAAGAGATTGTTCTCACGTGCTATTAAGACTCGTAGCGAGAAGAATTCTGATAAGGCTTTAATGCCTAAGTTGGATGAAGAATTTAAGGCAAAGGCTGATGAACTGAAAGGCATCATGCTCGAGAAACTGCTGACATTAACATCGGGTAAAGTATCACAGGGAGTGAAAGACTATACTGGAGCTGATGTCGTAGCGAAGGGTGCTAAATTCACGAAGTCAGTTCTGGAGAATCTTGACTTTGAAACGATTCAGTTGAACAAGTGGACGAATGATGCTCATAAGAATGACCTGATTCGTGACTTGGTTATGAACTATCTGAAGAAGTACAAAGAGTTGGATGCTGATTTGAAGCGTAAGAAGTTTGCGATTACAATTGGTGATGAACTTCCTTCTGGCGTTATTCAAATGGCTAAGGTATATATTGCTAAGAAACGTAAGATTGGTGTCGGCGATAAGATGGCAGGTCGTCACGGTAATAAGGGTATTGTCTCACGTGTCGTTCGTCAAGAGGATATGCCATTCTTGGCAGACGGTACTCCTGTAGATATCTGTTTGAACCCGTTGGGTGTGCCTTCACGTATGAACATTGGTCAGATTTTCGAGGCTGTGTTAGGTCGTGTCGGAAAGAACTTGGGCGTGAAGTTTGCTACTCCTATCTTTGATGGTGCTACATTGGAGGATTTGGATAAGTGGACTGACAAGGCTGGACTTTCACACTATTGCAAGACAGATTTGTATGATGGTGAGACCGGTGAGAAGTTTGACCAACCTGCAACAGTAGGTGTTGCCTATATGTTGAAGTTAGGTCACATGGTTGAAGATAAGATGCATGCCCGCTCAATCGGCCCGTACTCATTGATTACGCAGCAGCCATTAGGTGGTAAAGCACAATTTGGTGGTCAGCGTTTCGGTGAAATGGAGGTTTGGGCTCTTGAGGCATTCGGCGCTTCTCACGTTCTGCAAGAGATCTTGACTATTAAGTCGGATGATGTGAACGGACGTTCTAAGGCTTATGAGGCGATTGTCAAAGGTGAACCAATGCCAACACCTGGTATTCCTGAATCTTTGAATGTCTTGTTGCATGAATTAAAAGGTTTAGGCCTGAGTGTACGCCTTGAATAATTTAAAATAACTCTTTACAATATATAGAATATGGCTTTTAGAAAAGATAATAAGATAAAGAGTAACTTCTCTAAGATTTCAATTGGATTGGCTTCTCCTGAGGAAATCCTGGAGAATTCATACGGTGAGGTGTTGAAGCCTGAAACAATCAACTACCGTACCTATAAACCGGAAAGAGATGGTCTGTTCTGTGAACGTATCTTCGGTCCGGTAAAGGACTACGAGTGTGCTTGCGGTAAGTATAAGCGTATTCGTTATAAAGGTATCGTCTGTGACCGATGCGGTGTTGAGGTGACAGAGAAAAAAGTTCGTCGTGAACGTTCCGGTCATATCCAGTTGGTTGTGCCGGTTGCTCATATCTGGTACTTCCGTTCATTACCTAATAAGATTGGTTATCTGCTTGGCCTTCCAACCAAGAAATTGGATTCAATCATCTATTATGAGCGCTATGTTGTTATCCAACCGGGTGCAGCAGCTGATTTGGGTGTGAACAAACTGGATCTGTTGTCAGAAGATGAATATCTTGATTTGTTAGATAAACTTCCAAAGGATAATCAATACTTGGAAGATAATGATCCAAACAAGTTCATTGCCAAGATGGGTGGTGAAGCATTGTTAGATCTTCTTTCACAAATCGACTTGGATGCATTGTCATACGAATTACGTGACAAGGCAAACAACGATTCTTCACAACAGCGTAAGAACGAAGCTTTGAAGCGTCTGCAAGTTGTAGAAGCATTCCGTTCATCACGTGGCCGCAATAAGGCTGAGTGGATGATTATGAGAATCATTCCTGTTACTCCTCCGGATTTGCGTCCGTTGGTTCCGCTGGATGGTGGCCGTTTTGCTACATCCGACTTGAACGATCTCTATCGTCGTGTTATTATTCGTAACAACCGTCTGAAACGATTGATTGAAATCAAGGCACCGGAAGTTATCCTCCGTAATGAGAAACGTATGTTGCAGGAGGCTGTCGACTCTCTGTTCGACAACTCTCGTAAGTCAAGCGCTGTCAAGAGTGAAGCTAACCGTCCGTTGAAATCATTGTCAGACAGCTTGAAGGGTAAGCAAGGACGTTTCCGTCAGAACTTGTTGGGTAAGCGTGTTGACTACTCAGCTCGTTCGGTTATCGTTGTTGGTCCTGAACTGAAGATGGGTGAGTGCGGTCTTCCTAAGTTGATGGCTGCCGAATTGTACAAACCATTCGTCATTCGCAAATTGATAGAGCGTGGTATCGTGAAGACGGTGAAATCGGCTAAGAAGATTGTTGATCGTCGCGAACCGGTTATCTGGGATATTCTGGAACATGTGATGAAAGGTCATCCGGTCCTCTTGAACCGTGCACCGACTCTGCACCGTCTGGGTATCCAGGCATTCCAGCCTCATATGATCGAAGGTAAAGCTATCCAGCTGCATCCATTGGCATGTACAGCGTTCAATGCCGACTTCGATGGTGACCAGATGGCTGTGCACTTGCCTTTGGGTAATGAAGCAATCCTGGAAGCACAGTTGTTGATGCTAGAACCGCATAATATCCTGAATCCTGCGAATGGCGCGCCTATCACCGTGCCTGCTCAGGATATGGTACTCGGTTTGTATTATATCACGAAGTTGCGTAAGGGCGCCAAGGGTGAAGGCCTGACATTCTACGGTCCGGAAGAAGCAATCATTGCTTACAACTTGGGTAAGGTAGATGTTCATGCGATCATCAATGTCGTAGTGAAGGACTTGGATAAGGATGGTAACATTGTCGACGTAATGATGAAGGAAACTTCTGTCGGTCGTGTCATCGTGAACCAAATCGTCCCTGATGAAGTGGGCTATTTGAATACCGTTATCTCAAAGAAATCATTGCGTGATATTATCAGTGACGTTATTAAGAAGGTCGGTGTGGCACGTGCCTGCGAATTCTTGGATGGTATTAAGAACCTCGGTTATTATATGTCATTCAAGGGTGGTCTTTCATTCAACTTGGAAGATATCATTATCCCGAAGGAGAAGGAAGAATTGGTTCGCCGTGGTAATGAAGAAATCGACCAGATTATGGCTAACTATAATATGGGTTTCATTACCGATAATGAACGATATAATCAGGTCGTTGATACGTGGACACACGTTAACAGCGATTTGTCAGATATACTTTATAAGACCATCAAGAATGATGACCAAGGCTTTAATTCAGTCTTCATGATGTTGGATTCAGGAGCCCGTGGTTCTAAAGAGCAGATCCGTCAGTTGTCGGGTATGCGTGGTTTGATGGCTAAGCCTCAGAAAGCTGGTGCTGAAGGTGCTCAGATTATTGAGAACCCGATCCTTTCCAACTTTAAGGAAGGTTTGTCCGTGCTCGAGTACTTCATCTCTACACACGGTGCTCGTAAGGGTTTGGCCGATACCGCATTGAAGACTGCCGATGCCGGTTATTTGACTCGTCGTTTGGTGGACGTATCACACGATGTGATCGTAACTGAGGAAGACTGTGGTACATTGCGCGGACTGGTTTGTACAGCGTTGAAGAATAACGATGAGGTTATTGCAACATTGTACGAGCGTATCCTTGGTCGTGTATCCGTACATGATATCATACATCCTACTACCGGAAAACTGTTGGTAGCTGCCGGAGAGGAAATCACAGAAGAGATTGCAAAGGAAATCGAAGAATCTCCGATCGAGAGTGTAGAAATCCGTTCTGTATTGACTTGTGAGGCTAAGCATGGTGTATGTGCTAAATGTTATGGACGTAACCTTGCAACCAGCAGAATGGTGCAGAAGGGTGAAGCTGTCGGCGTCATCGCTGCTCAGTCTATCGGTGAGCCGGGTACTCAGTTGACATTGCGTACTTTCCACGCCGGTGGTATCGCAGGTAACATGGCTGCTGATGCAAGCATCGTTCTGAAGAATGATGGCCGTCTGGAATTTGAGGAACTTCGTACGGTAGATGCAGTTGATGAAACTGGTCAGAATGTGAAGGTCGTAGTAGGTCGTCTGGCTGAACTTCGTGTCGTTGACGTGAACACAGGCATTGTCCTTTCTACTCATAACATTCCTTACGGTTCTACCTTGTATGCTTCGAACGGCGATGTTGTCGAGAAGGGTAAACTTATTGCAAAGTGGGACCCATTCAACGCGGTTATCATTACTGAGGTGACCGGTAAAGTTCGATTCGAGTCGATGATTGAAGGCGTAACCTATACTGTTGAATCTGATGAATCAACCGGTTTGCGCGAAATCATTATCATCGAGTCTAAGGATCGTAACAAGGTTCCGACAGCTGATATCGTTGATGAAGAAGGCAATGTATTACGCACATACAACTTCCCGGTAGGTGGTCACATCTCGGTTGAGGATGGTCAGATGGTGAAGGCAGGTGATACGATCGTGAAGATTCCGCGTGCGGTTGGTAAGGCTGGTGATATCACCGGTGGTCTGCCACGTGTTACCGAATTGTTCGAAGCTCGTAACCCGTCGAACCCGGCAATCGTTTCAGAAATCGATGGTGAGGTTACTATGGGTAAGATCAAACGTGGTAATCGTGAGATCGTCGTTACCTCAAAGACAGGCGAAGAGAAGAAGTACTTGGTTAACTTGTCTAAGCAGATCCTGGTACAGGAGAACGACTATGTACGTGCCGGTACTCCACTGTCCGACGGTGCAATTACTCCTTCCGACATCTTGGCGATTAAGGGACCTACCGCTGTTCAAGAGTATATCGTGAACGAGGTACAGGACGTATATCGTCTGCAGGGTGTGAAGATCAACGATAAGCACTTCGAGATCATTGTTCGTCAGATGATGCGTAAGGTTGAGATCAACGAACCGGGTGATACCCGTTTCTTGGAGCAGCAGGTTGTTGACCGACAAGACTTCCGTGATGAAAACGACCGTATCTGGGGCAAGAAAGTTGTCATCGATGCCGGTGATTCACAGAACTTGGTTAAGGGACAGATCGTAACCGCTCGTAAGTTGCGTGATGAGAACAGTTCGTTGAAGCGTCGTGACTTGAAGTTGGTTGAGGTACGCGATGCCGTACCGGCAACATCTACTCAGATCCTGCAGGGTATCACCCGTGCAGCGTTGGGTACGAAGAGCTTCATGTCGGCTGCATCATTCCAGGAAACTACGAAGGTCTTGAACGAGGCTGCTATCGAAGGTAAGGTTGACTATCTGGAAGGTATGAAGGAGAATGTGATCTGTGGTCACTTGATTCCTGCAGGTACCGGACAACGCGAATTTGACCGCCTGGTTGTAGGTTCAAAGGAAGAGTACGATCGTATTCAGGCTAATCGTAGAAACGTGCTCGACTTCAGTAACGTAGAATCTGAAGATCAAGTGCTGGAAGAACAGCCAATGAGCGAATTCCCTGAATAATCGGGACGAATATAATTTAATAGGGCATGCTCAATTTTGGGCATGCCCTATTTTTTTGTTGTGAAAAATTACAATATTGACCTTCGCTGACCAATGAATCCTCCATGGTCGGTTATTCAATCGTTGCTGAACGATTTAAAATTGTTCAGCAACGATTTTGAAATTCTTCATGAAGAATTGGAAATTGTTCGTAGGAGACTCATTTCCCAACCATAATCAATTGTAAAGAAAAATAATCATTTCTAAAGTGATGGCCAAGATCAGAATCGGTAGATATGAACCTTCCCGTTCTTTATCTTGCTGTCTTCTTTGGCAATGATGCGGACATCAGGGGTGTCTTCATAGAACCTCATTCCAATGACCTCTGTCCCCATCTTATCTCTTGTATAAGTGTAATGCCTTTCTTGGTTGATGATCACTTCGACGCTGCCCTTGAAGTTGAGTTCCAGTACGCACGCACCGTATTTGATTGCCGAGCCGTATCCCTTATTGAGTTACTCTCCCTTTTGCAGCTTACCTTTCTTGATACTGATTGTCTCGGAAGGTTGCTTCTGTTTGTTAGGCAGATAGCAGAAGTCGCTTAGCAGGATTGAGGCTCCGTTCTGAATCGCTTCTGCATCGTGCGGAGTAGGGAAGATGGACGATTGCACCTCGAAGCCGGCATTGCGGATGGCCTGACAGAATTCGCGGGTGAACATCCGGTAGCTCATGCTCGAGATACCGATTCTCCCTCCGATAGCTTTCAAGCGTTGGATAGCCTGGTCGGCGGTGACATTGTCCATGCTGAGCAGAATGAGGCAGTTCGATATCTTTCGTGCTTCCTTAAGAATGGCATCCGTGCTGCAAAAAGCGATCCAGTTGTCGCCAAACATCTGTTGGGCCACCTTGTACGATTCGATGAGGTCGCTGTGAAGAAGTGGCGTGATCCCGTTCTCCTTACATGCGGTCAGCAGTTCCTCCAACGTTGGGACGGGAGAACGGTATTGAGGGTTGTCGGATGCCAGCACATAGTACTTGCGCAGGTCATCAAAATTTATGTCGGATAACTTGAGGGTCCCGTCAAGTTTGCTGTTATCTGCTTTCCGGCGGATGCACCTTCTCATATCGTTCGTATCGTGCATGATCACCATGACGCTATCTTTTGTGTAGTGAACGTCACACTCGATGGTGGTATAGCCATATCGCTTGGCCATTTCCACCGCATACACACTGTTCTCAGGGACTTCGGTGCCGAGCCAGCACCCACGATGGGCGTAAACTACAGGTATGGACTGTGCTCTTAGGTTGACCGATAGCAGGCATGTTAACGAAAGGAATAAGAAGATGTACTTTTTCATAGGTGCTTTTTATTTTTATTATCCGATAATCTGTTTAATCTGCTCTTCCTGAGCATGTGGAAGAATCTCTCTTAGGTGTGAATAGAGCTTTTCGTACGATGTCTGGGCATCGTACTTCACATTGATCCGGTCCTCTCCGAAGAAATCTTCCGGCGTGCAGTAGCGTGCCACTCCCCATCCGTAACGTTTACCTTGCTTGTCATAGTTGTATTCGAAGGCGGCACTGACGATATAGCCGGCCATCTGAAGTCGGGTAATTGCCGTATCAAAACTTTCTTTATCCGTCTTCGCTTTCCGATGGGGAATCTTCGTTTCTTCGAGGATGAGCCTGTTGATGGGATTGCTGATCCGTGGCGTTTTCTTGGGGAGATATCCACTTAGCCTTTTTAGTTCCTTGGAGAGTAAAGAGTGATGTTCGGCCAGCACGTTCAGGATTGACTGTTCATCGGGCGTGAGCACATATCGGCTTCTGCGGTAGTTTACGAAATCAGGGAACCAATCCATGCTGATGAAGCAGGCTTTTTTCTTGTAGAACTTCCCGTACGCACAGTCGGCTTCCAGGATGATATCAGTCTTATAATCCCATACACCCATATCGGACAGATCATCTTCGGGAAACCATAGTTCGGGAGGAGTCATTTCCTCAAGTGAGAAACCCGGTATGGAGTCGGCAAAGAAGGGTAGGAATCCCCACTCCTTTATTTGCTTTTCAATATCTTCTCTTGAGTGAATAATCATGGCATTGAGCTGTTTTGGACTTAAAAGTAGTGATTTTTGTCGAGATGCAGAAGCGTGAAGTCCTATTATTAACGAAAATTATTTCAGGGTGAGGCAATAATTGTCGTATCTTTGCCGAGTAAAAATAATTAGTGAACGTATGAAAAGAGTAATCATTTGGATAGCGGCTTTGATTGTTGGTGGAATATTGGGCGTATTAAAGATTGATGCCCTGAATGAGGTGATGAATTTTATCGCGACCATTTATACACGATTATTCCAGTTATTATCTGTTCCTATCATTGTCCTGGCTGTGATAACGACGCTGGCTTCGTTTGGGACGCAGAAAAATACGGGACGAATCTTTACCCGGACATTGACTTATACATTGCTGACTACTTTAATGGCCTCGATAGTTGGAGCAATCCTTTATTGGCTTATCGCCCCGGGGAATATGCCAGTCGAGTCGGTGATTGGCGGAAGCGAAACGATGACCGAAGCGAAGAATTTCTCGTATTACGACCATTTCTTGTCGGTCATACCTAATAATATCGTCCGCCCATTCTTGGAAGGGAATGTGTTATCCTTACTCTTGATTGCGTTTGCGGTAGGTCTTGGGTTGTCGCGTATGCCCGAGTCAGAGCCGAAGCAGATCGTGGTGAAGGGCCTGACGGGCTTGCAGGAACTGCTCTTTATCTTAATTCGTGGACTTATCTGGACGCTTCCATTAGGTATCCTTGCCTTCTCGGCACAACTTACGACGCAGCTTACTTCCGGAGTCGCTTTCCAGTCGTTAGGAAAATACGTTGCAGTGATTCTGGGTGGTAACATCCTGCAGTTCTTTGTGGTCCTGCCGTTGTTCCTCTTGGTGAGAGGCATTCATCCGATACGTACCCTTTCACAAATGATGCCGGCCGTTTTGATGGCCTTGTTTACGAAAAGTTCAGCGGCAACACTTCCGGTGACGATCGAGACTGCCGAGAACAGACTTGGTGTACAAAAGCATATCTCCCGTTTCGTTCTCCCAATCTGCACGACAATCAACATGAATGGTTGTGCCGCCTTTATACTTGTGACCTCCTTGTTTGTCATGCAGCATGGCAATACGCCGATATCCTTTGCGACGATCTGCCTTTGGATTCTCATTTCCGTAATCTCGGCCATCGGCAACGCTGGTGTCCCGATGGGATGTTTCTTCCTGACACTTTCCCTCTTGTCGGGTGTCGGTGCACCAATCGAGTTGATGGGTTTGATCTTACCAATCTACGCAGTGATCGATATGATTGAGACGGCAGAAAATGTATGGTCTGATTCCTGTGTCTGTGCAATGGTAGATAAGGACTTCAAGCGTTCTTGATCCTATCGTTTTGCTTGTTTTTTCATAAAGATGCAATAAAACATCGATATTGAATTAGTATTATTCGGGGAAAAGATTATCTTTGTTGATAGTTTTATCTAACTCTCACATTTATGAAAAGACAAGTAATGTTTCTGCTGCTGTTTGTGGCTGTATTGTGCCTTCGCGCACAGAATGTACAATTTCACTATGATTTAGGTCATTCACTTTATGGTGACCTAAGCAGTCGTCCGAATATTACTACCACCATTGAGATGTTTAAGGCGGACAAATGGGGTAGTACGTATTTCTTCTCTGATATAGATTATTACGGTGATGGCGCTGCAGGAGCCTATTGGGAGTTCTCTCGGGAAATCAGTATCACTCCAAACAAGCAGTGGGCATTGCATCTCGAATATAATGGTGGGGCTACATCCATCGAACATACGGCTATTGCCAGCCGTTTCCAGCATGCCCTTCTTGCTGGTGGTGCATGGAACTGGGCAAGTAAGGACTTCTCGAAGACTTTCTCTGTACAGTTGATGTATAAGCGTTATTTTAACGGAATGGGTCGTGATGGCTTTGATAGTTTCCAAACGACAGCCGTCTGGGGAATGACCTTTGCAAAAGGTGTCTGTACGTTCTCCGGATTCGCTGATTTATGGTACGATCCCGATGTCTCAGGAAAACTAATCTTCTTGAGCGAACCACAGTTCTGGGTAAACCTAAATGCACTTGATGGCATGGACGGCTTTAACTTAAGTCTGGGTACAGAGGTGGAACTTAGCAATAACTTCGTCTTTAATAAGCGTGGTCATAACGATAAGTTCTATGCTATTCCAACCTTGGCTGCAAAGTGGACGTTTTAACCATTAAATAGTACGGTTATGGATGTACAAAATCTCACTCCTACACGTAAAACTATCGTAGGCGTACAATTCCTTTTTGTTGCCTTTGGATCGACGGTTCTCGTACCCTTACTTGTTGGGCTTGATCCTGCCACCGCCTTGTTTACGGCAGGTATCGGCACGTTTATTTTCCATTTAGTGACTAAGGGTAAGGTGCCAATCTTCCTTGGTTCCAGTTTCGCGTTCATTGCTCCTATTATCTCTGCATCTAAGCAGTGGGGTATGCCCGGGACGATTGCTTCGATTGCTGGTGTGGCTTTAGTTTACTTTATCATGTCGGCTTTGATAAAGTGGCAAGGCCGTCGCTTGCTCGATAGGCTATTCCCTCCGGTTGTCATAGGGCCGGTGATTATGTTGATCGGTCTTTCTCTTTCATCAGCAGCTGTTGACATGGCAAAGACCAATTGGATTCTGGCTTTTATCTCGTTAGCAACGGCTATCGTCGTGCTCATATTTGGTAAAGGACTATTGAAATTGGTTCCCGTCGTATGTGGCATCATCGTAGGATATATCGTTGCAGTATGTATGGGTATCGTCGACTTTTCAGCGGTATCTGCCGCTTCATGGTTTGCCCTGCCCGATTCTATTGCTCATTTCCATCTCCCTCAGTTCGCCTGGGAACCATTTGTGTATATGATTCCGGTGGCGATAGCTCCTGTCATCGAACACATTGGTGATGTTTATGTGGTAAGTGCTGTGGCAGGAAAGGATTTCGTTAAGGATCCGGGCCTTCACCGTACGATGTTAGGTGATGGATTGGCTTGCTTGGCGGCTTCTTTCTTTGGAGGACCTCCTGTTACAACTTATAGTGAGGTGACCGGTGCTATGCAGATTACACGTGTAAGTCATCCGCAAGTTATCCGGATAGCTGCAGCTACAGCCATCATCTTCTCGGTCATCGGTAAATTAAGTGCTTTGTTGCAGAGCATTCCTCAGGCTGTCCTGGGTGGAATCATGTTACTACTCTTTGGTACTATTGCCAGTGTGGGTGTTCAGAACCTGATTCAGCATAAGGTTGACCTGAATGATACGCGAAATATCATCATCGTGAGTGTGGTTTTGACGATGGGCATTGGTGGAGCTGTCCTTTCCTTTGGGACGTTCTCCATTAGTGGAATCGGTTTGTCAGCTGTGATTGGTGTCGTTCTGAATCTTTTATTGCCTCGCAAAAAAGAGGATAAGCCAGTAACTAAAGAATAAAATAATAGGTATGAAGACTCCCGCACTCTTAAAGGAATATATTTGGTTGGTGAATACCATTTATAAGGCGAAACGTATTTCGCTAAGTGAGATTAATGCGAAATGGATTCGTACCGAGATGAGTGAGGGAGTCGAAATAGCCAGAACGACGTTCAATCGGCATAAAGATGCCATCGAAGAGATGTTTGGCATTATCATTGACTGCGATAGGCGTGGGGGCTATAAGTATTATATTGCAAATGAAGAAGTGTTGGAAGAGAACACTGTACAAAACTGGATGCTCTCCACCATTTCTGTTAATAATGTTATCAGTGAAAGCCTAAGCCTTCAGCATCGCATCTTGTTGGAAAACATTCCTTCTGAGAAAGGTTTCTTGCAGCAGATTATCGAAGCGATGAAGAAAAACCAGCGGATTGCCATTCAATATAAGCGTTACCGTTCGCCATCAAGTAATCGTTTTAGTATTGATCCTTATTGCATCAAGCTGTTTCGTCAAAGATGGTATGTCTTGGGGCATTTCACCAATGGAAATTTTGGGACATTCTCTTTTGATCGCATAGAGAGCATCGAATTGTTGGATGAAAAGTTCAAGGTCGACAAAGGCTTTGATGCGAAAGAATTCTTTAGTGAGTGCTTTGGTATCGTTCAAGGCGTTGACGTGCCAGCAGAGCGGGTGGTCCTACGTGCTTATAATGATGAGTATTATTATGTGAGAGACTTACCATTGCATCATTCGCAAAAAGAAATAGTACGTGGAACCGACTATACAGATTTCGAATATTATGTTCGTCCGACATCTGATTTCATTGCTCATCTTCTCTCGCGGAGCAGCCAGATTCAGGTCCTTGAGCCCGAATGGTTAGCTGATAAAGTGTATGAGATGCACTTGGATGCTATAAAACTTTACGAAAAAGAATAAATTTCTTCAAATTGTACCACTATTTGGGATAACGCCTCTCTACTTTTGTTTCTGTAAACTAAAAATATGAAGTTATGGAAACAAGAAAGAAGTTTTTTAAGGATTGTTATTTAGCTGGTCGTAAGTATCATGAGGCTGATGAAGTGTGGAATCAATTGGAGGTCGGAACGGAACTGCAACTTGTTCGCGATTTAGATAATCGATATGATGTGAACGCAGTAGCCTTGACTTTTAAAGCAGAGAATGGAGAAGATTACCTTATCGGTTATATACCTCAAACAGAAAATGAAGTTTTGGCTTTGTTCCTCGAAATGGGCTGGACTGATATGTTTGAGTGTCGCATCAGTAAGATTGATCCTAATGCCTTTTCTGAGCGCCAGATAAAACTGACCATAAAGGTTAAGAGAAATAAAGTATAAGTGCCTTTAAATGAAAATAAATACCATTGCATTTCGATTGGGAATATAATTCTTATATCTTTGCTTTGAACTTAAAAACAAATACGATGAATACAGTTATTTTGTTTTGGAACCCAGCGGTATCGAGCTATACACTGGACAGATTTAAGAATGATCTTGTGAATTTGGATGACACGTACAACTGGAGTGTTTGGGAACATGAGAAGGCGTCGTATGGTGATCGGTTTTATCTCGTTCGATGTGGGGAAGGAAAAACGGGAATATGTATGAGCGGTCGCTTTTCTTCCGATCCATATAAAGATGAAGACTGGTCGGGCAGAGGGCGTGAGATCTATTATATGGACATGTTACCGGATTATATTGTAGATTCGGAGGTGAATCCAATCTTGTCGACAAAAGAACTTCAACAGGCTATTCCTGATTTTAACTGGGCTGGAGGCCATTCCGGTCGAATCCTTTCACCAGAACAGGCTGTAATACTGGAAAAACTCTGGGATAAATATCTGGAGAGTCATCAGAATCTGTTTAAGTTAACTGCCATCTACCGTGCTGATAATGTGCTCAGATATCCTTCATTAGTTAATATGGGGTTTAAAAAAGAGACAAATGAGGCTCGGGAAGCTTACATTGAATTCCAAGGTGATGGATCTGTTAGCATTAAACTTATGGATGAGGATTTAGAATGTACAATGAATGGGAAAACGCTTTCTGAGATGAAGGATGCCTTTCAGCAAAAAGTACATCATCAATTCGGGCCGGGGGATATTCACTATGAGTATGATGGCATATCACATGAGAAGAAAAACCAAGATCTCTATGAAAAAGCGCTGGAACTCTGTTTAGTGAAACATGCTGGGCAAGTCGACAAGGAGGGAAAACCATACCTTGGTCATATTGCTCGAGTCGCTGGTGAGTTCTATGATGAGTGTGCTGTTATAGGTTTGTTGCACGATATAGTGGAAGATACGGATGTTACACCAGATGAGTTATTGCAAAAAGGCTTTACTAAGGAGATTGTAGATGCAGTTGTCGCTATTACTAGAAAGGAAGACGAGTCGTATGAAACTTACATCGAGCGAGTAGGGAAGAACGAGTTGGCAAGAAAAGTAAAGATGGCCGATCTTGAAGACAATATGAATATTCGTCGGCTGCCTCAAATTACTGAAGATGATTTGGCCAGACTGAATAACTATGTCAATGCTTGGAGACACCTCACCTCTTTGTATGAGAAGGAATGTTAATACTACTTTTATAATTGAAGAGGCTTCCCGAAAGGAAGCCTCTTTTTATTTCATACACATTCTGTAGATGTTCTCGACATCTTTTTGATTGAGTGGCTTGAAAGCGGGGAGGACTCCTCCAAATACGGCTTTCTTTGCCATGATCTCGAAGTGTGTTTCATCAATGCCCACTTCTGGGAACGTACGTTTCAGCTCCAGCTTGTTGAAGAAGAAATCGCTTAGCATTTCGATGGCTTTGTGTGCAATCTCCATTGGCTCGAGCTTTGGATCAATGCCAAACACATTCGTACCAAACTGAACATACTTCGATACATTTGATTCATCCAAACAATATTCCAACCAACGTGGTGTCAGGATAGCAAGGCCAAGCCCATGAGTAATGTCGTAGATGGCTGATAGCTCATGCTCCATCGGATGGCAACTCCAGGATAGTTGTTTGCCGGCATTGATAAATCCATTGATAGCCCAACTTGAAGTCCACATCAGGTTTGCACGCGCTTCATAGTTGTCGGGTTCCTTCATGGCGATAGGAGCATATTTGATAACAGTCTTCATCATTCCCTCCATAAAGCAGTCAAGCATGTATAGATCTTGATTCATATTGAAATATACCTCAATGATATGCGACATGATATCTGCTGAACCGCAAGCTGTTTGGTATGGGCTGACTGTAAACGTATTGGTTGGGTCGAGGAACGATACTTTAGGAAGGACGTTCGGATCCAGACGGCCGATCTTATCTTGTGTCTCAGGGTTGCTGACCACACCTGCTGTATCCATTTCTGAGCCTGTTGCCGACAAAGTTAGAATACTGAAGATAGGGAGAGCCTTTTCAATGGGTGCTCTTTTAGTGAGGTCGAAGAAATCCCAAGGGTCAAAATCGACGCATGCACCGGCAGCCATGAACTTTGTGGCATCGATTGTTGAACCACCTCCGACAGCTAACAGTACGTCGATATGATGTTCTTTACACATCTGCGCTCCCTTGCGTACAGAATCGATTCGCGGGTTCGGTTCTATGCCCGACAATTCGAACAGTTCAAGACCGGCGTCTTTTATCTCCTTTACAACGCGGTCGTAAAGTCCGGTTCGTTTGATTGAACCTCCACCATATGTCATCAAGACACGTGTACCAAATCTCTTCAATTCTTCTCCCAGGTGTTTCAGTTGATCGCGACCAAAATACACCTTCACGGGAATGTTGTAAACAAAATCGTTAATCATCTTCTTTTTTATTAAATGTTATTTTATTCTTGAGATAATACATGTATAACCACCGGCGTTTGCCATCCGTATCTTTAGTGGTGTGCCTCCCTTTATCGTACCTGTTTTGTGGACTAGCTGGGTCGGCTCCTTATCGGCTTTTTTGCCATCGGCCCAGTATTCTATTTGGTAGTTCCCTTGTGGAAGGAATGATGTGTCGAGTGTAAGGTCACGTTGCTGGCTGTTATTCAGCACGCCGATGAACCATCTCTCTCCATCTCGCTTTGCCAGGGCTATATATTCGTCAGGGTAACCGCTAATGAAATGGATATCGTCCCAAACCACAGGCACGGTTTTTAGGAAGTCTGCTCCTGGTTTCCCGAGTAGGTTGTCGGGGTGTTCGCTGACGACAGTATAAGGACTCTCATAGACAACGAACTTAGCAAGCTCGGCTGCGCGAGTATTTGAAACGAGTGTCGGACTTTGTTGTTTGAACAGATCTTGTCGAACATTCAGAAATCCTCCAGGAGTATAGTCCATGGCTCCAGCCAGCATGCGTGTGAAAGCGAGTGTAATGTTATGTTCGGGTGTCATGTCGTCAGAGAATTTATAGTATTCTTCTCCCATAACACCCTCGCGGGTAAGTTGGTTGGGATAAGTACGGTCGATGCCGTCCGGTCGATATGCACCGTGGAAGTCTACTAACAAATGGTGTTCTGCTGCTTTTTGGCAAATCATTCGGTACCACCGTACCATTTGTTGGTCTACACGATCCATAAAGTCGATCTTAACGCCAACGACTCCCCATTTCTTGTATTCAGCAAAAGCCTTATCGTAGTTGCAGTTGTTGTTCACGTCGGACGAATACATCCACACCCATAACTTTACGTTTTTGCTTTTGGCATAATTCAACAATTCTGGGAAGTCGAGTTGCGGAGCCGGTCGGGTAGGGTCTGCCTCTGCACGATTGTATGGTCCGTACCATTGCCAATCAACCAGCATGTATGGCCATCCTTCTTCTGCAGCCATGTCGATGTATTGCTTTATGACGGGCATCTCCATCTTAACTTCTCCACTCCACCAGTGATCCCACGCACACATTCCGGGCTTAATCCAAGAAGGTTCCTCGATAGCACAAGGCGGATTCAAAGAACGAATCATTTCTGATTCGATAAACTTACCTGGGTTGTCGGCAATCATCACGACACGCCATGGAGTCCATAAGGATGTATCGAAGCGTGCTTTGACTCCTTCGGGAGTTTCGTTAGGGAGAGGAGCCAGTTTCGTGGTAAGCAGTTTGGTATTTGATGGATTGGCTCCTTCATTTATCGCACCGATAAAGAAACCGGGGTAGTTATCTAAAAAGGCATCGGTAATAGCCAAGTAGGCATTCTTGTTTATTTCTACTAGGAAAGGAACGTGCGCAAACGATGAGGCTTGGATATCACTGACCGATTTTTTATGGAAGATGACTTCTGCACTTCCGGCAGGCAGATCGTTCTGACTGCCTACCCATGCGTAAGCGTTCTTGTCGACAGCGAAGCCTGTCACCTCACGCGTAATCTCGCGATCGCCTATTGTTCTGCCAGCAAAAAGTTGATAGCGGAAAGCGATACCATCGTTGTAAGCTCGAACATTCACGTCCATTCGCCGGCATTCGCCTCCTTTCTCTTGCAACATCAATGTCGTTTCGTTGAACATTAGACTGATAAAGGAGTGCTTGTTGGCAACGACAGGCTTCCAACTATCTGTCTTTTGCTCAATGATTGGCGTCTGAATAAGTGCGAGCTGCTTCCCCATCGGGGATTCACCCTTAAATTCAAATCCCAAAGGAGATGGAGCGATGACGGTTTTCCCTTGAAAACTTACGGAGTAGGTAAGTTGGTCTTGGTTGTCCAAAGTAATGGCAATCTTACTATCGGGTGATTGGACTGTTATCTGTTGGGCTGATGCGCAAAGAGTCAGCATTGTGCAGAGAAATAAGAGTGTTTTTTTCATGGGGTTGTCGATTTATGACCTATACTGCAAAGATAATGATTTCGCACAGGTTATTTAGTTAAACAAACTTAATCCACAACAATGCCGGTACGTAAAGAACGGTCATACCTCTGATTCTCATCAGGGGTATGGCAAATAAATGTAAAGAGTATGTGGGGTTATCTCTTCAACCCTTACTCCTTTGGAAACTGCTCGCCTGGGATATAGATGGGATTATACCTTGTACCTACGTTCTTTAGAATGTTATTTTGTATGCAATAATTCAATCGCCTGTTTGCAGTTATTGGTGTGATGTTACACAGCCTTTCCATGATTCTGCGGGTTATGTATTTGTTATCTTTAAAATACTTGCCCAACTTCTTTATTATTTCACAGTCCTGCATTGTGGCCGATAAATCTTTTGTTAATCGTTTACATTCTAAATTTTGTAGTTCTATTCTCATCTCTTTGTCGGCTTTGAATTTTAAAGCCTTGTATTTAATGTTTTCAGCTCTTGTCGCCTTAGGATCAAAATCCGATTTGATACATTTTAGGGAAACAGAGAAATATCCTAACCCTTTAATATGGACTCGTTCACCTTTTAGAAGATGGAATCGTATTTTCTCAGTAACAGCTGTAAGTGATGCTTCAATGTCGGCAGATGTCAATGTACTTTCTTTTTCAATTTCTTTTGAAAGGGACTGCAAATCAACAGTGCCTTGGTTAATTACTCGCGGGTGAAAACGTTCAGGTTTATCGTTTTCTTTTCCTGGATTTTTGTAAAAATCGTAATAAATCATAATACTTCAGTTTTTGTGCGAATTTGGTGATCAGTTCCTAATTCGCTAGTTTTAGTAATTGTATCTCTCTATTTAGGTTTATCACAATGGTGATAAACCTTTTTCACCTTTGTGATAAAGGCTTTTCACATGGGTGAAAAACTTTTTTCACGTGTGTGAAACACCTAATTGGTGTTGTAAATATACATAATGTGTTTAGGATGGACAACAAGAAAACTGAATATTTTTTCAAATAAAAATGGATATTAAATGAAAAATAATGTTCAAATCGCTATGATTTCTCGTTTATCTTTTTTAATTTTGTACTTGAAGTCATTAAAAGAGAACGCTTTATGAAATTTTTTCTTCTGATTTCGTTGTGTACGCTGATGTCTCTTGCGAGCTGTCAGTCGAATACAAAACATGCGTTGAACGTGGAGGATACGCCTTGTCAGAAGTCTGCACATGTAGTGGACACATTCTTGCATGTCCCTGCTTTTAATCCATATGCTTTGGGTGAAGAACCGGTCTTCGATATTGTAACTACAAAAGGAACAATTCGTGTAAAACTATATAAAGAAACCCCGTTGCATCGTGAGAACTTCGCACGCCTTGTTGCCGGCCGTTTTTATGACGGCATTCTTTTCCATCGTGTTATCGATGGATTCATGATTCAGTTTGGCGACCCTTGGACAAAAGACCCTTGTCGTACGATCGACGAATATGGTTGGGGCGATCAAGGTTTCTGGATTCCTGCAGAGTTCGTTGACGGGCTGCGTCATAAACGGGGCGCATTGGCTGCAGCACGAGAAGGCGATGACGTTAATCCTGAGAAAATGTCGTCGAGCTCGCAATTCTACTTGGTGCAAAACGAAGAAGAATGTAAGCGATTGGACGGAAACTACACAGTGTTTGGTGAAACAATTGATGGGTTTGATGTAATCGATGCCATCGCTAAAGTACCGCGTGGCGCGAAAAAACTGGATATGCCTAATGATCCAGTGAAAATTGTTACCATTACCTTGGTCGATGATGGGAAAGGGAAGTAAATAAGCCTATCACTTTATTATATATAAGGTGTTATCACAAAATAAAATGTTAATTATAAAGTTATGGAAGACGAAAAGAAACAATCAGAGCAAATCCAAATCGACTTTAAAGAAGAGGTTGCTCAGGGGACGTACGCCAATATGGCTATCATTGGCCATTCGCCGTCGGAGTTTGTACTGGACTTTGTCCGTGTCCTTCCTGGTTTGCCAAAGGCCACTGTGCAGTCGCGCATTATCATGGCTCCGGAGCATGTGAAGCGGTTACTCTTTGCACTCCAAGATAATATTATGAAATATGAACATCTCTTTGGAACAATACAGATGCCCGAGGACAAAATAAAGGGGAAAGGAGGCCCTGAAGGTACTACTTTCATTCCTCCAATGAGCGGATTTAAGGGTGAAGCTTGAAAAAAAGATGCCCAATAACATAAAATTGACCTGCTTTCTATACAAAAATAGGGAGCAGGTTAATTTTTTCCCTGCAAAAATATTGTTTATTGAAATGTTATTTGTAACTTTGCAGCCCAAAATGTACAATTTTGAATTTAAATAGCTAATTATAAAACAATATATAATAATTAAAAACAAAACAAAATGCCTACTATTCAACAATTAGTAAGAAAAGGAAGACAGGTATTGAAGGAGAAGAGTAAATCTCCGGCACTTGACTCATGTCCACAAAGACGTGGTGTCTGTGTACGTGTTTACACAACGACTCCTAAGAAACCTAACTCAGCAATGCGAAAGGTTGCTCGTGTCCGTTTGACTAACTCAAAGGAAGTCAACTCTTACATTCCGGGAGAAGGACACAATTTGCAGGAACACTCAATCGTATTAGTACGTGGCGGTCGTGTGAAGGACCTCCCAGGTGTTCGTTATCACATCGTTCGTGGTACTTTGGATACAGCTGGTGTAGCTGGTCGTACTCAACGCAGAAGCAAGTATGGTGCTAAGCGTCCTAAAGCTAAGAAGTAATTAACTTCTCGGAGATTAAGTATTATTTAAATTAGTTTTTGGTTTGTTGGAATAAGCAGTAAAGGTTGAGTAAATGCTTTAGTGAAAGCGTTGAAGAAGACAAAAATGCAACCCAAACAAAAACGCAAGTTTTAAGAAAAATGAGAAAAGCAAAACCAAAAAAACGTTTGATCCTTCCGGATCCGGTGTTTAACGACCAAAAGGTCTCTAAATTCGTAAACCATCTGATGTATGATGGTAAGAAGAACACCTCTTACGAAATTTTCTACGCTGCACTGGAAACAGTAAAGGCAAAACTTCCTAACGAAGAGAAATCAGCTTTGGAAATTTGGAAAAAAGCTCTTGATAACATCACTCCGCAAATCGAGGTTAAGTCTCGTCGTATCGGTGGTGCTACATTCCAGGTTCCTACTGAAATCCGTCCAGAACGTAAAGAGTCTATCTCAATGAAGAATATGATCTCTTTCGCTCGTAAACGTGGTGGCAAGTCTATGTCTGACAAGTTGGCTAATGAAATCGTTGATGCTTTCAATGAACAAGGTGGAGCATTCAAACGTAAAGAGGATATGCACCGTATGGCTGAAGCTAACCGTGCTTTTGCACACTTCAGATTCTAAAGGTTAATTAAAATAAGAACGAAAAATGGCAAAACAAGATCTTAGTCTTACCCGCAATATCGGTATCATGGCTCACATCGATGCTGGTAAAACGACAACTTCTGAACGTATATTGTTCTATACCGGATTGACTCACAAGATTGGTGAGGTTCACGACGGTGCAGCTACAATGGACTGGATGGAAGAAGAGCAGGAACGCGGTATTACAATTACATCGGCCGCAACTACTGCAAACTGGAAGTTTGGGGACAAGACTTACAAAATTAATTTGATTGACACTCCGGGACACGTAGACTTCACCGCCGAGGTTGAACGTTCGTTACGTGTACTGGATGGTGCAGTCGCTACCTACGCTGCTGTAGGTGGTGTTGAACCACAATCAGAAACTGTATGGCGTCAGGCTGAAAAATACGGAGTTCCTTGCCTTGGCTATGTGAACAAGATGGACCGTTCAGGTGCTGACTTCTTTGACGTAATGACTCAAATGAGAGAAAAATTAGGTGCAAACCCTTGCGCTATAATGATTCCTATTGGTGCTGAGGAACATTTCAAAGGTATAGTCGACCTGATTAAGATGAAAGCCATCTATTGGCATGACGAGACAATGGGCGCTGAATATGAAGTGACCGATATCCCTGCTGAAATGGTGAATGAGGCACAAGAATGGCGTGATAAGATGCTGGAAGCAGCTGCAGACTATGATGATGAGGTTATGGAGAAATTCTTTGATGACCCTTCAACAATAACAGAGGAAGAAGCTATCCGTGCAATTCGTAAAGGTACGTTGAAGCATGGACTCGTTCCTATGACCTGCGGTTCTTCTTTCAAGAACAAAGGTGTTCAGACCTTGCTCGACTATATCTGTGCATTCTTACCTTCACCTTTGGATACACCTAATATAAAAGGTGTGAATCCAAATACAGGTGCAGAAGAAGATCGTCGTCCTTCAGAGGATGAAAAGACTGCTGCGTTGGCTTTCAAAATCGCGACCGATCCGTATGTTGGCCGTCTGACCTATTTCCGTGTTTATTCTGGAAAGATTGAATCAGGCTCATACATCTATAACTCTCGTTCAGGCAAGAAGGAACGCGTATCACGTTTGTTCCAGATGTTCTCGAACAAGCAGAACCCGATGGATGTGATTAGTGCTGGTGATATCGGTGCAGGAGTTGGTTTCAAAGACATCCATACCGGTGATACTCTTTGTGATGAGGACGCACCAATCGTATTGGAGTCAATGGATTTCCCTGATCCTGTGATTGGTATTGCTGTTGAGCCTAAGACCCAGAAAGACTTGGAGAAGCTGTCAAACGGTTTGGCTAAGCTGGCAGAGGAAGATCCAACCTTCCGTGTTCATACAGATGAACAGACAGGACAGACTGTTATCGAAGGAATGGGTGAACTTCACTTGGAAATCATTATTGAACGCTTGAAGAGAGAGTTCAAGGTGGAATGTAACCAAGGTCGTCCACAGGTTGCTTACAAGGAAGCTATTACGAAGACAGTTCAACTTCGTGAAGTTTACAAGAAACAGACCGGTGGTCGTGGTAAGTTTGCTGATATCATCGTTTCAGTAGGCCCGGTTGATGAGGATTTCAAGGAAGGTGGCTTACAGTTTGTTGATGAAGTGAAGGGTGGAAATGTGCCAAAAGAATATATACCTTCTGTACAGAAGGGCTTTTTGACAGCCATGAGAAATGGTGTTTTGGCAGGCTTCCCTCTTGATTCCTTAAAGGTTGTGTTGCACGATGGTTCGTTCCACCCAGTGGATTCCGACCAGTTGTCATTCGAAATTTGTGCGATCCAGGCTTATAAGAAAGCATGTGAGAAAGCAGGTCCTGTTTTGATGGAGCCAATGATGAAGTTGGAAGTCGTTACTCCAGAAGAAAATATGGGTGATGTAATCGGTGACTTGAATAAACGTCGTGGTCAAGTTGAAGGAATGGAATCAACTCGCTCGGGCTCAAGAGTTGTTAAGGCGATGGTTCCGCTGGCAGAAATGTTCGGTTATGTAACGGCATTGCGTACAATTACTTCAGGACGCGCAACATCATCTATGACTTACGATCATCACGCTCAAGTTTCAAATTCTATCGCGAAGACGATACTTGAAGACGTGGGAGGTCGTGCAGATTTAGTATAAAAACGAAGATGGGGCAATCGGTTTAGTGAATGACTCTTAAATCGAACCCCATATTCATATTAGTAACAATTAATAATTAAAAGTAATGAGTCAAAAAATTCGGATTAAACTGAAATCCTACGATCACAACTTGGTAGACAACTCAGCAGAGAAGATCGTTAGAACAGTAAAGGCTACAGGTGCTATTGTCAGTGGTCCTATTCCATTGCCAACACACAAGAAGATCTTTACAGTGAACCGTTCAACTTTCGTGAACAAGAAATCTCGTGAACAATTCGAGCTTTCATCTTACAAACGTTTGATTGATATCTATAGCTCTACAGCTAAGACAGTCGACGCCTTGATGAAGTTGGAATTACCGAGTGGTGTAGAAGTAGAAATTAAAGTTTAATTGTTTAAAAATTAACTGAAATGCCAGGATTATTAGGAAAGAAAATCGGAATGACTTCCGTTTTTAGTGCTGATGGTAAGAATGTACCATGCACTGTTATCGAAGCTGGTCCTTGTGTAGTTACTCAGATTAAAAGTGTTGAGAAGGATGGTTATGCAGCCGTTCAAGTTGGTTTCCAAGACATAAAGGAAAAGAATGTGACGAAACCTTTGATGGGACACTTTAAAAGAGCAGGAGTAACTCCAAAGAGACACTTGGCCGAGTTCAAGAATTTTGAGAAAGAGTACAATTTGGGTGATACGATTACAGTAGAACTCTTTAATGATGCTGAATTGGTTGACGTTATCGGTACATCTAAAGGAAAAGGTTTCCAGGGTGTTGTAAAACGTCACGGCTTTGGTGGTGTTGGTGAAACAACTCACGGTCAGCATAACCGTCAGCGTAAGCCAGGTTCTATCGGAGCTTGTTCTTACCCTGCAAAGGTATTCAAGGGTATGCGCATGGGCGGTCAGCTCGGTGGTGATCGAGTTACTACTCAGAACTTGAGAGTTTTAAAAGTAATTCCGGAACATAATCTTCTTTTGGTAAAAGGTTCGGTTGCGGGTTGCAAAGGTTCAATCGTTTTAATTGAGAAATAATGGAAGTTAACGTATTAAATATTAAAGGTGAAGACACCGGGAGAAAGGTTACGTTAAACGAATCTATCTTCGGAATTGAACCCAATGACCACGTTATCTACTTGGCTGTTAAGCAATACTTAGCAAACCAACGTCAAGGTACACACAAATCAAAAGAAAGAAGCGAAATTGCTGGTTCTACACGTAAGTTAGGCCGCCAGAAAGGTGGTGGCGGTGCTCGTCATGGTGATATCAAATCACCGTTGTTCCATGGTGGTGGCCGTGTATTCGGTCCGAGACCTCGTGATTATTGGTTTAAGTTGAATAAGAAAGTTAAGGCTTTAGCACGTCGCTCAGCTCTTTCTTATAAGGCACAGGAAAACGCTATTCTTGTTGTTGAAGACTTCTCATTCGAAGCTCCTAAGACAAAAGAGTTCGTAAATGTGATAAATAATCTTAAAATTGCTGACAAGAAGTTACTTTTTGTTTTGCCAGAATCAAATAAAAACGTATATTTGTCGGCTCGTAACTTACAGGGTGTTAAGTTGATGCAAGCATCTATGTTGAATACATACAGTGTATTGGACGCACAGGTGTTGGTTGTAACTGAAAATTCCTTGGGAGTTATTGATAGTATTTTGTCTTAATTCATAATGAGGAGGCTTAAGTAATGGGATATATAGTTAAACCGTTAGTGACTGAGAAAATGACGAAAACAACCGAAAAGTTTAATAACCGTTTCGGTTTTATCGTGCGTCCTGAAGCTAACAAATTAGAGATTAAGAAAGAAGTTGAGGCCTTGTATAATGTTAGCGTGGTAGATGTAAACACAATGAGATACGCTGGTAAGAACAAGACAAGGTATACAAAGGCAGGCCTGATTAAAGGTAGAACAAATGCTTATAAGAAAGCCATTGTTACACTGAAGGAAGGCGATACTATTGATTTTTATAGCAATATTTAATAGAAATGGCAGTACGTAAATTTAAGCCCACAACACCGGGGCAGAGACACAAGATTATTGGTACTTTTGAAGAAATTACTGCGTCAGTACCAGAAAAATCTCTTGTTTATGGTAAACGTTCTACAGGTGGTCGTAATAACGTCGGAAAGATGACGGTGCGCTATAGAGGTGGCGGTCACAAACGTAAATATCGTATTATCGATTTCAAGAGAAATAAAGACGGTGTTCCAGCTGTAGTTAAGACAATTGAATACGATCCGAACCGTTCGGCTCGTATCGCATTGTTATTCTATGCTGATGGAGAAAAGAGATATATTATTGCTCCTAATGGTTTGCAAGTTGGTCAGACAATTCTTTCAGGTACAGAGATTGCTCCAGAAGTTGGTAACTCTCTTCCACTTGAAAACATCCCTGTTGGTACAGTTGTTCACAACATCGAATTACGTCCGGGACAGGGTGCCGTTTTGGTAAGATCGGCTGGTAATTTTGCTCAGTTGACATCACGTGAAGGTAAGTATTGTGTTATCAAATTGCCTTCTGGTGAATTACGTAAGATTCTTGGTACTTGCAAGGCTACTGTTGGTAGTGTAGGAAACTCAGACCATGGATTGGAAAGCTCTGGTAAAGCAGGCCGTACTCGTTGGTTTGGACGTCGTCCACACAACCGTGGTGTTGTTATGAATCCGGTTGATCACCCAATGGGTGGTGGTGAAGGACGTGCATCAGGAGGTCATCCTCGTTCACGTAAAGGTTTGTACGCTAAGGGCTTGAAGACAAGAGCTCCAAAGAAGCAGTCTTCAAAGTATATCATTGAAAGAAGAAAGAAATAATTGATTAATTGAGTAAATTATGAGTCGTTCATTAAAAAAAGGTCCATATATTAACGTAAAACTAGAGAACAAAGTTCTTGCCATGAACGAAAGTGGTAAGAAAGTTGTCGTTAAAACTTGGGCTAGAGCATCAATGATATCTCCTGATTTCGTAGGTCATACCATTGCTGTTCATAACGGAAATAAATTTATTCCTGTTTATATTACTGAGAATATGGTGGGCCATAAACTCGGTGAGTTCGCTCCAACGCGTACATTCCGTGGCCATGCCGGTAATAATAAGAAATAAACAGGCAAACAGTAGAAAAAAGTAATTAAATAATGGGAGCAAGAAAATCAAATTCGGCTAATAAAAGAAAAGAAGCCCAGAAGACAATGTATTTCGCTAAATTGCGGAATGTTCCATCTTCTCCACGTAAAATGCGTTATGTAGTCGACATGATTCGTGGTATGGAAGTGAACCGTGCGCTCGGTGTCTTGAAGTTCTCTTCCAAAGAAGCTGCTGCAAAAGTTGAAAAATTGCTGCGCTCTGCTATTGCTAATTGGGAACAGAAAAATGAGCGAAAGGCTGAGGACGGTGAATTGTATGTATCCAAGGTTTTTGTTGATGAAGGTGTGACACTCAAGAGAATGCGTCCGGCACCTCAGGGTAGAGGATACAGAATTCGTAAACGTTCAAATCATGTGACTTTGTTCGTTGATTCTAAGAAAACTAATGATAATCAAGAGTAAGTATGGGACAAAAAGTTAATCCAATAAGTAACCGTTTAGGAATAATCAGAGGTTGGGATTCTAATTGGTACGGTGGTAAAGAATATGGTGACGCCTTGTTGGAAGACAGCAAGATTCGTAAATATTTGAAAGCAAGACTTGCTAAAGCCAGCGTTTCTAGAATTGTTATTGAACGTACGTTGAAATTGGTGACAATTACCGTATGTACTGCACGCCCTGGTATTATCATTGGTAAAGGCGGTCAAGAAGTTGATAAGTTGAAAGAAGAATTGAAGAAGATTACCGATAAGGATATCCAAATCAATATTTTCGAGGTGAAGAAGCCGGAACTCGATGCAGTGATCGTTGCTAACAACATCGCTCGTCAGGTTGAGGGTAAGATCGCTTATCGCCGTGCCATCAAGATGGCTATTGCCAACACAATGCGCATGGGTGCTGAAGGAATTAAAGTTCAGATTTCAGGTCGTTTGAACGGTGCAGAAATGGCTCGTTCAGAAATGTTAAAGGAAGGTAGAACTCCTTTGCATACTTTACGTGCTGATATCGACTACTGTCAGGCAGAAGCTTTGACAAAGGTTGGTTTGCAAGGTATTAAAGTATGGATCTGCCGCGGTGAAGTTTATGGCAAGAAAGATCTTGCACCTAATTTCACTCAGACGAAAGAAACAGGTCGCGGTGGTAATAATAATGGAGGTAAAAACTTCAGAAGAAAGAGAAATAATCGTTAATCGATTTGAATTTAAAAGATTATGTTACAACCGAAAAAAACAAAGTTCAGAAGACAACAGGATGGCCGCCGTAATGGTAAAGGTTTCGCTCATAGAGGAAACCAATTAGCCTTTGGGTCTTTTGGAATCAAGGCTCTTGAATCTAAGTGGATTACAGGTAGTCAGATTGAGGCTGCTCGTGTGGCAGTGACAAGATATATGCAACGTCAAGGTCAGATTTGGATCCGTATTTTCCCGGATAAACCAATCACTCGTAAGCCTGCTGACGTACGTATGGGTAAAGGTAAAGGTGATCCTGTAGGTTTCGTAGCACCTGTTATTCCAGGTCGTATTTTGATCGAAGCCGACGGTGTACCTTATGAAGTAGCAAAAGAAGCTTTGCGCTTAGCAGCTCAGAAACTTCCTATTACTACGAAGTTTATTGTTAGACGTGATTACGATGCTAATCAAAATGCTTAATTATTATGAAGATTGCAGAAATTAGAGAAATACCAACTAATGAATTGGCAGAAAGAATTGACACTGAAGTTGCCAATTATACTCAGATGCTGTTAAATCATTCTATCTCTCCGCTGGAAAACCCTTCACAAATCAGAAAATTACGCAGAACGATTGCGCGTATGAAGACAGAGTTACGTCAGAGAGAACTTAATAATAAATAATAGTCCTCATGGAAGCTAGAAATTTAAGAAAAGAAAGAACGGGTGTCGTTGTAAGCAACAAAATGGATAAGACCATTACTGTAGCTACCGTGTTTAAAGAAAAACACCCGATGTATGGGAAGTTCGTTCAGAAAACGAAAAAATATCATGTTCATGACGAAAAGAATGAATGTAATGTAGGTGATACAGTACATATCATGGAAACTCGTCCTCTGAGCAAGACGAAGAGATGGAGATTGGTTTCAATTATTGAAAGAGCTAAGTAATTATGATACAAGCAGAATCCAAACTTACAGTATGCGATAACAGTGGCGCAAAAGAGGCTCTTTGTATCCGCGTTTTGGGTGGTACAAAAAGACGTTACGCTTCTGTCGGGGATGTAATTGTAGTCGCTGTGCAAAGCGTTATCCCTTCAAGTGATGTTAAAAAAGGTACCGTATCAAAGGCTTTGATTGTACGTACAAAGAAAGAGATCCGTCGTGCTGATGGCTCTTATATTCGTTTTGATGATAATGCTTGCGTTTTGTTGAACAACGCAGGTGAAATTAGAGGAAGTCGTATCTTTGGCCCTGTTGCCAGAGAGTTACGTGCAGTTAATATGAAGGTCGTTTCATTGGCACCTGAAGTACTTTAATTTGATTAAAGATTATAGTAATGAGTAAATTACATATTAGAAAAGGCGATACAGTTTACGTAAATTCCGGTGAGGATAAAGGTAAGACTGGACGCGTGTTGAAAGTTCTTGTTGAAAAACAACGTGCTATCGTTGAAGGCGTAAATATGGTTTCTAAGAGCACAAAGCCAAGTGCTAAGAATCCTCAGGGAGGTATTGTGAAGCAAGAAGCTTCTATCCATATTTCTAATCTGAATGTATTGGATCCTAAGACAGGTAAACCGACACGCATTGGTAGAAGAGAGAGTGCTGATGGAAGAACATTTGTTCGTTATTCTAAAAAATCAGGAGAGGAGATTAAGTAATGAGTAATACTGCTAGCCTTAAAAAAGAATATGCAGAGCGCATTGCTCCTGCATTGATGAAACAGTTCCAGTATACTTCTCCTATGCAGATCCCGGCTTTGAAGAAAATTGTAATCAATCAGGGATTGGGCGAGGCTGTAGCTGATAAGAAGATTATTGAAGTAGCTATCAACGAGTTGACAACTATTACAGGTCAAAAAGCAGTTGCTACTGTTTCTCGTAAAGATATTGCTAACTTCAAGTTGCGTAAGAAAATGCCTATTGGTGTAATGGTTACTTTACGCCGTGAAAGAATGTATGAATTCTTGGAAAGACTTGTTCGTGTTGCTTTACCACGTATCCGTGACTTTAAGGGTATTAACTCGAAGTTTGATGGTAGAGGTAACTATTCTTTGGGTATTGACGAACAGATTATCTTCCCGGAAATCAATATCGATAGTATAACAAAGATTCTTGGTATGAGTATCACATTCGTTACATCTGCTAAGACAGATGAAGAAGGTTATGCCCTCCTGAAGGAATTTGGTTTACCATTTAAGAATTCAAAAAATTAATTGATAAGATATGGCAAAAGAATCAATGAAGGCTCGTGAAGTAAAAAGAGCCAAACTTGTAGCCAAATATGCTGAGAAGCGCGCTGCTCTGAAGAAGATTGTTAATACTGGTGATCCAGCAGAGGCATACGAAGCAGCTCGTAAGTTGCAGGCAATACCGAAGAATGCAAACCCTATCCGTTTGCACAATCGTTGTAAGTTAACCGGTCGTCCAAAAGGTTACATCCGTCAGTTCGGCATTTCAAGAATTCAGTTCCGTGAAATGGCATCAAGCGGTTTGATCCCGGGCGTTAAGAAAGCAAGCTGGTAATTTTTTGTTTAAATATTGTCAGGGTAGTCCTGATTAATTTAATTTTAATTTATATGACAGATCCAATCGCAGATTATCTCACGAGGTTGAGAAATGCAATTCGTGCAAAGCACAGAGTAGTTGAAGTACCTGCATCAAATCTGAAGAAAGAAATCACAAAGATTCTGTTTGATCAAGGTTACATTTTGAACTACAAGTTCGTTGAGGATGGACCTCAGGGAACTATCAAGATCGCTTTGAAGTATGATGCAGTTAACAAGGTTAACGCTATCAAGAACCTTCAAAGAGTATCTACTCCAGGTTTACGTAAGTATACTGGATATAAAGACATGCCGAGAGTAATTAATGGTTTAGGTATTGCTATAATATCTACTTCCAAAGGTGTAATGACAAACAAGGCCGCTGCTGATTTAAAGATCGGTGGTGAGGTTCTTTGTTATGTATATTAATAGGAGGGTACGCTATGTCAAGAATTGGAAAATTACCGATTAGCATTCCTGCTGGTGTAACTATTTCTCATAAGGACAATATCATTACAGTGAAAGGTCCGAAGGGAGAATTGAGTCAGTATGTTGACCCTTCAATTAAGGTGACGATTGAAGACGGGCATGTATCTTTCAAAGAAGATGAAAATGCGATGATTGATAACGCAAAGCAAAGACATGCTTATCATGGCTTGTACCGTGCTTTGGTTAACAATATGGTTGTTGGTGTATCTACAGGTTATAAGAAAGAACTTGAGCTTGTAGGTGTTGGTTATCGTGCTACCAATACGGGTAATACTATCGAATTTGCTTTGGGTTATACTCATCCTATCTTTATGGTATTGCCTTCTGAAATCAAGGTTGAGACGAAATCAGAAAGAAATAAAAATCCGTTGATTATTTTGGAATCATGCGACAAGCAGTTGCTTGGTCAGGTATGTGCGAAGATTCGTTCTTTCCGTAAGCCAGAGCCTTACAAGGGTAAAGGTATTAAGTTTGTTGGCGAAGTTATTCGTAGAAAGTCTGGAAAGACAGCAGCAGCTAAATAATTTTTAAAACAGTAAGATTATGACAACAAAATCAGAAAGACGAATCAAAATTAAATATAGAGTACGTAATAAGATTTCAGGTACTGCTGAACGTCCACGTATGAGTGTATTTAGAAGTAATAAGCAGATCTATGTTCAGGTTATTGACGACTTGAAAGGAACGACTCTGGCATCAGCGTCTTCTCTTGGGATGGAAGCTATGCCGAAGCTCCAGCAAGCTGCTAAAGTTGGTGAACTGATTGCAAAGAAAGCTCAGGAAGCTGGTATTACGACAGTTGTTTTTGACCGCAATGGTTATTTGTATCATGGTAGAGTAAAAGCGGTAGCTGATGCTGCTCGTAACGGTGGACTTAAATTTTAATGAATTATGGTAAATAATAGAGTTAAGATATCTAGCGATGTAGAGTTAAAGGATAGACTGGTTGCTATCAACCGTGTAACGAAGGTTACAAAGGGTGGTAGAACATTTACTTTCTCTGCAATTGTCGTTGTTGGAAATGAGGATGGTGTTATTGGTCTCGGTTTGGGTAAGGCAGGTGAAGTAACAGCTGCTATTGCTAAAGGTGTTGAGGCTGCAAAGAAGAATCTGACACGTGTACCTGTATTAAAAGGTACAGTTCCTCATGAGCAAACAGCTAAGTTTGGTGGTGCTGAAGTATTTATCAAACCTGCTTCAACTGGTACAGGTGTTGTTGCCGGTGGTGCTATGCGTGCTGTCCTTGAAAGTGTTGGTATTACTGACGTCTTGGCAAAGTCTAAGGGTTCATCCAATCCTCATAACTTAGTAAAGGCTACAATCCTTGCTTTGAGTGAGATGAGAGATGCTCGTATGGTTGCTCAGAATAGAGGCGTAAGTATGGAAAAAGTATTTAAAGGATAAGGAGGTTCATATGGCAACTATTAAGATTAAACAAATTAAAAGTAGAAACCGTGCTCCTGAGCGTCAGAAAAGAACATTGAATGCTTTGGGTCTTCGTAAGTTAAATCAGGTGGTTGAACGTGAGGACTCTCCTACTGTACGTGGTATGATTGACGCAGTTAAGCACTTGGTTGCTGTTGTAGAGTAATTAATTGGATTAAAAAACTTATTACGATATGAATTTAAGTAATTTGAAACCTGCAGAGGGATCTACCAAATCACGCAAGAGAATCGGTCGTGGACCGGGTTCTGGATATGGTGGTACTTCAACAAGAGGAAGCAAAGGTGCTAAATCTAGATCTGGTTATAAAAAGAAGATTGGTTTTGAAGGTGGTCAGATGCCACTTCAACGTCGTCTTCCGAAGTTTGGTTTTAAGAATATTAATCGCGTTGAATACAAAGCCATCAATCTTGATGTTGTCCAGGCTGTAGCTGATGCTAAGGGCTTGACGAAAGTTGGTTTGAATGACTTGGCTCAAGCAGGTTATATTTCTTCAAAACAATTAGTGAAAATACTTGGTAACGGTAGCCTTACTACAAAGCTTGATGTTGAAGCTAATGCTTTCTCAAAGAGTGCTGTAGCAGCCATCGAAGCCGTTGGTGGTAACGCCGTAAAACTCTGATTCAATGCATAAATCTATTGAAACATTAAAGAATATATGGAAGATTGAGGATCTGCGTCAAAGAATCCTTATCACCTTATTTTTTGTGGCTATTTACAGGTTTGGTTCTTATGTGGTACTTCCGGGTATCAACCCTGCAATGTTGACACAGTTGCATCAACAAACTGATGAAGGCTTGTTAGCGTTATTGAATATGTTTTCGGGAGGTGCGTTTTCTAATGCTTCCATTTTTGCATTAGGAATTATGCCATACATCTCGGCATCAATCGTTATTCAATTGTTAGCTATCGCTGTTCCTTATTTTCAAAAAATGCAACGTGAAGGCGAAAGCGGAAGAAGAAAGATCAATCAATATACTCGTATCTTAACGATTTTCATATTGGTTTTCCAAGCTCCTTCTTATCTGTTGAACCTGAAGATGCAAGCCGGAGGAGCACTTAATGCTTCATTAGATTGGACGACTTTTATTATTTCTTCTACAATCATTTTGGCTGCTGGAAGTATGTTTATCTTGTGGTTGGGTGAAAGAATCACAGATAAAGGTATCGGTAATGGTGTATCTATGATCATCATGATTGGTATCATTGCACGTCTGCCGCAGTCATTGGTTCAGGAAGTTGTTTCACGATTCTCCTCTCCGGGTGCTGGTGGTATCGTCATGTTCTTGTTGGAGATGGTATTCCTGTTGATCGTTATGGCTTTTGCTATCATGCTGGTTCAAGGCGTTCGCAAGGTACCTGTACAATATGCAAAGCGTGTTGTTGGCAACAAGCAATATGGGGGTGCTCGTCAGTATATTCCGTTGAAGGTTAATGCAGCTAATGTAATGCCTATTATCTTTGCACAGGCTTTGATGTTCATTCCTATCACGGTGATAGGTTTCTCAAACGTTGCAAATGCGAGTGGTGTTGCACGTGCCTTGACAAACAACAATGGTTTCTGGTATAATTTGATTTATGCAGCGTTGATCATCCTGTTCACGTATTTCTACACTGCAATCACAATTAACCCGAGCCAGATGGCAGAAGATATGAAACGGAACAATGGTTTTATTCCAGGTATTAAGCCGGGAAAGAACACTGCCGATTTCATTGATACGATTATGTCACGTATTACTCTTCCAGGATCTATCTTCTTGGCAATTGTAGCAATCTTACCAGCTTTTGCTGGTTTGTTTGGCGTACAACAAGGATTCGCTCAATTCTTCGGTGGTACATCTCTTTTGATTCTTGTAGGTGTTGTTTTGGATACATTACAGCAGATTGAGAGTCATTTGTTGATGCGTCATTACGATGGATTGTTGAATACTGGAAGAATCAAAGGTCGTTCAGGTAATGTTCAAGCCTATTAATTTGCTTGACAGATGATATTTCTTAAAACAGAGGATGAAATAGAGCTACTTCGCCAGAGTAATTTACTTGTCGGTAAAACTCTGGCCGAAGTCGCTAAAATGATAAAACCAGGTGTTACGACGAAGGAACTTGATAAAGTAGCCGAGGAGTTTATTCGTGACAACGGAGCGATTCCTACTTTTAAAGGGTTCCCTAATCAATTTGGAGTTCCATTCCCGGCTTCGATCTGTACTTCGGTAAATGATCAGGTCGTTCATGGAATACCCAATGACATCCCTCTAAAGGATGGTGACATTGTTTCTGTTGACTGTGGTACATATATGAATGGCTTCTGTGGCGATTCATGTTATACATTTCCGGTAGGGAATGTCTCTCCGGAGGTGATGAAGCTTCTTAAGGTTACAAAAGAAGCATTGTACAAAGGAATAGAGAATGCAGTTCATGGGAAACGCCTTGGTGATATTGGCAGCGCGGTTGAAGAGCATTGTCTGGCAAATTCGTACGGTGTCGTACGAGAGTTTGTAGGGCATGGCATCGGAAAAGAAATGCACGAAGAACCAATGGTTCCGAATTATGGAAAGAAAGGTACGGGCATCTTATTACGTAAAGGAATGTGTATCGCAATCGAGCCAATGATAACGATGGGTAATCGTCAGATCTATATGGAGAAGGATGGTTGGACTGTTAGAACCCGTGATGGGAAGCCGGCAGCACACTTCGAACATACGATTGCAATACGACAGGGAAGCGCTGATATTTTATCTTCCTTTGAATATGTAGAAGAAGTTTTAGGAAATAACGCAATTTGAATTTATATGGCAAAGCAATCTGCAATTGAACAAGATGGAACCATCGTTGAAGCATTGTCAAATGCAATGTTTCGAGTAGAACTTGAGAATGGGCATGAGATAACAGCTCATATTTCAGGAAAAATGAGAATGCATTACATTAAAATATTACCTGGTGATAAGGTAAGGGTAGAAATGTCGCCTTATGACTTATCAAAGGGAAGAATCGTTTTTAGATATAAATAAAAGAATAAAGATATGAAAGTAAGAGCATCAATCAAGAAACGTACGCCGGACTGCAAGATCGTTAGACGTAAAGGCCGTTTGTATGTTATTAGTAAAAAGAATCCTAAGTATAAACAACGTCAAGGATAATTTATTATTTTTGGAGGAAAAATAATTAAGTATATGGCTATAAGAATAGTTGGTGTAGATTTGCCTCAGAACAAGAGAGGCGAGATTGCGTTGACCTACATTTATGGTATTGGACGCAGTAGTTCAGCTAAGATTTTGGAAAAGGCTGGTGTAGATAAAGATATTAAGGTTCAAGACTGGACCGATGATCAGGCAGCAAAGATCCGTTCTATTATTGGAGCTGAATACAAAGTGGAAGGTGATCTTCGTACAGAAGTGCAAATGAACATTAAGCGATTAATGGATATTGGTTGCTACCGTGGAATTCGTCATCGTATTGGTTTACCAGTTCGTGGTCAGAGCACAAAGAACAACGCTCGTACACGTAAGGGAAAGAAGAAAACTGTTGCAAATAAGAAAAAAGCTACTAAATAATAATTAAATATGGCAAAAAAAACAGTCGCAGCGAAGAAAAGAAATGTTAAAGTAGAAGCTACTGGACAGTTGCATGTTCATTCTTCATTTAACAATGTTATTGTCTCTTTGACAAATAATAATGGAGACGTTATTTCTTGGTCTTCAGCAGGTAAATTGGGATTTAGAGGTTCAAAAAAGAATACTCCTTATGCAGCTCAAATGGCTGCCCAAGATTGTGCAAAAACAGCGTATGATCTTGGCCTAAGAAAGGTGAAAGCATTTGTTAATGGTCCTGGAAACGGTCGCGAGTCTGCTATCAGAACCGTACATGGTGCAGGTATTGAAGTAACTGAAATTATTGATAATACTCCACTGCCTCACAATGGTTGTCGTCCTCCTAAGAGAAGAAGAGTATAAGAGAATAATCTTTATTTATATGTGACTTAATCTTGTTGATTGGATTACATCTTCCTTTCTGTAATCGCGGCTGCAACAAATTAAGTACATATGTTTAACAATTTAATAAAAAGTAAAATGGCAAGATATACTGGACCAAAAACAAGAATTGCACGTAAGTTTGGTGAAGCGATCTTTGGACCCGATAAAGTTTTATCAAAGAAAAACTATCCTCCAGGACAGCACGGAGTAAACCGCAGAAGAAAAACTTCTGAATATGGCGTGATGTTGGCTGAAAAGCAGAAAGCTAAATATACTTACGGTGTATTGGAAAAACAATTCCGCAATATGTTTGATAAAGCTGCAAGATCAACTGGTATTACTGGTGAGATCTTGTTGCAGAATCTTGAATGCCGCTTGGACAATATCGTTTATCGTTTGGGTATCGCTCCTACACGTGCTGCTGCACGTCAGATGGTTAACCACAGACATATCGTTGTAAATGGTGAAGTTGTTTCTATACCTTCATATTCAGTAAAAGCTGGTCAAATTGTAGGTGTTCGTGAGAAATCAAAATCTTTGGAAGTCGTTGTTAATTCACTTGCAGGATTTAATCATGGAAGATATTCTTGGCTGGAGTGGGATGAAAATGCAAAGGCTGGTAAGTTGTTGCATGTTCCTGCAAGAGAGGATATCCCTGAGAACATTAAGGAACATTTGATCGTCGAATTGTACTCTAAATAATCATTCATTCATGGCAATATTAGCATTTCAAAAACCTGACAAAGTATTAATGTTGGAAGCGGATTCCAAATACGGAAAATTTGAATTCCGCCCACTCGAACCCGGTTTCGGTATTACCGTAGGTAATGCTCTTCGCCGTATCTTGCTATCTTCTTTGGAAGGATATGCAATCAATACGATTCGTATTGCAGGCGTTGATCATGAGTTCGCTGCCGTTCCTGGTGTTAGAGAGGACGTTACCGGCATTATCTTGAATCTCAAACAGGTAAGATTCAAGCAAGTAGTAGAAGAGTTCGAAAACGAGAAGGTTAGCATTACCGTTGAAAACTCTAGTGAGTTCAAAGCAGGTGATATAAGTAAGTATCTGACCGGATTTGAAGTGTTAAATCCTGAATTGGTGATTTGCCATTTAGATCCTAAAGCAACTTTACAAATAGATATTACGATCAATAAGGGTAGAGGATATGTCCCATCTGATGAGAACTTACAATTCTGCTCCGACGTGAACGTAATTCCTATTGATTCTATTTACACACCGATTCGTAATGTCAAGTATGCCGTAGAGAATTTCCGTGTTGAACAGAAGACCGACTACGAGAAACTTGTACTTGAAATTACAACCGATGGTTCCATTCATCCGAAAGAAGCGTTGAAGGAAGCAGCAAAAATATTGATTTATCATTTCATGTTATTCTCTGACGAGAAGATCACTCTTGAGGCATCTGACGCTGACAAGAATGAAGAATTTGATGAAGAAGTATTGCACATGCGCCAACTCTTGAAGCAGAAGCTTGTTGACTTAGACCTGTCAGTTCGTGCATTGAACTGTTTGAAGGCTGCCGATGTGGAGACATTAGGCGACTTGGTTCAATATAACAAGACTGACCTTCTGAAGTTCAGAAACTTTGGTAAGAAGTCACTTACTGAGTTGGAAGAGCTGCTGGCAAGTTTGAATCTTTCGTTTGGAACAGATATTTCTAGGTATAAATTAGATAAAGAATAAAAATGAGACATAATAAGAAATTCAACCATTTAGGTCGTACCGCTTCTCACAGATCTGCAATGTTGTCAAACATGGCTTGCTCTTTGATTAAGCATAAAAGAATCAATACGACGCTTCAGAAGGCTAAAGCGTTAAGAATGTACGTAGAGCCTTTGATTACAAAGTCTAAGAACGATACTACAGCTTCTCGTCGTCTCGTATTCAGCGAATTGAAAGATAAGTATGCTGTTACTGAATTGTTCAAGAACATTTCTGAGAAGATTGCTAATCGTCCGGGTGGATACACCAGAATCATTAAGACTGGTCATCGTTTGGGTGATAACGCAGAAATGTGCTTTATTGAGTTGGTAGATTACGATGAGAACATGGCTAAGACTGCTGCTAAGAAGTCGACTCGTACTCGTCGTTCTAAGAAGTCTGTAAAGGCTGATGCTCCGGTAGCAGAAGAAGTTGCTGTTGAGACTCCAGCAGAAGAGACCAAAGAATAAAGAAACAACTATTTTATAGCTTAAAGGCTACCCATTTCGGGTAGCCTTTTTTTATATACTAAAACAAAAAATCGCAACTTCATTTGAAATATCCTAAAAAAGATTTTACCTTTGTTATTGTGTGAGTATATCCTATGCCTTAAGAAACTGTTTGTAGTGTGGAAAAGGTGAAAACTATATGACAAGAAGTACCAACCTGAGTTATGCCTTAATTTTACTTGCATTATTATCTCTGTGGAGTATTAATGCATATTGTGGTCAGTCATACTATTATCGGAACTATCAGTCAAAGGATGGTTTATCGCACAATAAGGTGCTATGTTCTTTGCAAGATAGTGATGGTTTTATATGGTTGGGTACTGATAATGGTTTGAATCGTTTCGATGGTCGGGAAAACATCACCTCTTTCAATCTTAAATCTCAACAACCTTATTTAGACAACAATGTTATTCATTGTTTGGCTGAAGACGCCGACAAAAGAATATGGATTGGTACGAACAGAGGATTGTATACCTATCAAGAGAAAGAAGGAATCCGTTCTTTTAACTTGACCACCAGATATTCAGTTTCAATCAGCAGCGAGGTCCATAAGATCCTTATAGTAGATAATCAGACAATTTGGTTTGCTACCCTTGGACAGGGCATTTTTGTCTATCACTTAGATACACAAGAATTGGAGCAATTGAACCAGCATGCCACTTTTGTACAAGATTTCCTGTTTGATGGGAACTATGTCTATACCACTTCATTCAATTCTTCCATCTTGTGCTTTAAATCTGATGGTACCTTCCTGAAGACGATCCCTTTGTTTGGTGATGGTCAGAGTAGTTATGATCGTGATCCCAATAGTTTTCTTCAATTCCGTGATGCGCTATGGATAGCACTTAACTCTGCTTCCTTAGTTTGTATGAACAAAAATGGGGATCTTCATCATATCGATTTCACGGATGTCAGTTTTCGTATTATACATTCATTGCTTGCTTTGGATGATGATGAGATCCTGTTGGGCACGGATGTTGGTTTGTATGCCTTCAATACCTTTACCGAGCAACTGAAGCCTTTGGATATTTATGATGAGATGGGCAAAAAGGTAGTGCATCATGTGAACGGCTTGATGCGTGACCGCGAAGGCGGTATATGGGCACTCACAAACATGAGTGGTGTTGATTATATTATGCCACAAACGAAGCCTTTCCATTACGTTGACTTGCCTGGGAGTTCCACGGTTTATACTTTCTGCAAGGATGATGCTTCCAATGTGTTGTGGATAGGGACAAAAAACGGTTTATTCCAATACGATTTGAAGAAGAAAACGGCGCAACCGTATCCTTTGGCTGGTAATACTCCGTATGATATTCGTTCTTTATTCCTTGATGGGAATCAGTTATGGATAGGTACATCTGCCGATGGCTTAAAAGTCCTGAATACCTCTTCCGGTGCTGTGCGTTCATATCGGCATACACTGGATATACCTTATACGATTTGCAGTAACGATATTCTAAAGATCTATAAGACCTCTGAAGGGTTGATTTATGTGGGGACTTCTTGGGGCTTGTGCTATTATGTTCCGTCAGACGACAACTTTAGAACGGTATTCGAGATTGGCGGTATGTTTACGGTAACCGATATTTGTGAGGATGGCCGTAAAGGCATATGGGTCTCCACCAGTAATAATGGCTTGTACCTATGCGATTATCAGACAAAAAAGTGGTGGCATTTCGATGTTGCCCCTGAAGCCCTTTCGAATTCCATGGTTTCTTTGTTCAAAGGCCCTGACAATTTGGTTTGGATGGGATCAAATGGGAATGGCTTGTTTAGATTGGATCCTGATAGACGGGCCTTCACGAAGGTTGATGATGTCCCGAATACTATCGTTTACAACATGGCTCAGGATGGTCCGGAACGGATCTGGATCTCAAGTAGCTTAGGCTTGATTCGCTTCAATCCGAAGGATAAGAATGATTATCATCTGTTTACCACATCCGACGGACTGAAAGAAAATCATTTTACAGAATATGCTGCTTTGTTATCCGATGGAAAGACTCTTTATTTGAGCGGATCGGACGGTTTTCATTACTTCGACTCTGATTCATTCGAACAGAATTCATATATCCCACCGATTTATATCACAGATCTTTCGTTATTGCGTTTGCCCGACAGAGACGAAGCATACAGCGTCATGGGTATCGACGGCCCTTTGTATAAAGAAAAGAAGGTGCAGATCCCTTATCGCTACAATAGCATGACCATTCATTTTGCTTCACTAAGTTATCGTAACCCGGCTGAGAACTTGTATTCGTACAAGCTTGAAAACTTTGATGAAGGTTTCTTTGAAATTCAGGGTGAGCATAGTGTCAGCTATTCGAATCTGCCTCCGGGGGAATACCGCTTTGTCGTTAAAGGATCGAACAACGATGATGTGTGGAACGAGCATCCGGCGACTTTGACGATTGTTATCACACCACCATGGTATCGTTCAAAGTTGGCATATTTGATTTACCTTCTCCTCTTACTGACTGCTTTGTTTACGGCAATAGCATACTGGAACCGACGTGTTGAAAAGAAATATCGGATGGAGATGGAGGAGTATGAGGCTCAGAAAGAGAAGGAACTGTATAATTCAAAGATTAATTTCTTTATCAATCTTGTACACGAAATACGGACACCGCTCAGTTTGATTAAACTCCCGCTTGAGGATTTAAAGAAGAATGGATTAGAGGATAATAGCCAGAAGCTCGTTACGATCGATCGTAATGTTGATTATCTTTTGGCGATAACAAATGAGTTGCTCGACTTCCAAAAGATGGAGAATAATTCCATGAAACTCCAACTGGTTCGCTCGAATGTGTCTGCCTTGATAAGAAGTATTGTTGAGCAGTTCCAGGGAGCTGCCGAGCTGAAAGGGGTAAAACTGGCCTGTTCGATGCCGACAGATGACCTGTGGGCTGTGATTGATCGTTCGTTTGTTAACAAGATTACAGTCAACCTGTTGGGTAATGCCATGAAATATGCCCGTAACCAGATAACGGTGGCTTTAGAGTTGGGAGAGAATGAATTTGCTGTTCGTGTGGATGATGATGGGCCGGGTGTTGCCGATGAAGAGAAAGAGAAGATTTTCCAGGCTTTCTATCAATCCGACGATAAGCAGGCATCACTGGGCACCGGCTTAGGATTGGCATATTCATATTCTCTGGCGAAACTCCATGGAGGCAATCTCTCTGTTCAGGATAACTCGCTGCACGGTGCTTCGTTCATCCTGACTTTGCCGACGAATCTGGAAGAAAATGCGTTGGATGGAATTCAACCGACAACTTCGTCACCTCGAGAGGGTGAATCTTCCGATTTATCTGTAGCAGCAAAGAAATATACGTTGTTGGTGGTGGAGGATCATGTAGACTTGCTTCGTATGGTGTCTTCATCTTTGGCTCAATGGTACAAGGTGGAACAGGCAGCCAATGGTTTAGAAGCGTTGGATGTACTTGAAAATAAACCGATAGATATTATCGTTAGTGACGTTATGATGCCTGGTATGGATGGTATGGAACTGTGTAAACGAGTGAAAACAACGACAGATTATTCGCATATTCCGGTTATCTTGCTTACTGCAAAGGTTTTTGTTGAGGCAAAAGAAGAAGGATTGTCGTGTGGAGCGGACGTATACATGGAGAAACCGTTTACCATTACCCAACTGCACATGCAAATAGAAAACCTGTTGAAGGTTCGTATCGCCTATTATCAGCGCATGCAGGCATTGTCAAGCCAAGATAGCCTGCAAACGGTGGGTGGACTGAATCAAAAAGACTACGAGTTCATCTCGGAACTGCAGGGACAGTTGGAGAAACAATACTCGGATGAGAACTTCTCGGTTGAGAACTTGGCAGAGGAGATGAATATGAGTCGTTCTAATTTCTATCGGAAGATAAAGGCTTTGACAGACATGGCTCCGAATGATTATCTGAAGTGCTATCGACTGAATAAAGCTGCTGAAATGCTGAGAAAAGGATATCGTGTGTCAGAAACATGTGCTCAAACAGGTTTCAATTCTTCATCCTATTTCGCCAAGTGCTTTAAGGCACAGTTTGGTATGTCACCGAAGGAATGGGCTGCAGGCGGACAGGATGGAACAATGAAAAAGGAGGAACAGGAAGATGAATCTGCGTAAAGTTATTTACATCATCATTTGTGTATTCTGCTTATGGGCTTGTCATCATTTGGTCGACTCGCACTCGTCCTCCGCAGGTACGTTTACAAACCCCATCCTGCCCGATGGGTACTATCCGCGTGCGATCCTTTACGAGGGAAAGTATTATTATACCCATGCTACCGATAACGAGATCATGCTTTGGGAAACGGACGACCTTACCGACTTGCAGCATGCTACTTGCAAGGAGGTGTGGCGACCGACCGACTCGAAGAGCGCATTTAACATCTGGGCACCCGAACTTCATCGTGTCCAGGATAAATGGTATATTTATTTTGCAGCCGATGATGGCAACATGGATAATCATCAGATCAACGTGATTGAGAACGTTGCGGCTTCCCCAATGGAAGGCGTATTTGTACAGAGAGGACCGATTGTTACATGTAAGGATTGTAACTGGGGCATTCATGCATCGACATTCTCCCAAGATGGACAGCAATACCTTGTTTGGTCGGGATGGCCACAAAGAAGAATCGTCGAGGAGACACAATGTATTTATATCGCAAAGATGAAAAATCCTTGGACCTTGGACGGTGAACGTGTCATGCTTTCGAAGCCCGATCACGTGTGGGAACGGCAATGGATCAGTCCCGATGGAAACCGTTCGGCATATCCCATCTATGTCAATGAATCACCACAACCATTCCGTTCGAAGGATGGAAAGAAAATACTGATCTACTATGCTGCCAGCGGTAATTGGACACCCTATTATTGCACAGGAATGTTGATGGCGGATGCATCGGCCGACCTGTTGAACCCTTCTTCCTGGACAAAGAGTGACGAACCGGTGTTCTCGCAATCGCCGCAAGATAGTATTTGGGGCCCGGGCGGCTGTTCGTTCGTCTATTCACCTGATAGCACCGAACTGTATATGCTTTACCATGCGTGGTACACTGATAATTTCATCTTGGGACAGAACAAACGAAACCCTCGCTTGCAAAAAGTTGACTGGGATGACAATGGAATTCCTATCCTTGGCAAGCCTGTAAAGATGGGAGTCCCGATGAAAAAGCCGTCTAATAAAGAGTAATCAATCGATTGACTTTATTTCACCAGACAAGGTTCGATCACATCACCGTCGATCTGGGCTTTACCATTGCTGAAACGCAGACTGGTATTGATGAGTGCGTGGCGAGGATGGATTGTACTGTCATTCTGATGAACATGGAACACGTACATGTACTCATCGTTTAGGTCTTTAAACGGTGCTCCGTGTCCAATGCCAACGAAATCTTTTGTGTTCTTCATACCTCTTTTGAAAATGGGGTTGTCGCTCTGTTTTGTCCAAGGACCAAGCGGTGACTTTGCCGTGGCACACCCTACACCGTAATCCTTGCTGCGATAATCGTTGGCCGAATAAAGCATATAGTATGTATCTCCTTCTTTTACTACAGATGGTCCTTCCGTAACCTTGCCCATCATAGTCTCCCATGGCTCGACCGCACTGACGCATTGTCTCAACGTCTCAGTCTTGATGTGCTTTAGGTCCTCGTCCATCTCGGCTGCCCAAATCACATTACCGTCGGTAAAGCGCACATAGTAGAGGTATGCCTTGCCATCGGTGTCAATGAAAAGGGAAGTATCAATGCCTTTCTCCTCTACGATCGGTTGTTTAGGGTCCTGAATGAACGGTCCTTCAGGACTATCGGCTGTGGCTACATTGATGTGCTCATCCACCGAATAGAACATGAAGAACTTATTCTTTGATGGAATATAATATACCTCCGGAGCCCAGTACCAACGTGTTCCCCACGAATTGTCGGGTGATAGGACTATCGGCCCTCGACGCCAGTGTCTTAGGTCTTCCGATGTAAAAACACCGAATCCATCGGTATGTGTACCGTATGCATAATACTTATGATTGTAACATAGAATATACGGGTCGGCAATTGGGAGGTGGTTGCTTTCTACCTCATAGACAGGTGTTTCCTTTGCTTTCTCCCTTTTTGATTGCACGTTACATGCTGTGAACACTGCCATTAGTATTGACAGCACACATCCTATCATTCTAATTTTATCTTTTTTCATTGTCTAGATAATTGATTATTTTAGGCAAAGATAGCATTTCCACCTCATATCTTATTCGTTGTCATCGAAATTTTAGGTGTTTCACCTGGGTGACAAAAGCTTATCACCTTGGTGAAAAAAGTTACTCACCTAGGTGACAAAGGTTTATCACTAAGGTGAAACGCCTAAATTCTTTGAGTATTCATCTGTTTTTTCGATCCATTTCCGTTAGTGGACCAATCATGTATGTTAAATGGTTAGATTTTTTCGTTCTTTGAATAACTAGTTTCTATTATTTTGCTTTTTATTAGTTTAATTTGCACTTGATAAAATGTGTCGAAATGAAAAAGAAAATGATGATACGTCTAGTGAAGTCGATTTGTTTGATGGGTTTGCTTGCCAGCTGTACGGGTGTTGGTAATGATTCGGAACTGCATGTGATCAATGATTTAAGAGCGCCCGACTATCCTTTGGTAACGATTGATCCATATACCAGTGCGTGGTCGGCAGCCGATCACCTATATGATGTGCCCGTTCAACATTGGTCGGGGAAGGATTTCCCTTTGTTGGGTGTGTTAAAGGTGGATGGTGAAACCTATCGCTTTATGGGCGATGAGGAACTTGAATTTGATGTAATTGCCGGAACATCTGCTTCGGAGGATTGGAATGCCCGTTATACTTTCAATCAGCCTAAGGCTGGTTGGGAGAAACCTGACTTTAATGATGCAGGATGGAAAGAAGGACCTGCAGCATACGGAACGGCAAACGAGGCTTCTGCCAAGACCCCGTGGAACTCGGAATGGATTTTCGTCCGCCGTATCATTGATTTGCCATCTGATTTAAAAGGCAAGAAGGTTTATTTGAACTATTCACATGATGACGACGCTGTAATATATATGAATGGTGTCAAGGTGGTTGATACCGGTAATCTGGCTTTGAAGAATCGCTCCGCAAAACTTTCGGATGAGGCTTTGGCTACATTGCATGAGGGCAAGAATGTGATTGCAGCTTCCTGCCGGAACCGTGTAGGTGGTGGCCTTATTGATTTTGGCCTTTCCGTTGAGAAAGAGAATGCTCGATTCTTTGAACAAACGGCTGCTCAAACGGGCGTCGACGTACAGGCAACACAAACTTATTATACTTTCACTTGTGGTCCAGTAGAATTGCAAGTTACTTTCACGGCTCCTGCTTTTGCAGAAAACCTCGAACTCGTAGCTCGTCCAGTCAATTACATGACATATTCAGTAAAATCGAATGACGGGAAGAAACACGATGTCCAATTGTATGTCGAAGCCGGCAAGCAATGGGCTGTTGATCAGCCTACACAGCCGAGCGTCAGTGCACAGGGAATAGAGGAAGGCTTTGCTTACGTTCGTACGGGAAGCAAGAGCCAGCAGATTCTGGGTAAGAAAGGGGATGACCTACGTATCGATTGGGGCTATTTCTACATGGCTGCTCCTGAAGAAATGGTGAAAACTGCTACAGGCGATGGGCTTGCATTGCGGAAAAATTTCTCTGAGGGAACGGCTGTGAACTCCACCCCGGCAAGTGATTCAGATAAGTTAGTGCTGGTGTCCGACTTAGGAAAAACAAAGAGTGCGCAAGGCCATATTCTTTTGGCATACGATGATATCTTCTCTATCCAGTATTTCGGTGAGAACCTGCGTCCTTATTGGAATAGAAATAACGACCAGACCATCTTTACGCAATTGCGTAAGGCCGAGGATGAGTATGCCGACTTGATGGTTCAGGCTGCTGCCTTTGATGCAAAGATTTATAATGATGCATTGAATGCAGGAGGAAAGAAGTTTGCTGAGCTCTGTGCCACGGCTTATCGTCAGGTCATGGCTGCCCATAAACTGGTTGAGTCTCCTCAGGGCGAACTTCTTTGGCTTTCAAAAGAAAACTATAGCAACGGTTCCATTAATACCGTTGACTTGACATACCCTTCTGCTCCTATCTTCTTGGTGTATAACCCAGAATTGGAGAAGGGACAGATGAATGGTATCTTCTATTATAGTGAGAGTGGTAAGTGGACGAAGCCGTTCTCGGCGCATGATATTGGTACTTATCCGTTGGCAAACGGACAGACTTACGGCGAAGACATGCCGGTTGAGGAGAGTGGAAACATGTTGATACTGGCTGCTGCAATTGCTGCCGTAGAAGGGAATGCCGACTATGCCGCTAAACATTGGGATGTCCTCACGACATGGGCAAACTATTTGATTGAAAAAGGCTTGGATCCCGATAATCAGTTATGTACTGATGACTTCGCCGGCCATTTGGCTCATAATGCTAATCTTTCTATTAAGGCAATTTTGGGTGTTGCATCGTATGGCCGATTGGCCGGCTTGTTGGGAAAGAAAGAAATTGCCGAGCAATATATGAATAAAGCGAAAGATATGGCTGCACAGTGGCCAAAGATGGCTGAAGATGGCGACCATTATAAGTTGGCTTTCGACAAACCTGGAACATGGAGTCAGAAGTATAACCTCGTATGGGATAAGTTGTTGAAGTTTAACCTCTTCCCTGATGAAATTGCTCAGAAAGAATTGAAGTATTACTTGACCAAACAGAATAAGTATGGCTTGCCTTTAGACAGTCGTGAGACTTATACGAAGAGCGACTGGGTTCTCTGGACGGCTTCAATGGCTGATGATCAGGCAACGTTTGAGAAATTGGTCAATCCGATCTGGCAGTTTATGAACGATACGCCGAAACGTGTCCCCATGACAGACTGGTCATGGACGCTCGAACCGGAGCAACGTGGCTTCCAAGCCCGTTCCGTGATCGGGGGTTATTGGATGCCGCAATTGAAAGAAAAATTAAAATAGAAATAGGATAGTTTAAATTAGGTTGTTTTTTGATTAGAGTTAATTCTTGAGTTCATTGTTTGAATAGGTACCTTTTAAGGTAAAAGATTGTTTTTGGTTTTTTAAAGGTAAAGTATTGCATAATAATTAGGTCTTTTTTTGCTTACTTAAGGAGGGATGTCATGGGGCATTCCTTCTTTTGTCATTATGATGATTTATAATATTTTGAATTATATAAATGCGGTATGCAAAATTTAGATATTCTTCCGCAAAAGAAGGATAAGTATAATTCGTAAATCTTGTTAATTTTGTAAAAGATTAAGTTTTGTTTGATGATAGTGAGTTCTAAATATTTTCGTTAACTTAAAAATTTAAAACATGGAAAAACACAAGTTTGGGAGCCAGCTGTTAAGGCTCAGTGCTCTTGTAATGATGCTATGTTGTTCTTTCCTTGTAAACGCTCAGAACATCCAAGTTACGGGTGTTGTCGTTGACGAAGGAGGTGAACCTCTGGTTGGCGTGAACGTCTTACAACAAGGAACAACTAACGGAACTATTACTGACATTGACGGTAAATTCACCTTGAATGTTGGTAGTGGTTCGAAGATGCTTCACTTTACGTACGTAGGCTTCGTTGAGGAAGTCGTAAATGTTTCTAATCAACGTACGTTGAAGGTTGTCCTAAAAGAAGACAAGCAGAACCTGGAAGAAGTGGTCGTTATCGGTTACGGTACGGCAAAGAAGAAAGACTTGACGGGTGCTGTTGCTTCCGTACGAACAGAGAAACTGGAATCTCAGGCTCCACGTACCGTTCAGGATTTGTTGCGTGGTCAGGCTGCCGGTCTGACAATCGCCCAGTCAAACACGGCAAAGGGCGATGCTGACTTGATGGTCCGCGGTAATAACACACTGAAGGCTGGTAACTCTCCGTTGATCGTGCTCGATGGTGTGATCTACGAAGGTGCCATGACCGATATCAACCCGATGGATATTCAGAGCATCGACATCTTGAAGGATGCTTCTTCAGCTGCCGTTTACGGTGCGAAAGCTGCCAACGGTGTCGTTGCCATCGTTACTCGTAAGGGTGGACAAGGTGGTAAACCGGCAATCAACTTTAACGCAAACGTTGGTTTCTCTGCTCCGTCTCACATGCCGGACATCCTCGATGGACCGGGTTTCGTGAAATATCGTCAGGACTATGAAATCGGTCGTAATACCGACGAATATCTGGCTAAGTTCCCTGAAATCTTCACAAGTCCGGATGAACTGAAGAGTGTCAATGTACTGGATTGGTACAATTACGACCAGAAGACTCCGGTGACAAGCGTACCGAATCACGATGAATTGATTACTGCTTGGTTAGGCCGTCTCGACTTCCACACACGTGAAATCGAAAACTATTTGGCCGGACGCACAGAGGACTGGCAGAAAGCGATCTTCCAGACGGGTCTGCAACAGGACTATACGGTAAGTATCTCCAATAAGACAGATAACGTGAACTACTATTGGTCATTGGGCTATGCTGACCGCGAAGGTGTGGTAAAGGGTGACCGCTATACCAACTATCGTACTCGTTTGAACTTGGAATCAACCATCACGAAGTGGTTGAAAGTCGGTATCAATGCTAACTTTGCCGTTCGTGACGAAGGTTACTTGGCTGCCGATGCATCGAAGTTGGTTGTCATCACTCCTTATGCATTGGATGAGTCACGTGACACAGAAAGTTTGTATCAGAGATATCCGTCGGATGACCAGAATGTAGTAAACGCATTCTACGATAACTTACACAGAGACCGTACGAATATGTACTATAACTTGAATGCAAGTTTGTATGCAATCGTGAAGTTGCCGTTCGACATTGAATATCAGGTGAACTTTACTCCTCACTACCAGTTCCGTGAATATTACAACCATGAAGCTTCAACGAACGTTGCATGGAAAACAACGAATGGTAGTTCAGAACGTACCGTTCAGAAAACTTACAACTGGCAGGTCGATAATGTCTTCCGTTGGAGCCATGAATTCAATAAGATCCATCGTCTGGAAGCAACCTTCTTGATCAACGCCGAAAAGGGTCAGTACTGGAGTACGACGGCTAAGTCTTCAAACTTCTCACCAAACGATATCTTGGGTTACCACCGTATTCAGGCTGGTACAGTTCCTTTGGTAGAAAGTAATGATACCTATCGTACAGGTGATGCGTTGATGGGTCGTTTGTTCTACTCTTTGATGAGTAAGTATATGATCACTGCTTCTGTTCGTCGTGATGGTTATTCTGCATTCGGTTTGAACAACAAACGTGCAACCTTCCCATCAGTGGCTTTAGGTTGGGTCTTCTCATCTGAAAAATTCTGGGAAAGACTGCAGAACTCTTGGTTCAACTATGGTAAGTTACGTCTCTCTTGGGGACAGAATGGTAACCGTGATATCGGTCAGTACGAGGCTATCTCAGATATGACCTCTGGTCTGCACCCATATATCAACCAATCAGGTGGCTTGTACAATACTTCACAGATCTATGTAAACCGTATGGCAAACAGCTCGTTGAAGTGGGAGCGTTCTGAATCCTTGAACCTTGGTTTGGACTTCTCTTTGTTCAACGATTTCGTAAGCGGATCGATCGAAGGTTATGTAGCTCGTACCAACGACTTGCTCGTCGACCGTAAACTTCCGTCCATCACCGGTTTCGCCAGTGTGGCTGCTAACTTAGGTCAGTTACAGAACAAGGGTTTGGAAATCACTTTGAACTTCAATCCTATCCGCACCGAGAACGTGAACTGGCGTAGTACATTGACATTCTCAATGAACAGACGTACGTTGAAGAAGTTGTACGGTGATATGGAAGATATCGTCGATGAAAGCGGTAAGGTGATTGGTCAGAGAGAAAAGGATGACCCAGATAACAAGTGGTTCATCGGTCATGACCCAGATCAGATTTGGGAATACGAAAGAGTAG
>CACZBX010000004.1:0-54957 GCA_902779535.1 uncultured Bacteroidales bacterium
AGCAAAGAAGAAACCGAACCAAAGAAGAAACTCGCCGGCTGCTCGCAAAAAAGCTAAAAATCAAAGCATGTTTTCCTAAACTCGCCAAACGCCCTCGCTCCGCTCGTTTGAACGAGGCTCGTTCTTTACGGAAAACATCTTCAATTTTCTACACGCTTTTTTGCTAAAGGCCGGAAGAATACTAACAGGGACAAAGAATCATAGTTCCTCAAGGACAAATGAAAAACTCATCAAAACAATCGTATTTCATTGAATTACAACCTATTATATTTTTAAATAAAACAGTTTAGAGACTGTTTACAAAATGGTTTATATAATCATTGTTATAATACGCAGACTTATAAGTCATTACATCTTGTACTATAGACTATAGTTTATAAACTAGTTGATGAATTGGTTTACATTTTCTCAATTTTTTACAAATTTCACCTTATATTTATTTTATATATATAATATATAATTATATAATATTAAAAAGTTAAATACATGAGTTAACGCGCGCGCGAGTTTTCTCGATTTTATATTTTTATTCATATAGGGTAAAAACTCAAGTTTGGAACTTCCTTTCAACCTTAAAAATTCACCTCTGAAACTAAAATTCGATAAGTGTTTTCTTTTATCGAGTTTCTCAATCCATTCATCAAGTTTTTTTACTTAAAGACTCGATGAAAAAATTTAAAACCTCAGTAATTTTGGGGAAGACCAAGGCAATATAAGAGAGGGGCTCTGTTTTGTCAGCGGGTCTGTGACCCGCGCGGATTATAAATCCGCAAATTAGTGTTTCGGGGATTGCAAATCCCCGAAGACAAAGGACAAAGTAAAGGCCGGAAGGAAACAGACGATAAAGTAAACAAAGGAAAAACAATCTTTGTCCCTGTGGATTTGCAATCCACAGGGGGAATAACTGCGGGTCTGAGACCCGCACGGATTATAAATCCGCAAATTAGCGACTCGGGGATTACAAATCCCCGAGGACTAAGGGATTATAAATCCGCAAATTATTACCTCGGGGATTGCAAATCCCCGAGGACAAAGAGAGGACAGACTCAGACAAATCCCCGAGGATAAAATCTTCTCTCAATTTTATCGCTTTCGGCTATCTTGCCATTTTATAGAAAATCACTTATATAACCCCTATAAACGCGAATTTTAATATATATTAACAAATTAAAAGCCATATAATGATTATTTTTTACTAACTTACAATCGAAATAGATATACGACAAAAAATATAAATAGATATACCATGAAAACAATCAAACATCTTCTGTTTTTGTGATTCCTCTCAGTGCTGGTAGCCTGTTCAGAGGACACATTCATACCACAATCAGAGATTAGTCCCAATTCAAATGGCAACTCCGTTGACTTAATCAGCATGGTCGTTCCTGATATTGAGATGGACGATGCGGCCACCCGTTCGAAACTGTTTGATGATGGGACGGGATTGAAGTTTGCCTGGCAGGAGAACGATGCCATTGGCATCGTACCGATGAGTGGCAACCCGCTACGTTTCCCCATCAATGCCGACAATGCCGGAAAGAGCACGGCTATATTCGACGGTGGCGGCTGGGCGCTTCGCACGGATATGAAGTATGCGGCCTTCTTCCCAATTAACGAAAAGAATCAGGGAACCGACATCAAACATATTGTTATTGACTACGCCGGACAGACACAAGGGAACTACATGAAGTACGACTTCCTCGCGACAGGTGCCGTGAAGCCTTCGGACGGACAGGTAACATTCAACATGAAACGCTTATCGGCCATCCTAAAGATATCCATCTCCATGCCAGCCGGCAGTACGTCCCGTTATGGTACGTTGGTTGCTCCTGAAGAGGCTTTCGACGTAAAGGGGTGTGCTGACCTTTCAGGAAATGAGCCAATCTATTCACCGTTAGGAAAGACAAAGTTTATCAATACGGATTTAGGAATAGAGAAAACATCAGCTTCTGCTTGGACCTATGAGGTGTATATGATGATTCCTCCAACCAACTTGTCGGGCAAGACACTGACGTTCCGACTCACCTCGGATAGGGGTTACGCCTACGAAGCGGAACTACAAGGAAAGAACTTTGAAGCAGGCAAAGCATATCAGCTGTCGGGAGAGGCACAAGGCGCAACCATCAAGAACTTGAACTTGATTGCAGCCGCAGAGAATGCAACACAAAATCCGGATGTTGGTACTTTCGTAAAGAATACCGATGGAACAGTCAACATCAATGACAATTTGGAAAAGATTGCAAGTGTTGTTTCAGTGAATGTTACATATATTGAAGACCCGACGGTTTGTGATGAGATTGGCTATTTCAGAAACTTACAACAATTGGCGTGTACCAATTACCTAAATACTGAGGAAAACCTAATGATTCAAAGTCTGGATGTCTCTAACAATCGATATTTGAAAAGCCTCATATGTGGATGCAACAACCTGACAACCATTGATTTATCCAAGAATACAATGTTAGCGCAGCTGTACTGCTTTAATAATAAACTTACCTCGTTGGATTTATCAAATAATCCCCAATTGCAGACCTTGATGTGCTATAGAAACTCACTCACCTCGCTGGATCTTTCAAATAATCCAGAGTTGAATGAAATAGTTTGTTACAATAATCAGATAACCTCACTGGACGTTTCGAATAACACGGAACTGATGATATTGCAATGTGATGGCAACAAACTGACGACACTGGATGTCTCTAACAATACAAATCTTGAGGAATTATCGTGTTCTAGAAACCCTTTTGAAGAGTTGTCCATTACCAATATGGAGAAACTCGTTCGCTTAGATATATCGAATTGCCCTTCCTTGAAAACACTGAAGTGCCAATCTAATCATCTGAGTACACTTTATGTTCAAAACAACCCAGCATTGGAGTTATTGTGGTGCCAAAATAATTACCTTGATGAACTGAATTTAAGTGGGTGTACTGCATTGAAGCAATTACGGAGTTTCAAGAATATGATGTCGTATTTGGATATTTCAGGTTGCACGTCCTTATATTTATATTATCCAAGATTAGATTCTTTCTGTTTAGTTGGAGATCAATATGCGGACGAGAATCGAAACTCATATCAAGAGATGACATTAAAAGCCCGCTCAAACGATACGACAGACTTAAATACAAGTAGTACATCATTTTATAATGAGCATGTAACTGTTACAAAAGAATAATTTATCGATTGAAAAAAGATTTACCCGGCTGCATTCGAAAAGACTTTCGGATGCAGCCTTTTTTATCCGTCACCCTTTATCCTTACCTAATAATTCACGAAACACAAGGTCAATCCCAAATAAATTGCTATCTTTGCCGGAAAAGAAAACTATACAACCGTATGAATAATCAACGCTATATGCAACGCGGTGTATCGGCCGCCAAAGAAGATGTGCATAACGCCATCAAGAACATTGATAAAGGTATCTTCCCCGGTGCTTTCTGCAAAATCATCCCCGACATCCTCGGTGGTGACCCTGAGTATTGTAACATCATGCATGCCGATGGGGCTGGCACCAAATCGTCGCTCGCCTATGCCTACTGGAAAGAGACTGGTGACATGAGCGTGTGGAAAGGTATCGCACAGGATGCTCTCATCATGAATATCGACGACCTGCTGTGTGTGGGAGCCGTCGATAACATCTTGGTCTCATCAACCATCGGGCGTAACAAGATGCTGATTCCGGGAGAAGTCATCTCGGCCATCATCAACGGTACCGATGAACTGCTTGCCGAACTTCGTGAGATGGGCGTCGGAGCCTATGCTACCGGTGGTGAGACTGCCGACGTGGGCGACTTGGTTCGCACTATCATCGTCGACTCAACCGTGACCTGCCGCATGAAGCGCAGCGATGTCATCGACAATGCCAACATCCGTCCGGGTGATGTGATTGTAGGACTGGCCTCTTTCGGACAAGCCACCTATGAAAAAGAGTACAACGGTGGTATGGGAAGCAACGGACTGACTTCGGCCCGTCACGATGTGTTCGCCAAATACCTCGCAAAGAAATATCCTGAGACCTACGATAAAGCCGTACCCGATGAACTGGTTTACTGCGGCGGTCTGAAACTGACCGACAAGGTAGAAGGCAGTCCGCTGGATGCCGGCAAACTGGTACTCTCACCGACCCGCACTTACGCTCCGGTAGTGAAACAATTGCTCGATGCCCTCCGCCCACAGATCCATGGCATGGTACATTGCTCGGGAGGTGCTCAGACCAAGATTATGCACTTCGTGGGCAATAACTGCCGCGTCATCAAGGACAACCTCTTCCCTGTACCGCCACTCTTCAAGACCATTCAGGAACAGAGCGGCACCGACTGGTCGGAGATGTACAAGGTGTTCAACATGGGACACCGACTGGAGGTATATCTTTCGCCAGAGCATGCCGAAGAGGTCATCGCCATCAGCAAACGCTTCAACATCGATGCCCGCATCGTCGGCCACATCGAGGAAAGCGAACGTAAAGAATTGATTATCCGCAGTGAATATGGAGAATTCCACTATGATTAAGAAAGCACTTCACATCTTAGGAATTATCGTCTGCCTGGCCGCAGTCGTCTATCTGTGCATACAAGATTATAAACTCTTCACCAACCATCCAAGGGTACACGACTATATCATTCAGCCAATTGTACTCTTGGGATGGATAGACATCACGATAGACACCATCAAGGGGACAGGCTGGATGAAGAAACTATTAAAGATTTTTGATTAAGCATGGCCGAAAACAGCATATTAGAGAAGTTGAATGGATTACTTCCCCGCTATGAGGAAGTATCGACGCTGATAACCGACCCATCGGTCATTGCCGACCAGTCCCGCTACGTCAAACTGACAAAGGAGTACAAAGACCTGGGCAAGCTGATGGAGTTAAGGAAGGAATATGTGCAATACCTTGACGAGCAGAACGAAGCCAAGCAGATCATGCTGAACGAGACCGATGCCGACCTGAAGGAGATGGCCCGTGAAGAACTTGCACTCTGCGAGGAACGCCTTCCGCAGTTGGAGGAGGAAATCAAGCTTCAGCTAATACCAGCCGACCCAACTGACGACCGCAATGCGATCCTCGAGATCCGTGCCGGTACGGGTGGTGACGAAGCCGCCCTCTTTGCAGGCGACCTGTTCCGCATGTACTCGAAGTATTGCGAGATGAAGGGCTGGAAACTGGAAGTATCCAACGCCAACGAAGGAACTGTCGGGGGATTTAAGGAGATTGTCTGCTCCATCACCGGCGAAAAAGTGTATGGCACATTGAAATATGAGTCGGGCGTGCATCGTGTGCAACGTGTCCCTGCCACCGAGACCCAGGGACGCGTGCATACCTCTGCTGCCTCCGTGGCCGTCCTGCCCGAGGCCGAACCGTTTGAAGTCTCCATCAACGAAGGAGAGATCCGCTGGGATACCTTCCGCAGTGGAGGAGCCGGCGGACAGAATGTCAACAAGGTAGAGTCCGGCGTTCGTCTGCGCTATAACTGGAAGAACCCGAACACCGGTGTTGTCGAAGAGATCCTGATCGAATGTACCGAGACGCGCGACCAACCGAAGAACAAGGAACGGGCACTCTCACGCCTGCGTACCTTCATCTACGACCGCGAGCACCAGAAATATATGGACGACATCGCCAGCAAGCGGAAGACCATGGTGTCAACCGGTGACCGATCGGCAAAGATACGTACCTACAACTATCCGCAGGGACGCATCACCGACCATCGTATCAACTATACCATCTACAACCTCAGTGCGTTCATGGATGGAAATATTCAAGATTGCATCGACCACCTCATCGTGGCCGAGAATGCCGAACGTATGAAAGAAAGTGAATTATAGTCCGTCATGAACCTTTTCAAGAACATATCACTCCGAAATACAACTGAAAGGCTGACCGCACTCTTCAAACGATTCCCTGTTGCCTCGATACTGATCGTGACCCTGACGGCGTACATCATCCTGCTCATCCAGAACGGTTGGGACACCTTCTCCGAGCGGAACGTCACTTTTTTGTTCTCTGTACTCCCTACTTCGGCACTCCTCACCCTCTCGTTTCACCTCTTCAACGAAGAATATCCGCGAAAAGGAGTGAACTACCTCATCGAGACATTGATACTTATCGGATGGGTTGTCTTCTGCTATTCCTTATCCAAGGACCAAGATCAGCCTGGGATTGGAAAAATCAGCCTGTTTGTCACTGGCCTGATCTGTATCATCCTTTCCATCTTTACCCTTTCGTTTATCCGTCGAAAGAACGACCTTCCCGTTTGGAACTTCGCTATTAGGGTACTCTTTGGAGCAGCCATCTCATTCATCATCGGCCTCATCCTGAGCGGTGGAGTGAGCCTGCTCTTCCATTCCTTGGATAAGTTGTTCGGGCTGGAGATATCCGACAAGGTTTATACGACTGGACTGACCGTCTGTTTGGTCCTTATCACGCCAATCCTTTTCCTATTGCAGATCCCCGAAGGAGAAAAAAAGCAAGATGATACGGTACCGACCTTGTCGAAGTTCTACCGCGGAGTGATTCAAAACCTATTCATTCCCCTGCTAATCTGTTATTTCGTAACGCTGTACGTCTATGCACTGAATATTCTCATCCGTTGGGAACTGCCTAACGGCTGGGTATCAGGCTTAGTCACCACATTGATGGCAGGTATGCTCGTCCTCATCTTCCTGCTTTACCCGCAACAATACCAGGCACAACTAAAGCGAACAGAACGCTTTGCCCTTCACATCGCACCGTTGCTGACATTGCCTGTACTGGTGCTGATGAGCATCGGTATCTTCCGCCGTATCTCCGATTATGGCATTACCGTACCAAGACTTTATCTGTTGTTGTTCAACGCATGGTGTTACCTTGCCTGCATCATCCTTTTGATGAAACGCTCACGCAATATCTGGAGGCTTCCTGTCTCATTCGGTATAATGGCATTCGTTGCTTCCATCGGTCCGTGGAGCTTCGCTAACCTCACGAAGAACCAGCTGCGGAAAGAAGTAAGGAAGGCACTCACCGCCTTCAGCCCACAATTACCACTGTCACAGGAGCAATACCGTAAGTGGTTTTTGACACAAGGCGACAGTGCCCAGAACATTGCCAGCAAGATTGCCTATTTAGACGACTTCTATCCCAAGACAGGGCTGAAAGATATCCTTGCCGATTCGGTGTCCACATATATCAGTCGATATCAAATCGAAGCTGTCGAAGTAGAGCCCGTTATTGCTCTATCCAAGGAACACTTATTGAGGAATAACCTCGCACTGCCGCAAGGATATAACTACGTTAATTATATTGAAAACGGAGTAGATGTCTCGGAAGTGATGTTCCGCAACGACTCCGTCTTCTTTGCTATCCGAGATGTAAAGTTCGGCATCCGTTGTCAGGAACTAATCGATGAGTTGAACAAAGAAAAAAAAACGTACACCTTGGAAGAAAAGGACAAGTTGCTTGTCTTCGATTATATTTCATTCTGTCCCGAACGAAAAGAAATCAATTTTGGAGGATTATTATTTACTAAAGAACCAATAAAGAAACAAGATGAATAAAGAAGCACTATTTGCACACATCATGCAGAAACAATCCTTTCTGTGTGTAGGTCTGGATACCGACATCAAGAAGATTCCGGAACATTTGTTGAGCGAGGAAGATCCGATCTTCGCTTTCAACCGTGCCATCATCGACGCAACTGCTCCCTATTGCATTGCCTACAAGCCAAACCTGGCTTTCTATGAGAGCATGGGCGTGAAAGGATGGATTGCTTTTGAGAAGACCGTGGACTATCTGAGGAAGAATTATCCGGAGCAGTTCATCATCGCGGATGCCAAACGTGGTGATATCGGCAACACCTCGGCCATGTATGCCCGCACCTTCTTCGAAGAAATGGACTTGGACGCCGTGACCGTCACACCGTACATGGGTGAAGACAGTGTATCACCTTTCCTGACCTACCCCGACAAATGGGTCATTCTCCTGGCATTGACCAGCAATAAAGGGTCGCACGATTTCCAGTTGACCGAAGATGCGCAGGGAGAACGATTGTTCGAGAAAGTACTGCGTCGTTCACAAGCATGGGGAACCGATGAGAACATGATGTACGTGGTGGGTGCTACTCAAGGTAGAGCCTTCGAAGATATCCGTAAGATTGTGCCGAACCACTTCCTACTCGTTCCGGGCATCGGAGCTCAGGGCGGTTCGCTGGAAGAAGTATGCCAGTATGGCATGAACAAGCAATGTGGCCTCATCGTCAACTCCAGCCGTGCCATCATCTATGCAGATAAGTCGCCTTGTTTTGCCGAAGCTGCCGGCATTGCCGCCAAGAAAGTTCAAGAACAGATGAAAGAACAGTTAAAGGCCATTTTGTAATCATCTTGAAAGTCAAACTATATCCTTAAAAAAGGTCTAAAAGCATAAATAATTGACAAAAGGAAAGGATATATAAAAAAAAAGAACTTAATTTGCAGTGTTAAAAGAAACACATTTATTGTATAAAGATAAATGTTACAAAGAATAAGTATATGGAGTTTTCAGCAAAACAAATTGCAGCATATATAGGGGGAACCATCATTGGCGATGAGAATGCAACCGTCCATACCTTTGCAAAAATCGAAGAAGGAGTGCCGGGAGCCTTATCATTCCTTTCGAACCCCAAATACACCCATTATATTTACGAGACCCAATCGAGCATCGTATTGGTGAACAAGGACTTTGAACCGGAGCACGAGATCAGTGCCACCCTCATCAAAGTGGATAATGCGTACGAGAGTCTGGCAAAACTGTTGAACCTCTACGAGGCCAGCAAACCGAAGATGGTCGGTATCGACCCATTGGCTTCGATAGCTCAGACCGCAAAGATAGGCGACAATGTCTATATCGGTCCGTTTGCATCCATTGCCGAAGGTGCAGAGATTGGTGACAACACCATCATTTATCCACATGTAACAGTTTGTGCCAATGCAAAGGTCGGTCATGACACGATACTTTATCCGAGTGTGACCATCTATCATGACTGCCGGGTAGGCAATCATTGTACCTTGCATGCCGGCTGTGTGATTGGTGCCGACGGATTTGGATTTGCTCCAAGCGCGGAAGGCTACGACAAGATTCCACAGATTGGTATTACCATCATTGAAGATAATGTGGAGATCGGAGCGAATACGTGCGTTGACCGTGCTACAATGGGTGCAACTATCGTACATAAAGGAGCCAAGTTGGACAATTTGATCCAGATTGCTCATAATGTGGAGATTGGCAGTCATACCGTTATGGCCGCTCAGAACGGTGTAGCCGGTTCGACAAAGATCGGCGAATGGTGTATGTTTGGCGGTCAGGTAGGTATTGCCGGACATATCAAGGTGGGCGATAAGACCTATTGTGGTGCTCAAACGGGTATTGCAGGCACGGTCAAAGGGAATGCGACCTACCTCGGTTCACCGGCCATTGATGCTCGCCAATATATGAAATCATACGCTTACCTCCGGAAATTGCCGGATATGGCCAACGAGGTAAGTGCGTTGAAGAAAGAAATCGAATTATTAAAGAAACAATTAAATAAATAGGCTCATGTTGAAACAGCAAACTTTGAAGGGAAGCTTTTCGCTGAACGGAAAAGGTCTACATACCGGAATGAACCTCACGGTGACCTTTAACCCAGCACCGGATAATCATGGATATAAGATACAACGTATCGACTTAGATAACCAGCCAATTATCGATGCCGTGGCAGAGAATGTGGTGGACACAACCAGAGGTACAGTCATCGAAAAGCATGGCGTACGCGTCAGCACGATCGAACATGCGATGGCTGCCCTGTATGCATCCGGCATCGACAACTGTCTGATCCAAGTGAATGGTCCTGAGTTCCCGATTCTGGACGGTAGCGCCAAATACTATATCGAGCATATCCAACGGGTGGGCATCGAGGAACAGACAGCCGTTAAGGATTACTATATCATCAAATCGAAGATAGAGTTCAGGGATGAAGAGAAAGGCTCTTCCATCATCGTATTGCCTGATGACAGTTTCAGCATCAATGCCTTGATATCCTACGATTCCAGTATCCTTTCCAACCAATATGCAACGTTGGAAGATATGAATAAGTTTTCGACTGAGGTTGCTGCCGCACGCACCTTTGTCTTTGTCCGTGAGATTGAGCCCCTGCTCAATGCCGGTCTTATCAAGGGTGGCGACTTAGACAACGCCATTGTCATCTACGAACGTGAGATGTCACAGGAGAAATACGACAAACTAGCCGATGTGATGGGTGTTCCTCATAAAGATGCCAAGCAATTGGGATATATCAACAACAAGCCGTTGGTTTGGGACAATGAACCGGCCCGCCATAAACTGTTGGACATCATCGGTGATATGGCTTTGATCGGGAAACCAATCATCGGCCGCATCATCGCGACCCGTCCGGGACACACCATCAACAACCAGTTTGCCCGTCGCATGCGAAAGGAGATTCGTCTGCACGAAATACAAGCTCCGATTTATAACTGCAATGAAGAACCGGTAATGGACGTGAACCGCATCCGTCAGCTCCTGCCGCATAGATATCCGTTCCAGTTGGTCGACAAAGTCATTGCCATTGGAGCAAACTACATTGTAGGTGTGAAGAACATCACCACTGATGAGCACTTCTTCCAAGGACACTTCCCTAACGAGCCCGTCATGCCGGGTGTTCTCCAGATAGAAGCGATGGCACAGGTAGGAGGATTACTTGTACTGAACTCCTTGGACGAGCCGGAGAAGTATTCAACCTACTTCCTGAAGATCGACGATGTGAAGTTCCGCCAGAAAGTCGTACCGGGTGATACCTTGATTTTCCGAGTCGAAATGATACAACCTATCCGCCACGGGATATCAACGATGAAAGGATATGGATTTATTGGTGAGAAATTAGTATGTGAAGCAACCTTCACAGCTCAGATAACAAAGAAATAAAAAGAAAGAACTATGATAAGTCCTTTAGCATATATTGATCCGGAAGCAAAGATCGGACAGAACGTAGAGATCGGGCCTTTCTGCTTCATCGACAAGAATGTAGTCATCGGCGATAACAATATTATCATGCCGAACGTTACCATCCTTTACGGTGCCCGCATCGGCAACGGCAATAAAATTTTCCCGGGAGCCGTCATCAGCGCCATCCCGCAAGACTTGAAGTTTGTCGGCGAAGAGACAACGGCCGAAGTGGGTGATAACAACCTCATCCGTGAGAACGTGACCATCAACCGTGGTACCGCAGCCAAGGGAAAGACCGTTGTCGGAAGCCATAACCTACTGATGGAAGGTTCACACATCGCACACGATGTGATTGTAGGTAATCACTGTATCATCGGTAACTCAACCAAGATGGGCGGCGAGGTAGAAGTCGAAGACTATGCCATCATCAGCGCCAACGTATTGATACATCAGTTCTGCCGCGTCGGAGGATACACGATGTTCCAAGGCGGTTCAAGAACAAGTAAGGACATCCCACCTTATATTATTGCAGGCCGTGAACCGATTGAATACTCGGGCATCAATATTATCGGACTGAGAAGAAAAGGATTCTCAAACGAACTCATCGAGAATATCCACAATGCTTACCGACTGATCTATCAAAGTGGAAAGAATGTGACGGAAGCCTTGAAACAGGTGAAAGAGGAAATCCCGATGAGCAAAGAGATTGAGTACATCATCTCCTTTATTGAATCCTCAAAACGAGGTATCATCAGATAAAAACAAAAGACTATGGTATACAGATTCACAATCATTTCGGATGAGGTAGACAACTTTGTAAGAGTCATCAAAATTGATTCAGACGCTACGTTCTATGACTTCCATAAGGCCATCCTCGATGCATGCAACTACAAAGATGACCAAATGACTTCGTTCTTTATCTGCGAGGACGACTGGGAGAAGAAAGAAGAAGTCACATTGGAGGAGATGGACCGTGCATCGGATGTAGACACATACGTGATGAAAGACACCCCTCTCAGCGACTTAGTAGAGGATGAGAAACAAAAACTCATCTATGTGTTCGACCCATTGACCGACCGTTGCCTCTTCATTGAACTGTCAGAGATCATCCCTGGAAAGAATCTTGATAAAGCTGTCTGCAGCCGCAAAGAAGGAAATGCACCGGAACAATCCGTGAACTTCGACGAAGTGATGGAAAAGACCATGAGCAACTCGATGCTGAACGAGGATCTTGATGAGGATTTGTATGGCGACAAGGATTTCAACGATGATGATCTTGACCTTGAAGGCTTTGACATCAGCGATGGCGATCCTTATTCTGATTCGAACTATTAATTACATCATCTATTAAGACACTTATCGTACTTGTCGGCCCTACTGCAGTCGGAAAGACGGAACTGAGTCTTTCCATTGCAGCACATTTCCAGACGGAGATTATATCTGCCGACTCCCGACAATTGTATAAAGACTTGAGAATCGGTACGGCTGCTCCTACGGCCGAACAACTTCAACGCGCCAAACATCACTTCGTAGGCATCCTTGAACTGAACGATTACTACAGTGCCGCACAATACGAGGCCGATGTATTGAAACTGCTTGACCGACTTTTCCAAACTCACGACTATGTGCTGCTCACCGGCGGATCGATGATGTATGTCGATGCCGTCTGCAAAGGAATTGACGAAATCCCGACTGTCGATGAAGAAACCCGACAGATGATGATGTGGAAATATCGGGAAGAAGGATTGGAAAGCCTTTGTGCACAACTAAAATTGTTGGATCCAGCCCATTATCAGCGAGTGGACTTGAAAAATCCGAAGAGAGTGATTCATGCACTCGAGATCTGCTATATGACAGGGAAACCCTATTCTTCGTTCCTCACCAACCAAGTGAAGGAACGCCCGTTTCATCTTATCAAGATAGGACTTCGGCGAGACCGTGAAGAACTATTCCAACGAATCTCTTTACGAGTTGATGAGATGATGCGCGATGGGTTGTTGGAGGAAGTGAAGCACCTCTACCCTTTCCGCCACGAAAATTCCCTGAACACCGTCGGGTACAAGGAACTCTTCCAATATCTTGACGGGGAATGGTCATTGGAAACAGCCATTGAAAAGATTAAACGGAACACCCGTGTCTATGCCAAGAAACAGATGACTTGGTTCAAACGTGACGAAGCCATCCGCTGGTTCCATCCCGACCAACAACAAGAAATCATTGAGACCATAGAAAAAGGATAAGACTTCACAGCCTTATCCTTCCGTCTAATCCGATTCCGTATTAAGAGAAGTGTGAGTTGTTTTCCGTTAACCTAAACAGATATCGGTTTTCTAGTGAAGTGTGTTGTTTTTATGATAGACTAAAGGATAATGGAAGGGTGTACTTCACCTTCACCGGCTCACCTTTAACTTTTCCAGGATTCCATTTTGGCATCGCATTGACCACGCGAAGAGCTTCAGCATCAATCGAAGGGTAAACAGAACGCAAAATGGTTGCATCAGATATGGATCCATCCTTATCTATAACAAACTTCACGATGACTCTTCCTGCCTTACCTGCTTTCTTTGCATCATCAGGGTATTTCACATTCGCTTGCAGAAACTTCATTAATTCAGCAACTCCACCAGGGAATTCAGGCATTTCTTCCACCACCTCAAGTGCATCTTCCCCAGAAGAAGTTTTCTCATGTGCCTTTGTCGTAATCAAGATAACGCCGTCCCTACCTTTTTCTCCAAATTCCTTGAGGCTTTCAGGGTTCTTAATTACCGTCATGCTAGCAATATCATTTCCATCGATGTTATCTAAAGAAGTCACTTCTTTCCCATCAATTATTATTAAAGGTTTTATATCACCTCTAACCACAAGTCTTTTCTGCATCTCTACGATAGGTTTTTCTTGTTTTTTAGAATCATAGCCTACTACCATGACATCTTTATCAGATGTCTTAGAGTCAGGGGCTACACCTTCATCACCTTGCAGCCGGAACTGAATAGGAACCGTATAGCGTACACGGACGGCCTGTCCACGCTGCTTTGCAGGTTCCCACTTTGGCATAGATTGTACCACGCGAATTGCTTCAGCGTTAAGTGACGGATCTACAGGGCGGGCTACACGCACATTCGAGATACTACCATCCTTCTCAACAATGAAAGTAAGGATTACCCTTCCCTGTACATGCTTATCCCGAGCTTCAGCAGGGTATTTCACATTGCGTGAAATAAACTTCATCAACTCTATTTCACCTCCAGGGAAACGAGGAGGCACCTCAACGACTTCAAATACGGCAGTGTCCTGAAGAGCGACTGTCTGTACATTATTAGCAGAATTAAGGTCCTGTACGTCATTTTTTTCAACAACTGCTTGGACAATTTCTGCCAAATCACTAAATTTGCTGTTGGAAATCTCTGACAATTCGTTTGAGACTTCAGGGCGTGCAAAAGCAGACACAGCAAGAGCTGCTAACGGAAGCACATAGACGTACTTCAGGCGTGCCCATGGATTTGATTTTCGTTTACACATCATAGTAATTCGTTTTTTAAGTGAAGTGTGATTAAAGCTGTTGGCCATTGAGAAGCGCCTCAATCCGACAGCTTTTTTAATTAATAATAGTTGATATTCACGCGCGTTTATTCCTTTATTGATTACTTCTTCATCGGCCTCATACTCATGGATATTCTGCAATTCACGTTTCAGCAGCCAAGCTACCGGATTGAACCATTGCAGGATAATACAAATATCGACAATCAGAATATCGATAGAGTGATGTTTATGGATATGAGCCGTCTCATGGGCGATGATTGCATCCCCATTCTCTTCCCAGTCCTTTCGCGAAAGAACGATGTAGTTCATCCAACTGAACGGTGACAACTCACGGTCGTACACCAACAACTTAATGCCTTCCTTATCGCTGATACATGTTCCCTGACGGAGCAATCGGTACATCTGCCCCATCACCCAGCATTGACGAATCAAGAAGCCGATAACACCAACAAGATAGATGAACAACAAGATACTTTGCCAGTGGAGAGATACTTGTGTAGGTGCCTCTGCTACGGCTGCCCCTTGATTCATCAGCAATAAATCCTCCAGTGATATGCTTTGGGGCTTCCCTTCCAACCGAAGCATGATCGTTTGAATCGCCGGCAACACACTTGAAAGAACCAATAGGCTGATCAAGGCGATTCGATTGAACCGATGAAATGTTTCCTTACTCAGCAACAAGCGGAAGAACAAGTAAAACATCGTCAGGCAAAAAGCCGATTTAATCATGTAGACAAAGAAATCTCCCATAATCGTGCTATTTTTGATTAGCTTCCTCCACCTCACGGATCAGTTGCTTCAACTCATCCAGTGACAAATCTTCTTCTTTTACCAATGATGAGACCGCACTCAGATAGGAATTGTTGAAATACTTCGATATGACACCTCTCAAAGTCTGTTTCTTGTATTCCTCCTTCGATATCGCCACCTCATACAGGTAAGTCGTCCCATACTGAATATGACTCAGATAGCCTTTCTCCTCCAATCCACGAACCACAGTCGACAACGTGTTTACATGAGGTTTCGGATCAGGATACAATTTCATCAAATCCTTCACAAACAAGGAACCTTTCTCCCAGAAAAAGTCCATTGCCTCTTCTTCTTTCTTCGTTAATCCTTTCATATCTTTCATTTGTTTTTGCAAATAAACGAAATATTTTAATTAATCAACTAAATATTTTAGTTAATAAACTATAATTTCTAATTGAATAACGAAAAAAGTTCGTAAATATAGCCATAGAGCACACTACACCTTATTTATAATGAAGGAAACAAGATTTTACATGAAGGAATATATTCGAAGAGATAAAAAGAAAAAAGCAAGCATTTGATAGATGCTTGCCTTTTTTGAGTAGCGGGAGCCGGGATTGAACCGGCGACCTCATGATTATGAATCATGCGCTCTAACCAGCTGAGCTATCCCGCCATCATTTCTCTTTTGCGGACGCAAATTTAAGGGTATTTTTTTAATCCCACAAACAAACCTATAATTTTTTCTATAAAAAAAGTAGATTTATTATGTATATATGAAAAATTTGATTTATTTTGTTCGCACAACAAGGGTAAAAAGTTATGTCTAAAGAGAAGATTCATTTGGAGTACCTCCTGAACTCCGGTTCGGTTGAGGTCATTTGGAATATGATCAGTACCATCTCCGGTTTGGAAAGATGGTTTGCTGATCAGATAACGTGTACCAATAAGGAGTACACATTCCGATGGGGGAAAGATGAAATACGGACAGCTAAACTGACTAATATCCGTTTATACAGTTTTGTCCGCTTTCATTGGACTGATGATGAGGAGCCACGCACATTCTTCGAGCTGCGCATGGAAGAGAATGAGTTGACAGGTGTATATGTACTTTCAGTGACCGACTACGCCGACAAAGGTGAGGAGGAGGACATGAAAGATTTATGGGATTCACAGATTGACAGACTAAGACGAGGAGCCGGGTTATAAATCAATTAAAAATTGCTAAACATACATTACTCTCCTTTTTTTATACTACTTTTGCATTCTAGGAAAAGTAGAATGTAATCATGTTCCGTATAAAGAAATTAGATATATTTATTCTGAAGAGTTTTTTACTGCTCTTTGCAGGAACTTTCTTTATATGCCTCTTCGTCTTCATCATGCAATTCCTGTGGAGATGGGTGGATGAACTGGTCGGAAAAGGCTTGGGTGTGACCGTTCTCGCCCAATTCTTTTACTATTCTACGCTTATCCTGATTCCCGCTTCCCTCCCCTTGGCTATTCTTCTGGCGGCCCTGATGACTTTCGGGAACTTCGGGGAGCGTTACGAATTGCTCTCCATGAAATCAGCTGGCATACCCTTGACGCGTATCATGCGACCGCTGATCATCCTCTGTATCCTCTTCAGCGCCATCTCGTTTTACTTTCAAAACGTGGTTGCTCCAAAAGCTCAACAGCAATTGTGGACGCTTGTCGTATCCATCAAGCAGACCAATCCGGAACTGGATATTCCCGAAGGGGTGTTCTATAACGAGATCGACGGGTATAATATCTACGTGAAACAGAAAGACCGCAATACGGGCATGCTGAAAGATGTCCTCATCTACAACATCTCGGAAGGCTTCGAGAACGCTCATGTGATTTGGGCTGAACGAGGAAAGATCGAGAGTACCGAGGATCAGAACCATTTACGGCTGCACCTCTACAACGGCGAACAGTTCGAAAACCTGAAATCACAGACCATCTCGTCGAAGAACGTGCCGTACCGACGCGAGACTTTCCGCGAAAAACATGCCATCATCGAATTCAAAGGTGGTTTCGAAATGGTTGACGGTAGTTTCCTCAGCGACCGCTCGGACACGAAGAACATGGCACAGATCTCTCACTCCATTGATTCTCTCCGTGCCCATGTCGACAGCGTGGGAATGACGATGTATAAGGAGTTAAACCGAAGCACTTATCGGGCCATCAATCTGAATGCTTCCGATTCAGTAAAACTGGAGCAGAACAAGTCCACCCGACTCAGCGTAGACAGCCTGTTCGATTCGTATACGATGAGTGAGAAAGAACGTGTCTTGTCGAACGCAGCCAACTATAGCAAGAACCTGGCAACCGACTGGCACATGAAAGGCACAGTGGCTAAAGAGACGGATACCAACATACGGCGACACCAGACCGACTGGCATAAGAAGATTACCACTTCCCTCGCCTGCCTGATCTTCTTCTTCATCGGAGCACCACTCGGTGCCATCATCCGAAAAGGCGGTCTTGGCATGCCGGTTATCATCTCCGTATTGTTCTTCGTACTCTATTATATCATCGACACCGGAGCAGTGCGTGTTGCGAGAAGCGGTGAAATGAATATTATCCTGGGTACTTGGATGAGTACGCTGGTGCTTACACCACTGGGAGCGTTCTTTACCTACAAATCGAACAAGGACTCCGTGGTCTTCAACATCGACGTGTACCGAGATTTCTTCAGGGCTTTGTTAGGCATCCGTCAGAAACGGAATCTCTTTAAGAAAGAGGTGATCATTGAAGATCCCAACTACCCGCGCATCTGCGAGGATCTTCTTGCCATCAGCGACGAATGTCGGTCGTACTTGGATCATCATTCACTGAAGACAGCCCCCAACTACCTGCGGATCTTTGGATTCAATGAAGAAGACAACCACATTGCACAGATCCACGACCGTCTGGAGAAACAGATTGAAGAGCTTTCGAACAGCAAGGATCATGTGTTGCTCGAGTTACTGAACCGCTACCCCATCATTTCATCGAATGCACACAAGCGTCCATTTAAGAATCGGTGGTTGAACATCCTTACCGGACTTGTTTTCCCGGTGGGCCTGGTGTTCTTCTTCCGAATCTGGATGTTCAGCATCCGCCTCGACAAGGACTTGAACCGTATCATACAGAACAATGGTGATGTGACGGCCAGAATAAAAGATGAATCATTTATAAAATAACAAACTATGGAAGAAGTAATCAAACTGAATACCATCGAGGAGGCGATTGAGGAGTTCCGCAAAGGAGAGTTCGTCATCGTAGTTGACGATGAGGATCGTGAGAACGAAGGCGACCTGATCATTGCCGCCGAGAAGATCACGCCCGAAAAGGTCAACTTCATGCTGAAAAATGCTCGTGGTGTTCTTTGTGCTCCTATCACAATCTCACGTTGTAAGGAATTAGACCTGCCGCATCAGGTCGACGACAATACTTCCGTGCTGGGCACTCCGTTTACCGTAACAATCGACAAGTTGGAAGGCTGTACCACAGGTGTATCCATCCACGACCGTTGCGAGACAATCCGTGCTTTAGCCGACCCGAACTCTACCCCGCAGACCTTTGGCCGACCGGGACATATCAATCCGCTGTATGCACAGGACAAAGGTGTACTCAGACGTGCAGGGCATACCGAGGCAAGCATCGACCTTGCCCGTCTGGCCGGGCTCTATCCGGCTGCTGCCTTGATGGAGATCATGAGCGATGACGGTACGATGGCTCGCCTGCCGGAACTGAAAGAGAAAGCAGACGAATGGGGATTCAAGTTAATCTCTATCCGCGACCTGATTGCTTACCGACTGAAAGAAGAATCGCTCATCGAACGCGGTGAGGAAGTCGACATGCCAACCGAATACGGACATTTCCGGTTGATTCCTTTCCGCCAAAAAGCCAATGGTTTGGAGCATATTGCCCTGATAAAAGGTGAAATCAAGGAAGGTGAACCGACCTTGGTTCGCGTACATTCCTCATGTGCTACCGGTGATATCTTCGGCTCGATGCGCTGCGACTGCGGTAACCAACTGCATAAGGCCATGCGAATGATCGAGGAAGAAGGGAAAGGTGCCATCGTTTACCTGAACCAGGAAGGACGAGGTATCGGACTGATGGATAAAATCAAGGCATACAAACTGCAAGAGAATGGCATGGACACGGTCGATGCCAATCTGCATCTCGGACATAAAGCCGATGAACGCGACTACGGAGTAGGTGCTCAAATCCTGCAAAGCATTGGAATCACCAAGATGCGACTGATGACAAACAACCCCGTAAAGCGTGTCGGACTGGAATCATACGGCCTGTCGGTCGAGGAGATCGTACCCATCGAGATTACGCCAAACAAATACAACGAGCGCTACCTGGAAACGAAGAAAAAACGCATGGGACATACCCTGCATCTGTAATCGAAAATGAATTAAACATTATATACTATGAACCAATTATCTGATAGATTGAATCGTTTGACTCCTTCCGCAACGTTAGCGATGTCGCAGAAGAGTGGTGAGCTGAAAGCTCAAGGTGTAGATGTGATCAATATGAGCGTGGGCGAACCGGATTTCAACACCCCCGACCATATTAAAGAGGCAGCCAAGAAAGCTATTGACGAGAACTATTCCCGTTATTCTCCTGTAGCCGGATATCCTGAATTACGCAATGCCATCGTTGCAAAATTGAAAAACGAGAATGGTCTGGACTATACCGCTGGTCAGATTACGGTGGCTAACGGTGCCAAGCAATCGGTATGCAACACCATTATGTGCCTTGTCAACGACGGTGATGAGGTCATCATCCCTGCTCCATATTGGGTAAGCTACCCACAGATGGTCTTGCTGGCCGACGGAAAACCGGTTATCGTACCGGCAGGTATCGAACAAGACTTCAAGATTACACCGCAACAGCTGGAAGAGGCTATCACCCCAAAGACCAAAGCACTCATTCTTTGCTCTCCATCCAACCCTACCGGATCTGTATATAGCAAGGACGAGTTGGCAGGACTGGCTGCTGTCTTGGCAAAACATCCGAACGTATATGTGATTGCTGATGAAATCTATGAGCATATCAACTACGTAGGCAAACACGAGAGTATCGCTCAGTTCGCAGAAATCAAAGATCGCGTCATTATTATCAACGGAGTATCCAAGGCCTATGCCATGACAGGCTGGCGAATCGGTTTCGCTGCCGGACCGGAATGGATCATCAAAGGTATCAACAAGCTGCAAGGACAGTACACATCCGGCCCATCATCTGTATCCCAGAAAGCAGCCGAAGCAGCATATAAAGGTACACAGGCTCCAGTTGAAGAGATGCGTCAAGCTTTTGAGCGTCGTCGTAACCTGATTGTCAAGTTGGCAAAGGATATTCCGGGACTGGAAGTGAACAATCCTCAGGGTGCTTTCTATCTTTTCCCGAAGTGCAGCTCATTCTACGGCAAGGCAGATGGCGATCGTCGTATCGAGAACTCCAACGACTTGGCGATGTACCTACTTGAGGTAGGACATGTAGCAACTGTCGGCGGCGACTCTTTCGGTTCTCCTGAGTGTTTCCGCATGAGTTATGCCACATCCGATGAGAATATCATCGAGGCATTACGCCGAATCAAGGAAACGTTGGCCCGCCTGAAATAAGCAAAAGTATAATTGCAGTATAATAAGTAACACGGCTTCTCACTTTGATTGTGAGAAGCCGTGTTTTATGAGGATGACTCTAAGTTCCTGTGGATCTCCGGATCCACAGGTAGATTACTGTGGGTCTGTGACCCACTCGGAATGAAAATCCGCTCATTAAAAAGTCGTGGATCTGGAGGTCCATGACATCAGTCTGAGGATAAGACTACTCGGGAAAGTCGGAATACTCCGTTTTTTCTGAGTTTTTAAACAAAAAAACTCAATAAAAGAGGGAAAAAACTCGATGAATGAAGAAAAAAACTGGACGAAAAAGGAAAGAAACTCGATAAAAAAAGAGATAAAAAGAAAAGGGCATATCAAAGAATGATATGCCCTCAAACAGAATTAAGGGGTTTGTATTATTTATCCTAATGAAATTGCACCTGAAGGGCAAACATCTGCACAAGTTCCACACTCTGCACATGTATCAGGATCAATTGAATACTTTTCGCCTTCTGAAATTGCTCCTACTGGACACTCGTCAATGCAAGTTCCGCAAGCAACACAATCGTCACCAATTACGTAAGCCATAATATTATAATTAAAGTTAGTTATTAATTAATCGATGCAAAGATAAGTGTTTTTTGTTAAGTTGTAACATCGAGATTGCAAAATCAACTTAATTTGTATTTAATCTAAATACGCAAATAATCTTAACTACTGAAAATAAAATACTTAAATCATTCCAAGAAAATCCATTCCAAATAAAGAATTACTCTAAATAATCTACTTTTTCTGCATTTTCAAGCGCATAACACCTACGAAAGCCCCATTCTTTCCCATCTGTTGTACAGGCACCTCGACCCCGTTCTGGTTCTTCACCAGTTCCACTTTATGGAAGTACGTATGCGAGTGCCCACCAAGGACCACATCCACATCAGCCGTTTGAGGAATCCAGTCGTAGTCACTGTCCTTGATTCCTTTCCATCCCATGTGCGAAAGACAGATAACCAAGTCGCACTTCAGTTCGTGCTTCAACTTATAAGCAACTTCCTGAGCACGTGTCCCAGGGTCCTGATAAACAATGCCCTGGCAGTTCTTTTCCTGTACCAAACCGTCTAACTCAGGCGAGAGGCCAAACACGCCGATCTTCAATCCTTTTCGTTTCAAGACGACATATTCATGAACCAATCCTTCGAGAACCGTTCCACGCACATCATAGTTCGCACAGACGATTGGGAAAGAGGCCATCTTGAAAAGGCGGGCCATATTCTCCATACCGAAGTCGAACTCATGATTTCCAATGGTCGCTGCATCATATTTCATGTGGCTCATCAACTTAAACTCCAGTTCTCCACGGAACATATTATAATAAGGAGTACCCTGGCTGATATCCCCGCAATCGAAAAGCAGCAAGTCCTTATTCGCTTCACGCATCTGCCGAATGAATGTAGCCCGACGCATATAACCGGCCTTCCCGGCAATCTCAGGATTTGGATCGATCTCCGATAACGGTTCAATGCGACTATGCGTATCGTTTGTGTGAAGAATCAGCAATTCTTTTTGATTTTGAGCAAAGATGACGGTGCACATACAGACAGCCATCATCATCAGATATATCTTTTTCATACGTTATTCTTTTATGATGATTCTACCTTCAACCTTTGAGTCGACCAGTTTCCCCTCTTTTTCAAGGCGTACAACATAGTTGAGGAACAACTGTCGCACCGTTTCACCCTTCGGCAGCAACTTATCCGCTTCGGTCAGTTGACGGAACGTATCCAGGTGGTCATTCCCCTCAGCCACATAGTCGATGGTAGCCACCTTATAGACTTTTGAGTCGACGATTTCCTCTCCTCCGACCGTTGCACTCAGCAGCTTTCTGTCTTTCGAGATGACCAAATTCGCACCACTCAAGCCTTCTCCTCTTACACGAGCCATATCCTCAAACAGGCTACGGAGTTGCTTGCCGGTCATATCGCAGATGCAAAGACTGTTTTCGAAAGGAGTAATCTCGTATATATTCCCGAATGTGATAGCACCTTCCGGCAACGACGTACGCAAGCCGCCCATATTTATCACCCCCACATCGGCAACTCTACCAATATGTTCTTCTGCTGCAAAGCGTAGGATGTCGGCAACGAGGTTCGACAACTCACTTTCCGGGCGATGAGCAGTCAGCACACGTGCACTGTGTGAGATAACGGGAGACATGATACTATCGACAGTTTTCTTATAAGGAGCTAAAATGGCTAATGCTTCTTTGTCTTGGTTCACATCATATTGGGCATCAATCGGGTAACGTCCACCTTCGAACGACTGTAGTTTGTATCCCGACTTGCATCCCATGAAGAGCAAGCAGGCCGAAACGGCTCCGGTAAGGATCAAAGATTTAATTCTCATAGGTTAACAATTGAATGATCGCCAAAAGTACCGAAAAAAAGAGAAGATTCCAATCAAACATCCAAAAAATTACGGCTGAATGTTTGGTCAAAAACAAGAAAAGAATTACCTTTGCACCGCTTTCCGCGTAATCGCTGTCAAGAAGAGTTACTTGATATGTTGCGTAGGTCACGATAAACAATTAATAATTTAAAGAAATGGATTTAATTAAGATTGCTGAAGAAGCATTTGCTACCGGTAAGCAACACCCTTCATTCAAGGCTGGTGATACTATTACAGTAGCATATCGTATCGTAGAAGGTAACAAGGAACGTGTACAGTTGTATCGTGGTATTGTTATCAAAATTTGCGGTCATGGTGAAAAGAAGCGTTTCACGGTTCGCAAGATGTCAGGAACTGTAGGTGTTGAGCGTATCTTCCCTATTGAATCTCCGGCTATTGATAGTATTACTGTTAACAAGATTGGTAAGGTTCGCCGTGCGAAGTTGTACTACTTGCGTAAACTTACTGGTAAGAAAGCTAGAATTCAAGAAAAGAGAGTGGTTAGTGCATAATATACCAGTTCTACATAAGATAAGAGGGTCATTTCTCATTGAAATGACCCTCTTATTTTTAATGTATTTCAGAAATAGAGCGTGACCGGCACGTTTTCTGCTCTGATCAAGAGATTATTATTCTCATCAAGTACCTCCACATCAAAAGTATACTTCCCTCCGTAATGATTAAACATCGTGAAATTCGCGTATGGGATAAAGTACTGATAGTCGCTCCAAACTGTAGAATCGTATGCAGGTTTTAAAAAAGTACCAAACTCCACCTGCTGCCCATACATATTCACTAACTTTGTCTTGTTATCGGCTCTGTAGAATTTGAATAGCAGTTTTACATTCTTTCCTTTTAAGGAATTCATTTCCATATACAGATGGATCATCATACCTTTCACATAGTTCACCACGACATTTTGCATGGCGTATGCAGATCGGATAAGTACGGTAGGCTTGATATTGATAGTTGTAGAATAAAAGTCTGAATCATAAAGCCTGGAGACTTCTCCTTCTCTCTTTTCTTCACTATTATCTCAGACAATCATTTTAAACTTGATTGGTATTTCCCCTGTATCCGAGAAATGTAATTCACTATATGGGATAGATATACTTATCTCCTCCCATGTACTTCTGTCGTATGAAGGGCGAATATTCGTTGAGGAACCGACCTGTCCATCCACTGTGGTATATCGATTATTGAAGTCTTTCAACATATCACCATTGCTTTTATAAAAATATGCAATCACTGAGCAGGGTCTGCCTTTCGCCCCATTCACATGTAGCTTCATTTTTATCGTCATTCCTTTTTCAAGATTAACAGTCTGATTGTGCAGGACTTCTACATTCTCAATACTTGCGCCTCTTTCTTGCTGAAGGACATTTGTCGTCTTAGGAGTAGTGGTCGCTGCTGCCGTATTCGAAGATGAAGTGGTAGAGGTCGTATGATCGGAACTAACCTTGTTAGGATCATAGTTAAGAACAGAACTGTTTGTCACCTTTTCCTTCAGCATTTTAACCATCTTATCAAAGGATTTAGCAGTATGTCCCTTCTGATAGACAAAAGATTCTCCCCCAATTTTTACTTCCCGTATATCGTAGGTACATAGTAAACGAAGAGCTTCCGCTTTTTCCGAAAGATCAGCTTTATCTAAAAGAGGTATTTTCAATTCAAATATTCCAAAATCAAGACTATCTAATTTCAGGAACTCCTTTCTCATCCGGTTGTTTATAGTCACATTGGAGAAAGAGAGAGTTTTTCCATTTGATAATTTAATGTCAGCGGTTTGGTTTGTCATACCATTCTTATAAGAATCACTTTTCTTGCTTATCATATTGGCTTTCTCTGTCCTAGAAGAAAGTGCAATAGCAACAATTGGTACAATGTATTGATTTTCAGATGGATCATCTTGTGCATATAAGGAAAAAGCATACCCCAGTTTTTCCAAAGGGTACTTAAAATGATCCATGTAACTTTTGTACAAGTTTTGTTTATCCTTTACTCTTATAACTTTAATGTATCCCGCATCATTTTTCGCATTTATTTTTACCCAAACCTTTTTTACTTTATCGTGATAATGGGGATAGTTTGCTTTCTTATTAATAAAAGTGAATGAAAATTCTTTTTTATAGTCACCATCAAGCGTATCCAGTCTATTCCACGTAAAAGGAATCTTTCTTGTTGTATTAGCAGCAATAGACGTCTTGGGATAGTCTACATGAATAGACATTCCATCCGGAACCGTCATGTCAGTAATTGTGACAGGTATGTCACCCTTATTCCTAAAGAAGAAATATCCTTCTACAGCTGTTTGTTTTTCAACATCGACAGTTCCTAACAGAATCGTATCATTCACGAATTCAATATCTGGTTCCGGATAAGTATCAACTACGTTGAAATCCATGTAAATTCGATGAGCACCTGCATTCGATCGAATTGATATGACATATCTTTGTTTTCCTAACAACAAATACTCCCCAAAACCTTCAGTTTTCAAGGTAAGTGTCACGGTAATATTCCCAGAAGCATTGGGAGCTATCGAGGACGTAGGGTATTGTACCTTAACAATGTTTTCCCTTTGGTGATATATATTTTGTATTAAAAGAGGTTGATCACCTGTATTGGTGAACTTAAACGTTTTTGTAACTACGATTGGAGAACTACTATTCAAGTCTAGGGTTCCTAAATCAAGTTGTTGCTTTTCAAAGTGCATATTCGGCTGTCCCCAACCCTGACTACATAAAAAAGCAAAGAAAAATAAAACAAAAGCCTTCTTCATATTACCCCACAATAAAAGATACAGCCTGATTCGTTATTCATTCATCGGGAACAGTCCGTATAATTTTCCGTCAATCATATCGGTGACCTTACTAAAGTCGTCCTCGTTATTCCCAAACTTGATTCTATCCCCATCGACAACGATCAGCGGACCGTTATAGGTCTCAATCCATGCCTCGTAACGATCGCTCAACCCTTTCAGATAATCAATACGGATGGTCTGTTCATAGTCACGCCCCCGTTTTTGTATCTGTTCCACCAAGGTAGGTATGGACGAACGGATATAGATCATCAAGTCGGGCAACTTGACCAACGAGATCATCAGGTCGAACAAATCGGTATAGTTATCAAAGTCGCGGTCGCTCATCATGCCCATATCGTGCAGGTTCGGTGCAAAGATCCGTGCATCCTCAAAGATGGTACGGTCTTGGATAACCGTATCCTTGCTTTTCGATATCTCAACGACCTCTTTAAAACGCTTGTTCAAGAAGTACACCTGAAGGTTGAACGACCAACGGTTCATATCCTCATAGAAATCACTTAGATAAGGATTGTTGTCGACTGGCTCAAAACGAGGAGTCCATCCATAATGCTTGGCCAAGAGTTTGGTCAAGGTCGTCTTCCCACTTCCTATATTTCCCGCTACTGCTATATGCATACTATTCTTTTTTTATTATGAAACATTTGGGTTATTCAGAAAAGAGTCCGAATAGTAGATTGTCGACTTTATCGACAATTCCTCGGAATGCTTCCGGATTGTGTAAGAAATCCAGTCGATTGGCATCAATAATCAGCACCTTTCCCTTATATTTCTCGAAGATAAACTCGTGATAACGGTCATTTAAATTTTTCAGATATTCTATCGGCATGGACTGTTCGTAGTTCCTCCCTCGCTTTTGGATATTTTCAATGAGATGAGGGACGGACGCCTGCAAGTAAATCATCAGGTCGGGCCACTCCACCATCATCATCATCGACTCAAACAAATCCATATACGTTTTAAAATCTTTCTCCGACAGATTTCCCATAGCATAGTTATTGGCCGCAAACACATAGACACCCTCAAAGATGGAACGGTCTTGGATGATGGTCTTTTCCGAACGCCTAATCTCCAGCAAGTCTTTAAAGCGTTGCTTCAGGAAGTACACCTCGAGGTTAAACGACCATCGTGCAATATCCTTGTAGTAGTCCTCCAGATATGGATTCGCATCAACAGTCTCAAAGCGTGGCGTCCATCCATAATGTTTGGCCAACATATTTGTTAAGGTGGTCTTTCCACTTCCTATATTTCCTGCAATAGCAATGTGCATGAGGTCGGCTTATTTTTTTAATTGTTGAACAGGAAAATCGAAATATGTATCGGTGAATGGTTCCTTATCCAAAGTGAAATGCCACCACTCGGTCGTAAGTGGCCGGAATCCATGGCGCATCATTGCCCGTCGGAGTATCATTCGGTGCTCAAACTGCTCGGCTGTAATTCCTTCGGTCGGAATGTATTCGCCTGTCTCGGGGTTACCACCAAAGTCGGGATGACTTTCTACACCGAAGAAGTCGAACGTTCCACCCATATCCAGTTCTTTCTCTGTCTTCATGTCAAAGAGCGTCAAGTCGACCGTTGAGCCACGGGTATGTCCACTCTTCTCCATGATATACTCTTGTTCGAAGAGAACCGACTTATCGACTTCAGGATAGAAATAACGAAGCATCAAGGTATCTTTGATATCCGCTGCCCATCGCACAAAATGATCGACAGCCCGCTGTGGACGGTAAGCATCGTAGATTTTCAACCGATAGCCAAGTGCTTTTACATCGTCACTCACTGCCCGAAGACTGTCAGCTGCCACTTTCGTAAGCAAGGCCGTCGGCTCCAGATAACCATCAATGCGAGAACCGACAAAGTTATAAGTACCAAAATAACGGATCTCCAGAATCGCATCGGGAACGACATCCGTCAATGTAACGAAGTGTTCTGACCCATCTGTCTCTGAAGGCATCGCTTCTTCATTCGGAGCACAAAAACGGACAACTAAAGACAAGACAACCATAGCCATAACAGCTATCAGCGGCCAAATATAATTCCTTTTCATCTGTGTTTTTTATTGAGGAAGGCTTCTCTTCCCTATTAAAAAGGAGAGGGTTTATCCATGACAGACCCTCTCCTATCTAAGTTTATAATCGTTTTACTTATACAGATAGAACATACGTTCCATCAACTTCCATTTCTGGTCGGACGTTGCACCTGGTTGTGCATCCTGCAGTTCAGCCATATAGTCCTCCCACTCAGCTTGACGGGGCAAGGTGGCCAGTTTAGCCATTGCAGTATCCCAATCGAAATCCAGCGGAGTCTCTACAATCATGAACAAGGTCGTTCCCAGAATATAGATTTCCATCTCAAGAATACCCACTTCTCGAATGCCGTCACGTATCTCTTTCCATGCTACACCTTCGGAATGACGACGCCGATACTCAGCAATCAGTTCCGGGTCATCCTTTAACTGAAGTGTTTGGCAATAGCGTTTAACCGGTCCGTGATATTCCTGAACGCGGTATCCTTGTTTCTTTTCTTCCATTATTCTTCTGCTTTTGCTTCCCAACCTAATGCGCTGGCACCTAAGACGGCAGCATCAGCATCCTTCAACTCAGAAAGAAGCAGTTTGGTCTTTCCTTTAAAGATCGGCAATACGTTGTCATCGATAGCCTTCTGAACCGGCTTGAAGATATAATCTCCTGATTTAGCCAAACCACCAAACAGAATGATAGCCTCCGGACTAGAGAATGCGATAAAATCGGCCAGAGCTTCACCCAGCAACGTACCTGTGAACTCAAAAATCTCGGCAGCTAACTTATCGCCCTTCACTGCAGCATCGTATACATCCTTTGAAGTAATATCATCAGCCGGGATATTTCTCAGCAAACTTGGTTCGGAACGAGATACCAGGAACTCACGGGCAGTACGGGCAACACCCGTTGCTGAGCAGTAAGCCTCCAAGCAACCTTTACGGCCACAGCCGCAGAGACGTCCATTCTCACGACGAACGATAACGTGACCCAACTCGCCGGCGAAACCATCATGACCATAGATCAACTGACCATTGGCCACGATACCACTGCCGACGCCTGTTCCCAAGGTAATCATGATAAAGTCCTTCATACCACGAGCAGCACCATAGGTCATCTCACCGATAGCCGCAGCATTTGCATCATTTGTCAATGCACAAGGAATACCCAAAGCATCCTCGAACAGTTTCTTTAGGCGGATAACACCTTTCCATGGTAAGTTTGGAGCAAACTCAATCGTGCCACTGTAGAAATTCCCGTTCGGAGCACCAATACCAAAACCTTTGAACTTCTCGATTCCACCAAACTGATTAACCATTGGCTTAATCTTTGCGGTCACAGCTGCTACATACTCCAACACCTCTGTATATTCTTGTGTCTTCACCGAATCCGACACCAATACATTACCTCTTTGATCTACAACACCGAAAACAGAATTTGTTCCGCCAATATCCATTCCCAATACATAGGGTTTTTCAATACCTGTTACCATAATAATATTAATATTTATAAGTTCTTAAAATGTATGTACAAATGTACTGAAAGTCTTGAAAAAAGCAAATTATTAATCAATTATTCTATAATTGCTGTAACATTTTATACTTTTGAATCGTCAAAAGAGAAAATACGTTCCAAACAATGATTCGCTTAGAAAAGATTCATAAAACCTATTTTAACGGAGCTCCCTTACACGTGCTGAAAGGTATCGACTTACATATCGAGAAAGGAGAATTCGTATCAATCATGGGAGCATCCGGATCGGGAAAGTCCACCTTATTAAATATATTAGGTATTCTGGATAACTACGATGAAGGCAACTACTACCTCAACAACGTACTCATTAAGAACCTGAGCGAAACACAAAGTGCGGAATACCGGAACAAGATGATAGGTTTCATCTTCCAGTCGTTCAACTTGATCTCATTTAAGAATGCCCTCGAGAATGTTGCACTGCCTCTTTTCTATCAAGGAGTGAGTAGAAAGAAACGAAATATGATGGCGATGGAATATTTGGATAAGCTGGGATTGAAGGATTGGGCTCACCACATGCCTAACGAACTGTCGGGTGGACAAAAACAGCGTGTGGCCATTGCACGTGCGCTTATCACCAAGCCACAGATTATCCTGGCCGACGAACCGACAGGAGCACTAGACAGCAAGACCTCGGTGGAAGTAATGAACTTATTAAAAGAATTGCATGATAATGAAGGGCTGACCATCGTGGTTGTTACACACGAGAGTGGCGTAGCCAATGAAACAAACAAAATCATTCACATCAAGGACGGTATCATTGAATCTATTGAGGAGAACATTGACCATAAAGCCTCTCCTTTTGGAACTACCGGACTAATGAAATAGCCATGATCGACCTTTTTCAAGAAATACTCGGAACACTGAAGCGGAACAAGCTACGCACCTTCCTCACCGGATTTGCCGTGGCTTGGGGAATCTTTATGCTGATTGTCCTCCTGGGGGCAGGCAACGGACTGATCAACGCCTTGAACGATGCGATCAAAGGTATTTCAGCAAACTCGGTCGAAGTGTATCCGGGTGTTACCTCTAAAGCTTTTAAAGGATATAAGACAGGCCGGTTTATTTCTCTCGAAGAAAAAGACATTGATGTCACTCAAAAAGCCGTTGGTGACCATATCATCGAGATTGGTGCAGATGTTCAACAAAGTGGTATCAACCTCATCAATGATAAACATCACGTAAACATCACATTGAATGGAGTCTTCCCTATTTATATGTCGACTCAAGGCTATAAATTGAAGCAAGGACGATTTATCAATGAGTTGGATATCAAAAACAAACGAAAAGTGATTGTGATCCATCGAAAAACGATGGAACAACTCTTCGAGCAAAATGAGTACGACCAGGTCATCGGCAAATACCTGAACGCATCGGGCGTAGCCTACAGAGTGGTGGGAATCTATGAGGACAGAGGAAACATGCAGCCATCGGCAATGATTCCTTTTACGACCTTAAAGATTATATACAACAAGGGAAAAGACCTGAATAGCATCATGATCTCGACGAAGAATATCTCTGACGAGAAGAGACAAGACTTGTTCGAGGAGGCGATTCGTAGTTCATTAGGAGCCAAACATGAGTTTGCTCCCGACGACCGTAGAGCAATCTGGGTATGGAGTATGTTCAAACAATTGAAACAACAAGACACAGGTATGTCGATTCTTCGGACCGCTATTTGGGTCATCGGTATCTTCACGTTGCTTAGTGGTATTGTCGGTGTCAGCAACATCATGCTGATTACGGTAAAAGAACGTACTCGCGAGTTCGGAATCCGTAAGGCATTGGGAGCTAAGCCCCTCTCTATCCTTTGGTTGATTATTGTAGAGAGTGTTACCATTACCACAATCTTCGGATACTTAGGTATGTTGGCAGGAATTGCCGCTACAGAATACATGAACATCGTGGCGGGAACAAAGACCGTTGATATAGGTGTTGCACAAGCCACCGTCTTTTCGAATCCAACCGTCGACATCAGCATAGCTATTCAAGCGACACTGACCTTGATTATTGCTGGAACACTTGCCGGCTTCTTCCCTGCACGGAAAGCGGTGATGATAAAACCTATTGAAGCATTAAGAGCAGAATAATATGTTTAGGATAGATATAGACAAATGGGAGGAAATCCTCGTTACGATTACCCGGAACAAGACCCGAAGCCTATTGACAGCTTTCGGTATCTTTTGGGGAATCTTTATGCTCGTCGCCCTGATGGGTGGAGCACAAGGATTGCAGGACATGATGTCGGCCAACTTCAAAGGGTTTGCAACCAATTCGGCTATCTTTGCATACAATAACACCAGCATCGCGTATAAAGGTTTTCAGGAAGGAAGAGCCTGGCACCTGGATACCGATGACATCGAACGGATCAAACGGACTGTCAGTGAGGTAGATGTGGTCACGCCGAACATCACGCAATGGGGAGCGAACGCAATCTATGAAGACAAGACCTTTAGCTCTGTCGTCAAAGGACTCTATCCGGAATATGAGAAGATTGAAGCCCAAGATATCACAATGGGACGTTTCATCAATGATGTGGACGTGAGAGATCACCGAAAAGTTTGTACCATTGGTAAACAGGTCTATGAACAACTGTTCCCAGATAAGAGAAATCCGTTAGGCGAATTCATCCAACTGGATGGAATTTATTATCAAGTAATTGGCGTCAGCCTGTCAACCAGTAACATGAACATTAACGGAGGTAGCGAACGAAGTGTTACCCTTCCCATCACCACCATGCAACAGGCATACAATAGGGGAAAAGAAGTGGATATCATCTGTATCACCGCAAAGAAAGGTCATCTGATGAGTGATGTGGCTCCAAAGGTAGAACAAGTGATTAAGAAAGCACATTATATCCACCCCGACGACAAACAGGCAGTCATCATGGTCAATACGGAAGCAATGTTCAACATGGTCGACAACCTGTTTGAAGGAATCCGCATCCTGTCATGGATGGTTGGTTTGGGAACGTTGCTGGCCGGAGCCATCGGGGTAAGTAATATCATGATGGTGACAGTGAAAGAACGAACCACCGAGATTGGTATTCGAAGAGCTATCGGAGCACGACCAGTGGATATCTTAAGTCAAATTCTGTCCGAGAGCATGGTTCTAACCATTCTTGCCGGTATGTTTGGTATCTTATTCGGTGTGTTCGTCTTGCAGATGCTTGAGATGGGAACGGCACAAACCGATAATCCCGGACATTTCCAGATCAGTTTCTGGATGGCAATCGGATCGTGCGTATTGTTGATGTGTATGGGTATGCTCGCAGGTTTGCTTCCTGCCTACCGCGCCATGGCAATCAAACCAATTGATGCAATTAGAGATGAATAATTAAAACAACGATATATGAAAAAGTATTTCAAATTTGTGATTCTTGCCCTTATCCTTTTGGTTTTTATCGGAACATTCATGTTCCTTTACCAAAAATCAAAGCCTAAGGTCATTGTATATGAAACAGAAAAAGTAGAGGTCAAGGATTTGCAAAAGACCACGGTTGCCACCGGAAAGATAGAACCGAGAGACGAGATTCTTATCAAACCGCAAATCTCCGGTATCATCGACGTGGTCTATAAGGAAGCTGGAGAGAAAGTGAAGAAGGGGGAGGTCATTGCCAAGGTAAAGGTGATTCCGGAACTGGGACAACTGAATGCCGCAGAAAGCCGTGTTCGCTTAGCAGACATTAACGCCAAGCAAGCAGAAACCGACTTCGACCGCATGAAAACCTTATACGAGCAAAAACTTATCAGCAGCGAGGAATACGAAAAGAGTGAAGTCAACGTGCGCCAGGCTCGCGAAGAGCTGCAGACAGCCAAGGACAACTTGGAGATTGTCAAAGAAGGTATCACAAAGAACAGTGCTTCATTCAGTAGTACACTGATTCGTTCGACCATCGACGGCCTCATCCTCGACGTACCCGTGAAAGCCGGAAACTCGGTTATCATGAGTAATACCTTCAACGACGGTACGACCATCGCCAACGTGGCTGACATGAACGACTTAATCTTCCGTGGGAATGTTGATGAGACCGAGGTGGGACAGATCCACGAAGGCGTTCCCGTGAAGATAACCTTAGGTGCTTTACAAAACATGAGTTTCGACGCTAAACTGGAATATATATCACCAAAAGGTGTCGAACAGAACGGTGCCAACCAGTTTGAAATCAAGGCTGCAATAAAGGTGCCCGACAGCGTGACGATCCGTTCAGGATATAGCGCCAATGCCGAAATTGTATTGGCTCATGCCGAGAAAGTACTGACCATCCCTGAGAGTTGCATCGAGTTCAGTGGGGATTCAACATTCGTTTACGTAGAGAACGGGAATCAGAAGTTTGAACGGAAAGAGGTGAAGACCGGACTGAGCGATGGTATCTATATCGAAATAAAAAGTGGTTTGAAGGCGAATGAAGTGATTCGCGGTAAACAAAAAGAAGAATAATATGAAACGTGCATATATCATCTTATTGACTGCGTCCTTGTGGGGAACGCCATCCCTTGCCCAAGAAGCCTGGGACTTGCGAAAGTGTATCGATTATGCCATCGAGCATAACCTGAGCATCAAGCAACAGGAGGCCAACATGGAACAACGGGAAGTCGAACTGAATACGGCAAAGTGGAGGCGATTGCCCAACCTGAATGCAAATATCGGACAGTCGTTCAACTTCGGCCGCGGCTTGCAAGCTGATAACACGTATGCTGATACGAACACGAAGAGTTCGAACTTCTCTGTCTCCACCAACATTCCGCTGTTCACCGGATTGGAGATCCCCAACACCATTGCGCTTAGCAAACTGAATCTGAAAGCAGCCATGGAGGACCTGAACAAAGCAAAAGAAGATATCAGCATGCAGGTTACCTCTTACTATCTTCAAGTCTTGTTCAATGAAGAGTTGGCGAAGGTGGCACACGACCAAGTAAAGCTCAGTCAAGAACAGTTAGAACGTAAGGTAGCATACTTCAAGACAGGTAAAGCATCGGAAGCCGAACTCTATGAGGCCAAAGCTCGCGTGGCACAAGATGAGCTATCTGCAACACAAGCTGACAACAATGTAGAGTTGGCCTTGTTAGACCTGAGTCAGTTATTGGAACTCACTTCTCCCGAAGGCTTCCATATCGTATCACCCGAGGTTGGTAATATATTGCCACCGTTAAGCCTTCCGGAAGAGATCTATCAGGAAGCCGTTATGATAAAGCCTTCCATCAAGGCGGCACAGCTTCGATTGGAAGGAGCTGAACGAAGCATTCGCATTGCTCAAAGCGGGCTGATGCCACAGTTAAGTTTCTCTGCCGGTATGGGAACGAACTACTACAACCTGTCGGGAATAGAAAACCCCAGTTTCAGTTCACAATGGCATCGCAACCTCAGCAAGTATTTAAGTTTTAACCTGAGCATTCCTATCTTCAACCGTTTCCAGACACGTAATCAGATACGGAAAGCACGTATCGACCGTTCGGCTATCTCATGGCAGTTAGAGGAAAGTAAGAAAAACCTTTATAAGGAAATACAACAAGCCTATTACAACGCTGTGGCTGCTGAGAGCAAGTTTAAGAGCAGTAAGGTGGCGATGGATGCGGCTGAAGCTTCTTTCAACCTTATCAAAGAGAAGTACGCCAACGGTATGGCTACCGCAACCGAATACAATGAATCACGTACCAACTGGATGAGAACAGTTTCTGATCAGGTTCAAGCAAAATACGATTATCTGTTCCGGAGCAAGATTCTCGACTTCTATAAAGGGAAACCGATTGAATAAAAAAATAAGAAGAAGGTCTATAGAAGAAGGGGATGTGTCTATCATGACACATCCCCTTTACTTAACCAATTAAAAGTTGTATGCTTCTTGCTTAACGATGTCTGCTTGCTGAGCCAACGCTTCTGCTTGAACTACTGTTTCTGTTTGAACTATTGCTTCTGCTTGAGCTGCCAACACTTGCGCTTCTGCTTACAGTACTACGCGTGCTGACGTTGCTGCTTCTGCTTGAGTGTGAACGTTGTGTCTCACGAGCCACTTGACGGTTGCTGTTGTTGACTACGTTTTGACGACGAACGCTATTATTCGTATTTCGAGTATTCAAGTTCAGATTGCCTTGACGGCGTACATTGCCATTGTCATGACGCACCTCACTGCGAGTATTGTTCTTGCCTACATTGTGATTGCCGTTGTTACGACGAACATTCCCATTGTAAACTTCATTCTTATGGTTCGGACGAACAGCTGGAGCTCTGTGAGCAGCCGGGCCTTTAGCCTTTGGTGCCATGTGAGCAACCGGAGCGTGGTGTCCGCGATTCAAGTGGAATGCACCATTGAATACGGTATGGCCATGATAACGGTGATGATGATGCATTTTGTAATAGCTGCGATTACCAAAATGAGTACGATAGTGACCGCCCAGGTAAGTACGATAGTGATGAGGCTTACCGAAATAGAAGAAGTTCACGTTCGTATATACATTGTAAACGCCTAATCTCCAAGAATTCTGATACAGACTGATTGGACGATAAAAATAAGTAATGTCCATGAAGCGACGATACTGATAATCTGTCAAGATCCAACGCAAGTCATCGTTGCGGATATTCAGAAGATTGTAGTAGTTGTCCAATGCATAGTCATAGCCCAATACTACCTCATTCATGATGTTATCTACATTATATACGAAATCGAAATTAACTTCATATACATCATTATATTGCTGTGATGTCAGCTGTAATTCATACGCCATCCGATCAGTCAAGAAACGGACGTTTCTGCGCATGGTGCTCAAACTCATTGCTTGTACTGAAACAGTACCGATCAAAACGATCATCCAAAGTGCAGTTAATTTTTTCATGACTTTCTCTTTTTAATGGTTAGACATTTGTTCTTTTCTCTGATACAAAAGTAGGGAGATAAAAATCCCCCTACAATTGATTTTCCCCATTTGTTCGAAGGAATTTCCCTAATCTTCATAGGGAAATCCGCCTATAGCCAATGTCCGATTACTTCCTTACCAGATAGATACCATTGGGTTCCAGCACGATAAGCCGCTGCTTATAGAGATCGCCTACAGCCTTTTTGAATGTCTTCTTGCTAACGCCAAACGTATTGTATATCTGTTCAGCATCACTCTTATCGGTAAACCGGATGAAACCTCGTTGCTCTTTGATATAGGCAAGCAACGTATCCGAGAAGTCCTTCACCTTCTTCATTCCACCCTGCTGCAATTCCAAGTCGATCTTTCCATCCTCGCGCACTTGTTTGATGAATGCTTTCATCTGCATACCAACGCTTATCGGTTGGAAGATCTCATTCTCATAGAGCAGGCCACTGAATTTATTGTCGATAATGGCCTTATACCCTAAGTCGGTGCGTTGCCATATCAGAATATCGACCTCTTCACCGGCATTATATTCCGGTTTTTCATCAGAAAGGAAGTGTTCCACTTTGGCCGAAGCCATGATACGGTAACTTTCTTCATCCAGATGAACATGAACGATGTATTTCCGCCCCACCTGCATCTTCAGTTTCTGTTCACGGAAGGGCACAAACAAGTCCTTCATCAATCCCCAGTTCAGGAATGCTCCATACTGGTTGACCCAGGCTACTTCCAGATACGCAAACTGGCCGACCTGAGCATAAGGATCTAGCGTGGTGGCGACGAGCCGTTCTTCATTATCTAGATAGATAAAGACATTCAGCATATCTCCTACTTTCGTTCCTTCAGGTACATACCGACTTGGCAATAGGATTTCCCCATCGTCACCGCCATCAAGATACAAACCGAAGTCTACTTCCTTGACGACCTCTAACTGATTATATTTTCCTAATTCAATATTCATACTTCCATCTGTCTGTTTCGGTTGCAAAGATAATGCAATCCGAAGAGAAACCCAAATCCAATGAGAGCAAAGGTGACAGCCTCATCTTCGACAAGTACGATTTTTTCTTACAAAAATTTGGAATAATCAATTCAAAAGATTAATTTTATCCTGTCATTAAATATAACAACCATGAAAACTACGATACTTACCTATTGCCAAGATGCAATCGAAGCCCACCGAATACACGATGTACTGGGTGAGCAAGGAATCATGTCGATTCTACAAGATGAGAACATATCAAGTATTATTCCATGTCCGGCCTTTGAGATTCCGATTCTCGTCTACGAGGAGGACTTAGAAAAAGCAAAAGAGATATTACGCGACCTCTTCCCTGAGAAGATGGTTGATGAAGACTCTATCAACTATATTTAATCAGTCTGGTGATGAATCCGGCCGTCCAGAAGATGAATTGTGCGGTCGGTTAAAGCAGCCAATCCTTCATCGTGCGTCACGATCACGAAGGTCTGTCCCAACCGTTCTCTCAAATCAAAGAACAGTTGGTGTAATTCTTGTTTGTTGGCTGTATCGAGACTTCCCGACGGTTCGTCAGCTAAAATCACAGAGGGATGGTTTATCAAAGCACGTCCCACGGCCACTCGTTGCTTCTCTCCTCCCGACAATTCCGATGGTTTATGCGCAGCACGATCCTTCAGACCAAGCATTTCAAGAATCTCCATGGCTTTCTTCTTCGCGTCCGATGCTGAGTCGCCGGCGATCAATGCTGGAATCATCACATTCTCGAGAGCCGTAAACTCCGGAAGAAGCTGATGGAACTGAAAGACAAAGCCGACCCGTTTGTTACGGAAAGCCGACAATTCCTTTTCCTTCAACGTACTCACATCCGTTCCGTCAATCACTACCGAACCGCTATCGGCCTTGTCAAGTGTACCGATAATCTGAAGCAAAGTCGTTTTTCCGGCACCGCTCGGCCCCACGATACTTACCACCTCGCCCTTCCCTATAGAGAGGTCGATGCCTTTCAACACTCGCAAACTGCCAAAACTCTTGGTTATCCCTTTTATTTCTATCATGACTGTCGTTTATTCATTATTCACTTTTCCGGATCAGACTGGATATCCATTTCGATACACGGTCGTATAGCGTATATTCCGTTGCTTTCTGAACGATTGGATTCGAGAAAGAAAGGATACTCTCAGGGTCAGCATATTGATCCGGATAGATAATCAGCTGACTATTATTCGAAAAGTACTTACTGATTTGCGAAGGTAGTTTGTCGAACGACGACTGATATGAGATAGAACCGGCCCGTGAAGAGACGACGACGAACAAGTGGTCGTGTTCTACTTGTCCTGCCAACGACATCAGTTCTTCCCAGTCGTCCATCTCCGAGAATTCTGCCTCTCGTCCTATGTGACGGTGTTGGATAAAACGCTGCAACTGGATTAATGTGTTGCGCATGGCATAGAAATGAATTCTGCATCCCAGTTCTTCACTCATACGACACAGTTGCAACACCCATTTCGTGAAGCCAACTTCGTATTCTGCCTTTTCCGGGGCGACAACAATAATCCTACGCAGTGTATTGACCGGCATCAGTAGCTTTGCTATCATTATCTGCCGATGTGTCTGGCTCAACAAGCTCTCGGTGAACATGCCAAAGAACGAATCAACCATCTTTGTCTTCCGGTGCAAACCGATGATTACATCCGTTGCACGATGTTCTTTCATCGTATGAATGACTCCCTGTGCTATATTCATGTCATAGCGAAGCACAGTCTTTACCGCAGCGTCAGCCGCGGCTGCCGCCTTTGCCGTTCGCTCCAAGTTATGTTGGCAGGCTCTCACCTTACTTTCTGAGGCATTGCTATCGTCGACAACGCTAAGAGCCACGATGGGTGTTTCTTTTGTCTTACGAAGTGTCAAGGCCATCTCAACCAGTCCGTCGATGGTCTCAGGATTTGCAACCGGAATCAGATAACACTCATGCTCTTTCTTCTCTTTCTGTATATCATCCGACTGCGACTCGGTGATAATCTTCTTCGCTGCCCGATCCGTCACAATGGAACTTACGATACACGTTATCAGAATCAGCACAACCGTACCATTCAACACATCATCGTTCAGCAAGCGTTCACCATTCTCCATCACAATGTCATGGCCTATCAGCACAGCGGCTAAGGCAGCCGCAGCATGAGCATTGGTCATACCGAATAAGATACGGCGCTCTACCACCTTCATCTTAAAGATCTTCTGCGTCAAATAAGCAGGTATCCACTTGGCAATAACGGCGACAACGGTCATCACCACCGACACCTTCAAGGCTGTTCCGCCTACCAGCATGCTGCGAATATCAATGATCATACCGACTCCGATAAGGAAATAAGGGATGAACAAGGCATTTCCAACAAACTCCAGTCGGGTCATCAACGGAGATACGTGAGGAATATAACGGTTCAGCACCAAGCCGGCCAGGAAAGCGCCCAAAATTCCTTCCATGCCGACGAGTTGCATGAGCGCCGCTCCCAAGAACACCATCGAGAGAACAAAGACAAACTGCATGACGGCATCATTGTACCGACGAAAGAACCAACGGCATAACCGAGGCATGAAGAAGATAATCAGGAACGAAAGGATGACAACCTTTCCCAATAACCACAACCAGAACCAAGCACTACCATCACTTGTCTTATAGGTTCCGCCAATGACTGCCAGAATAATCAGTGCAAACAAGACCGTAATGATCGTAGCGGCGATGGAAATGCTCGACGAAGGCTCCCTAGACAAGCCATACCGGCTGATGATCGGATAGGCAATCAGCGTATTGCTGGCATAGATACTCGCCAATAACAGCGAGGATGCAACCCCATAATGAAGGATGGTCAAGCTGGTAAAGGTACCGATTACCATCGGAATGGAAAACGACAAAAGGCCGAAGGTAATTCCTTTCAGCTGGTTCTTCTTAAAGTCGTCCATATCCAGTTCCAGTCCGGCCAGAAAGACAATATAGTACATGCCGACCTTTCCGAACAGTTCAAAACTATCATCAAATTCCAAAAGATTCAAGCCATGCTTTCCAATCAGCATACCGGCAAGTATCATTCCCACGATATGAGGGATATGTAACTTGCCCATGACAAGAGGAGCAAACAAAATAATGAGCAACACCAGGAAGAATATCCAAGTGGGATCAGTAATCGGCAGTTGAGATGTGAAGCTCGTGAAATCCATTCGTCAATATTTACTGCGAAGATAGCACAAATCCCTAGGAAAGCCAAATTTATCAAGACTTTTCAACCACACCACTTGACTTTCAAAAAGACAAAATACTTTAAACCATTCAAGTTTGCTATCATTTTATTTCATTTCTTTTTAAAATGTCATAACTTTGCTGCGAAATACAGTTTAATATACATTACTAATTCTAAACGAAAATGAGAGTAGCAATTGTTGGTGCAAGTGGAGCCGTAGGACAAGAGTTCCTGCGTGTCCTCGACGAACGAAATTTCCCTATCGACGAGTTGGTTTTATTTGGTTCGACACGTAGTGCCGGACGGAAGTACCCTTTCCGAGGAAAGGAGATTGAAGTCAAACTTCTTCAGCACAATGATGATTTTAAAGGGATTGATGTTGCTTTTGTATCTGCCGGCGGCAGTACTTCGAAAGAGTTCGCCGAAACCATCACGAAACACGGAACCGTTATGATCGACAATTCAAGTGCTTTCCGTATGGACAGCGATGTGCCTCTGGTTGTTCCTGAGGTGAATCCTGAAGACGCACTGAATCGTCCACGTGGTATCATCGCCAATCCCAATTGCACGACGATCCAGATGGTTGTTGCCTTGAAAGCCATCGAGGGTCTGTCACATATCCGTAAGGTTCACGTATCCACTTACCAAGCAGCCAGTGGTGCCGGTGCCGCTGCAATGGCCGAACTGTACGAACAATACCGTCAGGTCTTGGCCAACGAACCAGTGACAGTCAGCAAATTCCCGTACCAACTGGCATTCAACGTGATTCCTGAGGTCGATGTCTTCACCGACAACGGCTACACGAAAGAAGAGATGAAGATGTACAACGAGACACGCAAGATCATGCACTCGGATGTGAAGGTCAGTGCTACGTGTGTCCGTGTACCTGCCCTCCGCTCACACTCACAAAGTGTGTGGGTAGAGACCGTTGAGCCAGTTTCTCCTGAGCAAGCCAGAGAAGCATTCGAGAAAGGCGAAGGTCTTGTCGTTATGGATAATCCCGCAAAACTGGAATATCCGATGCCTTTGTTCCTCGCCGGAAAAGATCCTGTCTATGTAGGACGAATTCGCAAAGACCTGACCAACGAGAACGGACTCACTTTCTGGGTTGTCGGCGACCAAATCAAGAAAGGTGCTGCACTCAATGCAGTCCAAATCGCGGAATACTTGATGAAAGTAAAGAACATCTAACTCACTTTCAATCATAATTAAGTTTATCACCTTAGTGACAAACCTTTGTCACCCGGGTGATAAACTTTTTTCACCTTGGTGATAAACCCAAAACAATCCGTTTTTAGATATTGGCAATCCGCATGATATCGGCAAAGACTCCGGCTGCTGTTACGCTCGCTCCGGCTCCATAGCCCTGAATCATCATCGGATACTCCTTATACCGTTCGGTTGTCAGCAAGATAATGTTATTGCTTCCTTCCAGGCTATAGAAAGGATGCGACTTCTCGACTTCTACCAACGAAACACTACCCTTCCCCTCTTCAAACTTCGCCACGAAGCGCCAGCGCTTGTGTTCTTGTTCAAGTTGTGCGCGACGTTGTTCGAAGGAGGCATCCAGACTTGGGAGGTTCTTCCAGAATTCGTCGATCGTGCCTTCCATGATATCGTTTGGAATGAAGAGATGTTTCTCGACATCAGCCTGTTCGAGTACATAGCCAGCCTCACGTGCCAGAATAACAAGCTTACGGATGACATCTTTTCCGCTTAAATCGATGCGAGGATCGGGCTCCGAGTAACGTTCCTCCTTTGCTCTGCGTACAGCCAGGCTCAGAGGTACATCCTTACTTATTGTATTAAAGATATAGTTGAGTGTGCCGCTTAGGATAGCCTCAATCTTTAGGATGCGGTCACCGCTGTTTATCAAGTCGTTAATCGTGTTAATCACCGGCAGTCCGGCACCAACATTCGTCTCGAAGAGGTATTTCACGCCACGGTGAACGGATTCAGTCTTCAACGACTTATACGTTGCATAGTCAGAAGACGCCGAAATTTTGTTGGCTGCGACCACCGAGATATTGTGTGAGAGGAAGTCGTGATACAATGAAGCGACTTCGGCACTGGCCGTACAATCCACGAAGACGGAATTAAAGATGTTCATTCCGATAATCTCATCGCGAAGCACTTTCCTTGAGGAAGGAATGCCCTTTTCTTCCAACTGCTTGCGATAATCCTTCAGGTCGATCCCATCGCGTGTAAAGAGAGCCTGATGACCATTCGCAATTCCGACCACGTTCAATTTCAGATTCCGTTCGTTGGCCAACTTCTCCTGTTGTTGTCGCAACTGTTCGATCAGGCTATTTCCTACGGCACCAATACCACAGATGAAGAGGTTCAGCACCTGGTATTCGGACAGGAAGAACGAATCGTGAATGACGTTCAAGGCCTTGCGAAGTGACTTCAGGTCGATGACAAAAGAAATATTTGTCTCACTGGCACCTTGAGCGGTGGCAATCACGCTAATACCATTTCGTCCCAATGTACCGAAGAGTTTTCCGGCAATACCCGGTACCAGTTTCATGTTTTCTCCGACGACAGCGACTGTTGCCAAGTTCCGTTGTACGATGGCCGGGCTCATCTCGCCCATTTCAATTTCTTTGGCAAACTCCTCGTTCAGTACTTCTGCAGCCAAATCGGCATCCTGATTCCGCACGCCGATGGATGTACTGTTCTCGGACGAAGCCTGAGCCACCAAGAACACGCTGATGCCGCTTCCTGCCAGAGCCGAGAAGATGCGATAGTTCACACCGATAACACCCACCATACCCAAACCTGTAACCGTGATCAAACTGGTATCGTTGATGGAAGAGATACCTTTAATCAACTTATTGCCCGAATCAACCTTCTGCTTGATGACGGTACCTGAGCCTTCAGGGTTGAATGTGTTTTTTACCCAAATAGGAATATTCTTATGACAAACCGGATAGATGGTTGGCGGATAGACTACTTTCGCACCAAAGTTACAAAGTTCCATGGCCTCAACATAACTCAGCTCGTTGATGGTGTATGCCGTATTGATGACCCGTGGGTCGGCAGTCATGAAACCATCCACATCCGTCCAGATTTCTAAACATTCTGCATCCAAGGCGGCTGCAATAATAGAAGCGGTATAGTCGGAACCGCCTCTTCCGAGATTTGTAATCTCACCGGTCTGCTTGTCTGTCGAGATAAAGCCAGGTACTAAAGCCACCTTAGGCAGCTCCTTGAAAGTCTCTTTCACCAACCGATTCGTCAGTTCGGAGTCGAGGATATGCTTATCCCGTTTTTTTTCTGTCTTGATAAAGTTTCGGGAATCGTACCAGACAGCATCCTTTATCAACGAAGCGACAATCAGCGATGAGAGACGCTCGCCGTAACTAAGGATCGTTGCCAATGTTTTCGGTGAGAGGTCGCGAATAAGGTAGATACCTTGGAAGATATTTTTCAATTCGTTCAGCAACTCGTTTACCTTACCTACCAATGTCGTGCGGGCTTCTCCTGCCGGGATGACCGTATATACCATCTCGATATGTCGGTTGACAATCTCCTGATATTCTTTTTCGAAGCTATCATCTCCCTTCGAAGCCAGCTCCGAAGCAAAAATTAATTTGTCCGTAATCCCGCCTAAGGCCGAAACGACTACGATGACTTGTCCCTCAACAGCCTCAACTATTTGTTTGACACTCAATATACTTTGTACGGAACCGACCGATGTTCCGCCGAATTTCATTACTTTCATGAATTGTACGTTTTAAAACTCTGATGAGTAAAAAGGAAATAAGGAATTGTTTGCTTACGCCGGTAAGCGTGATTCACGTAGAACCGCATAATTATCATTCTGCCCGGAAGGGCATATCCATGGACCATGAGCACATTCGCATGGAAACGTACATTTGATGTAGATAGAATGCTGTCATCTCAACGTTACTAAAAGGTTGCAAAGACTGACTTCTGTCTTGCTTCTGGTGACAAAGATACAGATTCTTCGATACTTTTTATCACTTTTTCTCATTTTTTTGTGATAAAAGAACATTCTGGTCATAAAAGAGAACGGAAATAGGCTGTCTTATCACAAGATACGACAGCCTATTCGATATTTTTCACGAAGCATTTGCTTGCTATACCATCAAGAAAGATACCAATAAATCATTCTCTCATTTTGTCGAAATAGAACCTGGGTCCCTGGTTGGCACCCAAGTGGCAAACTTTATAAATTCAGCAAAGATTTCATTTGCTCAAAAAGTTGTGTGTTCAGCATGGTTCCACCAAACTGCTCGGCTCCAGCACCATAAGCAAAGTAAGGTACCATAATGCCAGAATGGTTAGCCATACCAGGCATCGTCCACTTGGCTTCCACCTTTCGGTTTTGGATGTCACCGCCCACCAGAGTCATGCCAGAAGCTTCAGGAGAACCTGCCACAATAACCAACGTATTGGCATGCTTGTCGGCAAAATCCAACGCTCTTCCTATCGCCATGTCCAGATTGATAACTTCTTTGACGAGCAGTTCCGTCTGGCTGTTATGAGAAGCACGGTCCACAAACATACTGCTGGTCATCAGGAAGAAACCCTTGGAATTTTGAGAAAGCAAGTTCAGGGCCAATGACACCTCATCAGGATACATATTGGGATCTCGTCCGTTCGCTAAGTTAGGTATTTGAACCTTATGGGTAAAGCCAGCCACCTTGCCGCTTCTCACTTGCTTGATTTCTTCCCACGAATGCAGTACCTGATACCCCTTCTGCCTCAACTCTTCTAAGAGGTCACGCTTGTCGGCACGAGGCTCGAAAGTCATCTGAGACCCACCTCCACCTTGAGGGGCTCTTGCTGCACCGGTAGGAGGACCGAATCCTTTCACACTATGGGTAAAGAAACCCTCGCCCGCACCGATAAACACATCCACACCCGTATCAACATACTGAGCCGTAATCTCGTCTGTCATCATGCGGTTCTTACTATGTCCGATAAAAGGCACATTACTACCTTCCACCAATGTATTGCTTGACACGATGCCAGTAGCAATACCAGCCTCTTTGGCCATTTCGATGATGTTCTTCACAGGCTGGTTGTCCTTGTCCACTCCTACGGCACCTTTATGGCTGTTGATGCCACAGGCCAATGCGGTGCAATGAGATGGAGCATCACCGCAAAAAGAGTCCAAAGGGTTGGTAGTCATCAAACCGGCATGTGTCATTCTGCCTACCTGAAGGCTTCCTCCATTGCCTATGGCTCCTGCTTGCCATTGGGCTACACCCATACCGTCGGCCAATACCAGGATGATATTCTTAGGTGTGGAAGCAAATGCCCGTCTACTTCTTTTTGTTTGTTTGGCTTCGATGAAGTTGACTCCTCCAAAAGCCAAGAAAGGTATGCTACCCATTATTTTCAAAGATTCCCTACGATTCATATTCTTATTATTTTTCGCAAAATAATGAATAATTATATCTGATGCAATAATTTACCTCTCTTTTTCGTCAAGGTGTAGGTTTTTCCCAAGTAATCGGATAAATTCAGTGTCCTTATTTCGTTTTCATCCAGCGTCAAAACATTCTCTACCCTTCTGGCCTTACCACTGGCCTTATCTACGGAGAAATAAATGAGGATGCCTTCCACAAGGAAAGCAGCCTCAGCTTTTAATCTAAATCAAAATAATGAATTATTTAACAAATTGATGATGATATCCATCTACTTTGTTCCAAGCACCGCGTGTAAAGTCTGGAACAGCAACCGGAGCACTTCCGTTCTCGATTGAGATAGCACCAAGCTCGCCTACACAACTCCATTCAGCCAAGTCGTAAACGTCCATATCCAGAGGCAAACCATTGCGTAAGCAGTAAACCAAACGGTAGTCCATTACATAGTCCATACCGCCATGACCGCCAACTTGCTTAGCAATTTCCTCGATTTCTTGGTGGATCGGATGCTTGTATTCCTGCATCATCGCATCTTTCACAGCAACAGGAACTGCAGAGTGAGCAGAAAGGTTCTCGTGATTTGGAACGACCTTCTCATCAACCTGTTCCGGCATGAAGCAATACTGTTCTACAGGATACTTGTTAGCAAAACCTTTCGTACCAGTCAACTGATACATACGACTATAAGGACGAGGATTCATCACATCATGCTCGATCAAGATCGTCTTTCCCTTTTCGGTACGCATAATCGTCATTGTATGGTCACCATTCTTGAAGTCAGAGCCATCCTCATTACTATATTTCTTTACCAGTTCAGGACCAGTTGCCGGAATAGATTCCATAGCAACCAATGTCTTCAGGCGATCACCACGGTGGATATTCAGCAACTGACAAGCAGGGCCGAATCCGTGTGTTGCATAAACGTCACCTTTGTGCTTACGGTTGAAGTCGAGACGCCAGTTGTTCCAGTAATCTCCCCAGAAATCACTCAAGTTGTGGATATAAGAACCTTCCACGTGCAGGATATCACCGAACAAGCCTTTCTGAGCCATGTTCAAAGTAGTCAGTTCGAAGAAGTCGTAAACACAATTCTCCAACATCATACAGTGCTTACGTGTACGTTCTGAAGTATTGATCAAGTCCCAGCACTCCTGCAAAGAAGTTGCTGCAGGAACTTCAATGGCAGCATGTTTTCCTTTTTCCATTGCATAGATAGCAATTGGCGCATGATGAATCCAGTCGGTAGCAATATAAACGATGTCGATATCGTCACGGTCACACAATTCCTTGTAAACCTCCGTACTTCCACTATATTCAGCAGCCTTTGGCAAACCCGCTTTCACTAATATTTCGTTAGCCTTAGCCACGCGATCAGGTTCTACATCACAAAGAGCGACGATTTTCGTACCAGGAATATGAGTCCAGCGCTGTACGGCACCAGGGCCACGCATACCCAATCCAACAAAACCAACACGAACCGTGTCCAACTTAGGTGTTGTCAACTGAATAACATCCTGTTGTCCGGCCGGCCGTTCAGGAACAGCCACTTCAATCGGTTTAACTTCGTTTTGGCAAGTCTTGTCATTTTTCGAAGTGCAAGCGGTCAAGCCAATCAAAGCAAATCCAACCACTGCTAAACATAAATTCTTAACGTTCATTTGAAAAGGTTATTTATTAAAACTATTAAATTATCTATTACAGATGCAAAGATATAATTTTTTCCAAATACAAAAGACAAAAGGGAATATTTATCCCTAAAAGAAAACATTAACCGGGTAGTTGAAAGTTGGCCGTGAGAGAAAGGACTACAACTTTTGTTAATCAGCCCTAACAAACCAAGAAATCTGAAATTTTTTTATTACTTTTGGACAAAAATAGAAGGATGGCAAAAGATAAGACAGTATATGTGTGCAGCCAATGTGGTGCAGAATCACCTAAATGGATTGGTAAATGCCCTGCTTGCGGGGCGTGGAACACGTATGTCGAACAAATTATTCGAAAACAGCCAACCACCCGCCAGTATGCCGGTGGCATAGAGCGCGAAAAGAACAAGCCACAGACTCTCGACAAGATTGTCGGTGGCGATGAAACGCGTATCTCCATGCACGATGACGAACTGAACCGCGTGCTCGGTGGAGGTCTCGTCCCCGGATCCTTGGTCTTGTTAGGCGGCGAACCGGGCATCGGTAAGTCAACGTTGATACTCCAGACCGTACTGCGTATTCCAGAAAAGAAAATACTCTATGTGTCGGGAGAGGAAAGTGAGCGTCAACTCAAGCTACGGGCAGAACGAATTACACACGGGCCTTCCGATTGTCTGATCGTATGTGAGACATCCTTGGAACAAATCTATGTCCATATCAAAAATACCCAGCCGGACATTGTTGTGATCGACTCTATCCAAACCATCAGTACGGAAACCGTCGACTCTTCGCCAGGCAGTCTGGTACAAGTAAGGGAATGTGCCGCTTCGATCCTAAAGTTTGCAAAAGAGACCAACACAGCGGTCATCCTTATCGGACATATCAATAAGGAAGGAAGCATTGCCGGGCCAAAGGTATTGGAACATATCGTCGACACCGTCCTGCAATTTGAGGGTGACCAGCACTATATGTATCGCATTCTCCGCAGTATCAAGAACCGATTTGGCAGTACTGCCGAGTTGGGAATCTACGAGATGCGGCAAGATGGCTTACGCCAAGTACCGAATCCGTCCGAACTCCTGCTTAGTGCCGATAACGAAGGCATGAGCGGCGTAGCCATCGCAACAGCTATCGAAGGTGTCCGTCCTTTTTTGATTGAGGTTCAAGCCTTGGTAAGCTCTGCCGTTTATGGCTATCCGCAACGTTCATCAACCGGGTTTGATTTGCGCCGGATGAACATGCTGCTTGCAGTCCTTGAGAAACGAGTCGGCTTCAAACTTGCCCAGAAAGATGTCTTTCTGAATATCGCAGGCGGATTACGCGTCAACGATCCTGCTATCGACTTAGCCGTGATCAGTGCCATCCTGTCCAGCAATATGGATGTGGAGATTGAGCGCGATATCTGCATGGCTGGCGAAATTGGTTTAAGTGGTGAGATACGACCGGTGAACCGTATTGAACAACGCATCAGCGAAGCGGAGAAGTTGGGATTCACCCGAATGATTCTTCCTAAGCACAATATGCAAGGATTGGATACCAAGAAATGGAAGATTCAATTAATACCGGTCAGAAAAGTAGAAGAAGCATTCCGTGCTCTATTTGGTTAAACAGAAAGTATGATTCAAGAATATCAAATACGCTTAGATCCGCATAAGGCCTCGAGTGAAGAGCTTATAAAGGAATATATCGGTCGGGAGAAAGGACTGGATATCCGGACCATTAACGCGATCCGTATTCTCAAGCGAAGCATTGATGCCCGACAAAGGAATATCTTTGTGAACCTTACCGTACGCCTATATATCCATGAGCTGCCCAAAGACCAAGGCTTCACTCCGACCGAATATAAACCGGTCGAAGGAAAGAAACAAGCCATTGTCGTGGGTGCAGGTCCCGGTGGACTCTTTGCCGCCCTGCGATTGATTGAGCTGGGAATTCGTCCGATCGTCGTAGAACGAGGGAAGAATGTTCGTGACCGGAAAGTCGACCTTGCCAAGATTACCAAAGACCATAAGGTAAACCCGGAAAGTAACTACAGTTTCGGAGAAGGAGGTGCCGGTGCATACTCCGATGGCAAGCTATATACCCGAAGTAAGAAACGTGGAAACGTAGAAAAGATATTGAACGTGTTCTGTCAGCATGGGGCATCCACCTCGATTCTCATCGATGCCCACCCACATATCGGCACGGATAAGCTGCCACGAGTGATTGAGAATATGCGGAACACGATCCTTGAATGTGGTGGAGAAGTACATTTCGAAACGAAGATGACCGGACTGATTATTCAGAATCAGAAGGTTATCGGCATAGAAACACAAACCGGAAAACAATTCTTCGGCCCTGTAATCCTGGCTACCGGTCATTCAGCAAGAGATGTTTATCAATGGCTGTACGACCACCAAGTCGATATTGAGGCAAAGGGAATAGCCGTCGGTGTCCGCCTGGAACATCCGGCTATGCTCATCGACCAGATACAATATCACAACAAAAACGGGAGAGGTGCCTACCTTCCTGCTGCCGAATATAACTTTGTCACTCAGGTAGAAGGACGAGGCGTGTATAGTTTCTGTATGTGTCCGGGCGGATTTGTTGTCCCTGCAGCAAGCGGTCCTCATCAAATTGTTGTCAACGGCATGAGTCCAAGCAACCGTGGAGGCCGTTGGAGTAACTCTGGTATGGTTGTGGAGTTACATCCCGAAGACCTTGGCAATCCCGACATGCAGATTAACGACAGCAAGTTTGAAGACACGCCTTTGGCCATGATGCAATTCCAAGAAGCATTGGAACAAGCATGTTGGCAACAAGGCAATATGCGGCAAACGGCTCCAGCCCAACGTATGTCCGACTTTGTGAACAAGCGACTGAGTTTCGACTTGCCCGATAGTTCGTACGCTCCGGGCCTAATCTCCTCTCCGCTTCATTTCTGGATTCCTAAGTTTATCAGCAGTAGGCTTCAACAAGGATTCCTTCAGTTTGGGAAGAGCAGCCATGGGTTCCTTACCAATGAGGCTACTGTGATTGCCATTGAGACAAGGACATCCGCTCCTGTTCGGATTGTTCGTGATAAGGAAACATTACAGCATTGTTCCCTCGCCGGCTTGTTCCCTTGCGGAGAAGGTGCGGGCTACGCTGGAGGAATTGTTTCAGCTGGTATTGACGGAGAACGGTGCGCAGAGGCAGCCGTTCATTATTTAGAAGCATTATGATGAAAGACCATAAACTTGAAATAGCCATTATCGATCCCAATACGCTCAGCTGCCTGGCACTCAAAGAGATTGTGGAAGATATCATTCCCACAGCAGCCGTACGTATTTTCTCCTCTTTCGAGGAGTTCGAGGACGAGACATGTGAAACGTATGCCCACTTTTTCGTTTCCTCACAGGTTTACTTCAATCATGCAGCCTTCTTCCTGCCGAGGAAGATGCGCACGATCGTGCTGACAGAAGGTGAAAAACCGGCAACGCTTCAAGGGCTGTATACCATCAACACCTATCAGAGCGAAAAGAATCTTACGAAAGATATCCTGCATCTATATAAGCATGGACATCAACATCGGACACCCGTACAAGAAAACGTGACCGAGCCTGAATTGCTTTCAAAGCGTGAGATAGAGGTACTGATTTTGATTACAAAAGGCTTTATAAATAAGGAGATTGCAGAAGAGCTCCACATCAGTCTGACTACCGTCATTTCGCATCGGAAGAATATCCAAGAGAAACTCGGCATCAAGTCGGTTTCCGGGCTGACCATTTACGCGGTCATGCACGGATATATCAATGTCTATGAAATATAAAACGAGTGAGGAAAGACCTCACTCGTTTTTATTTTATCAGAAAGAAGGAGCAATCGCTTGCAAGGCAGGCACACTGCCCTCCACTTTCGGCCATCCGTCTTCCCAGATGATTCGGTCCATCATCAGGACGCGTCCTTTCTTCGCGTTATTTGCCTCATAGGCATGATAGAAAAACCAGTCATTCCCTTTCTTGTCGGTCACAATCTCCGAGTTATGTCCCGTCCCGACAAACATATTGTTCTTGTGAATGAGGACTTCGTGGTTATTATCCATCATACGATTCCCATGTTTGTCCACATACGGTCCAAACAGATTCTCAGAACGTGCCACGACTGTGGTATACGTACTCTTTGTCCCTTCGCAGCAAGTCCCGATGGAAGCGAATAAATAGTAGTAGTTTCCACGCTTATGAATATAAGTTCCTTCATACGCATTGCCTGCTACCTGAAGCGGAGTCTCTCCCGACAAGACAGACAGGCCATCTTTGGATAGTTCAACGAAATAGATTCCATGGAAACTGCCGAAGAACAAGAAATTCTTATTCTCTGAATGTACGAAGCAAGGATCGATACAGTTCTGCACACCGATGCCGTTACTGCGGAACAGCATGCCATGATCCGTATAAGGGCCTTCAGGTTTGTCGGCAGAGGCAACGCCAATGCCGCACGTCCACTCGCCTCCCCACTTCGACATCGAGTAGTACATCACATATTTCTTACCTATCTTGTTGATATCGGGTGCCCAGATACCACCTCCCGGCTCGAAAGTAGGACGAGTAGCGTCCGTGAAGGCCGTTCCGATCTCCGTCCAATGAATCAAATCGGAAGAACGCAAGATAGGCACGTTGTGTATATCCTCCGTTGCCATCAGATAGAACTGATCACCCTCTTGCAAGATGGTTGGGTCAGGCAGGCTATAAGGGACCACCGGATTGGTATAATACGTTACTTTCGTTGATTCCAACGATTCATTATGCCTGCAGGCGGTCATTCCCACGAGCAATGCTCCCAACATCACATGTATCCATTTCATATCTTTAAGTATTTATTATTTATCCAAAGACTTACAAATCTTCTGGTTGATAGCACGAATACGGTTTTCTTCCAGTTTGATTACTTTCCGATCGTAGGTCATGATACCATTTATTTCTGTTTCCACATCCGTGGTTTGCGTATATACGCCGGCTGAGAAGCCTTTTGCAATATAGTCATACAACATCTCTGCATACTTCACGTATTCGTCCGTAGCTTCTTTCGAAGAGTTCAACTTTACATAGCCCCAGTTGCGGTCCGGTTCCCAGATATGGTCTTTGATAACCAATCCGATACCACCATATTCACCCAAGACGGTTGCTCGTGCTGCATCATACAGATACATCTCAGGTGCAGGATAGTTATGCAAGTCGAGTATATCGCCACATTGGTAATGATTACCGCCGCTAGCCGGGTTCACCAATCGAGAAGGGTCGTACGACTTCGTCCATTCCACAATCTCTTCAGTCTTAAACTGTCCCCAAGACTCATTGAACGGAACCCAAGTACCGATACAAGGATAGCTATAAAGGAAGTCGATGATCTCTTTCCATTCTTTCCGATAGTTGGCCTCAGATTCGGCAGAGCGTACGCGTTCGCGGCCATCGAAATAGCGTCTATTCACCCATTCCGGACTCTTGTCTCCACTAGGCATATCTTGCCAAACGATGATGCCGAGCTGGTCGCAGTGCATATACCACCGTGCAGGCTCTACCTTTACGTGCTTACGAATCATATTGAATCCGAAGTCCTTTGTCTTCTGAACATCATATCTCAACGCTTCGTCCGTCGGTGCCGTGTATAATCCATCCGGCCACCAACCTTGATCCAACGGACCATACTGGAACAAAGGCTTGTTGTTCAGCTCCATCCGCACGATGCCGTCTTGTTCACGCTTAATTGAGTACTTTCTCATGGCTGTATAGCTGTCAACAGCGTCCATCACCTTACCATCACGTTTCAACGACACCTTCATCGTATATAAGAAAGGACTGTCGGGCGACCATAACTTGGCATTCTCCGGCATTTCGACATTGATTTCCTCCCCGTTGATGCTCTTTCCGCCTGCAACTTTCTGATTACCATCATAAACGGAAACCTCAACCAAGTCGGCTGGCGTAGCACCACATACCACAGCTTTCACTTTCAACTGATGTCCGTCAATGTCTGGGGTTGTGCGAAGGTCGGCAATATGAACTTTGCCTACCGGTTCCAGCCATACAGTCTGCCAAATGCCCGTGACAGGCGTATACCAGATGCCAGATGCGTTATTGGTTTGCTTACCTCTCGGCTGATAGCCATCCGAAGTAGGATCCCAAACACGAACGGTCAGCGTGTTACTCTTCTGCAATGCAGCAGTTATATCAAAATAGAACGGAGCATAGCCGCCAGTATGACTTCCCACCTTTATATCGTTCACCCACACTTCGGCTTTCCAGTCGACAGCACCGAAGTGAAGAAGGACTTGTTTGCCTTTCCATGCTGCCGGGACCTCGAACTGACGCTTATAAACCAGCTCTTTATCCTTTCCCATCAACTTTCCGACGCCCGACAATGAAGATTCTACGGCAAAGGGAACCAGTATCTCTCCTTGAAAGCTCTTTGGCAAGTTACTTCCCTTATCAACAATCGCATATTCCCATAAGCCATTCAGGTTTTTCCAATCAGGCCGTTCCATTATTGGTCTAGGGTATTCAGGCAGTACATTCTGAGGATTCAACTGTTCGCCCCACTGGGTTTTAATCCTTTCTCCTGCCGGTTTCCATTGAGCATTTACCCCTGTTAAACTCAACGACAGCAAACAAACAAATACAAAAAACTTTTTCATGGTAGTACACATAAAATTTTCTTTGTACAAATTTACAAAATATATGGGTAAAAAACAGAAGAGAGTAATCAAAAAAGAAAAAATACTATTCAAAGGGAAATAAAAGAGGGCATATCGGAATCGACATGCCCTCAATCTCTGCAATTATAGTCAGTTATTACTTACCAAGATTCTTTACTGCGTCAACAGTACCTTTGGCAGCATCCTTAAGGTTCTTAGCAGCCTCGTTTACTTCGTCAACCTTCTTAGCAGTCTCTTCTACTTTCTGGTTAGCAGCTTCTACTTGTTCATTAGCCTTAGCCTGAGCATCCTTAATAGCAGCTTCCAACTTAGCCAACTGAGCCTTTTGTTCTTCAGAAATCTTATCACCCAAAGCCTTCAGCTCATCAATCTTAGCTTGAATCTGATCTACAGTTTCAGTAGCAGCAGCCTCAACGGTTGCGGCTTTCTTCTCTACAGTTTCAACAGCTTCTACAGCTGCATTCTCAACGTTCTCAGCATTTTCTGCATTCTTGTTTGCATTACCACAAGCT
>CACZBX010000004.1:54979-161148 GCA_902779535.1 uncultured Bacteroidales bacterium
TTTCTTTTCTCCTTAAAAATAACTTTCTTTTAAAATGCGGGTGCAAAAGTAATCATTTAAAATCATTTAGCAAATTTTTTGGAATAAAAAAAAAGATGTTTATTTTTGTCTATTCTTTGACACCTAATTATATTATTATGCACTTCAATAAAGAAAAGTTTCAGTTGGCATGGGTTCCCTTTAAACTGGTTTGTTATTTCTTCTTGTATCAATTACTTTGTACATATGGTTTTCAACTCTTGTTTCATGCCTTGAACATCGGCGGAAATCATGCAACCATTTATGCGTCAGCCGTGGCTCTGGTCGTATCCGGCCTACTGATGATCGCACACCTGCTTTTCTTCCGTTACGCATCGTTTAAGTCGGAAGACGGTTCGTTCACCTCTTTCAAGACGATATTACTCTGCTTGCCATTAGTCATCGCATCACTCCTAGCCTCCAATATCATTGGTGAGTTATTGGAACTGCCCAATATCTACGAGGATTTATTCTACAGTCTCAGTCGGAACGTGTTTGGGTTCTTATCCATCGCTTTGATTGCACCGATTGCCGAGGAAATGCTGTTCCGGGGTGGCATCGAGGGTTTTCTCCTGCGCAGGAAGATCAAGCCGATCATCGCCATCTTGGTTTCCGCAATCATCTTTGGCGTAATTCATGCCAATCCCGCCCAAATATTCTTTGCGACCATCTTAGGTATCATATTCGGCTGGATGTATTACCGTACAGGCAGTATCCTTCCCTCCATTGTAGGTCATGTACTGAACAACACGGTTTCCGTTTCGGTCATGGCCACTTCGCCCATCGAAGATATGAGTAAGACGACGGCTGAAACAATCGGGCTGACAGCTACATGGCTTTTGCTCATTGCCTGCATTGCAATAGCCATCCTTTCTTTCCTCTACTTAAACAAGAAGTTGCCGGCCTCACCTTTTAACGGGTACGAGAACGTTAATACGAACTTAAATCAAGAATAATTATGTTATTTCAAACATTATCAAAGCTATACAAGGACGAATTGCTCGAAAAGGTACTTCCTTTCTGGCTGAATTGTTCGCAAGACAAAGAGTATGGCGGTTATTTTACCTGCCTTAACCGTGACGGAAGTGTATTCGACACAGATAAGTTTATCTGGCTTCAAGGTCGTGAAGTGTGGATGTTTGCCATGCTATATAATAAGGTGGAGAAACGGCAGGAATGGCTCGACTGCGCCATTCAAGGGGGCGAGTTCCTAAAGAAATACGGTCATGACGGGAACTTGAACTGGTATTTCTCCCTGGATCGCCAAGGCAATCCGCTTGTCGAACCGTATAATATCTTCTCATATACCTTTGCAACGATGGCTTTCGGACAGCTGAGTATTGCCACAGGCAACCCTGAATATGCTCAGATTGCCAAGCAAACGTTCGACATCATTCTTCAGAAGATGAACAACCCGAAGGGGAAATGGAATAAGCTACACCCGGGGACTCGCGGATTGAAGGGATTCTCCCTCCCGATGATCATATGTAACCTGGCTTTGGAGATAGAGCCGCTGCTAGATGAACAGTTTCTTCTCCAAACCGTCGAGACCTGTATTCACGAAGTAATGGATGTTTTCTATCGTCCTGAGCTTGGCGGAATCATCGTTGAGAACATCGGAAGTAACAACCAACTCGTCGATTGCTTCGAGGGCCGGCAAGTCACACCCGGACACGCCATCGAAGCCATGTGGTTTATCATGGACCTTGGTAAACGCCTCAACCGTCCCGACCTTATTGAAAAGGCTAAGGATATCACGTTGACCATGCTCGACTTCGGATGGGACAAGGAATACGACGGAATTTATTATTTCATGGATTATAAAGGATATCCTCCACAACAGTTGGAATGGGATCAGAAGTTGTGGTGGGTACACATCGAGTCACTGATTTCTACGCTGAAAGGCTATCAGCTGACAGGCGACAAGCGTTGTCTCGACTGGTTCTATCGCCTTCACGACTATGTATGGACACATTTTAAAGATCCAGAATACCCTGAATGGTACGGCTACCTCAACCGCCGCGGTGAAGTTTTGCTTCCGCTTAAAGGTGGCAAGTGGAAGGGCTGCTTCCATGTACCAAGAGGTTTGTACCAATGCTGGATGATCTTGGAAGATCTAGCGAAGAAAGAATAGTTACCTATAGTTGGGAATTGCGTCGTTGGGATTGTATGTCCTCGGGGATTTGTAATCCCCGAGACAATAACTGCGGATTCTTAATTCGCGCGGGTCACAGAACCGCTGCTAATCAACCTGTGGATCCGAAGATCCACAGGGACAAATAGAAATATTATGTCACATACACGCAACTCTAAACTCAAATATACCTTCACACCTTCACAAAATCGAAAGCACTATAAATCAAATATTTAAATGTTAATAATTGTATAAATGTGAAGGTAATACCTTCACAAAACTCAAACACATAGGAAGAAAAACAAAGTCCGCATCCTATTCGGGCCTAGACAAGCTAGGCCACTACAAATACAAATTGATTATTTATAGTTTACATTAGCGTTATCGTTCTCGTCAATTACCTTCCGCCCTTTTGCAAAAACTTGTGATTCGGAGATCCACAGAGACAAATGAAATACACATGATAAATTAAGTTTATCACATAGGTGAAAAGCCTTTATCACATAGGTGATAAGCTTTTATCACAAGTGTGAAAAACCCTTGTCACCTAGGTGACAAGGGTAATCTATTTAATCGATAGGTTATTATTTCACCAATTCCAAGCACTCTACCGGTTTGTTGGTCGTAATGAAATCAACACCCTGTTCGATGAACGCCTTCATCATGTCCAGGTCATTGACAGTCCATACATTCACCTTCAAGCCTAAGTCGTGCGCCTCCTTGATCCACTCAGGATGTTCCACGAATTTACTGTAATGGTAATCCAGGCCAGCCATGCCCAAAGCTTTCAAATCGGCCGGACTGACATCACCGTTCAAGTAATAGACTTCAGCCGATGGGGCAAGCCGCACCAGTTCCTTGCAGACATTCATACTAAAGGCGATGTAGTCGGTACGGTCTTCCAAGCCATATTTCCGTACCAAGTTCACGATGGCAAGCACCGAGCGATCCTCCATCACGACACGTTTGTTCGATTTAATCTCCAGCACCATCCGCATCGTCGGGATCTTTGTTCCTGCCTCCAGATACTCCTCCAATGTCGGTAACTTTTCTCCGTTAGGCAAAACCAAGTTCTTTAGGGCAGCATACGTAGAAGTCTGGATAGGTATTCCTTGAATAGATGCGTCATGATTGACGACCAACACGTCATCGGCCGTGATATGAACATCGAACTCCGACCCGAACACTCCGATCTCACCGGCTTTGTTCAAAGATGCAATACTATTCTCGTACGAACCTACCGTATCCCAGTAGCCACGATGTGCAACAACCTTTGTCTGAGCATACATCGTTGCCGTCATACCCAGCATGCAGGCAATAAGCAGTAATATTTTTTTCATGATTATTTGATTTGTTTGAAATTACCGACTAATTTATGTCTTTTCAGTGAATAAAACAAAAATATCCTTCTCTATTTAAAGAAGATAACACCTAATTTGTTACATTTGCCGACAATAATCAAAGATTCACTGACAATGAAAAGACTCGTTTCTGCTTTCATGCTCTTCATGATGGTCACTATCGCCATTCAGGCCCAGGATTATAAACTAATTAAGGACATCCCCTACCGTACAACAGGCAATGAATATGCGTTAAGTCGTTGCAAACTGGATATTTATTATCCGGAAAACGTCAAAGACTTCGTCACAGTGGTTTGGTTTCACGGTGGCGGACTGATTGGCGGCGAGAAAGATATCCCACAAGGCTTCAAAAACAGCGGTCTGGCTGTCGTGACAGTAAACTACCGCCTTTTGAACAAAGCAGAGATAGCCGACTGCATCGATGATGCTGCAGCTGCCGTTGCCTGGACATTCAAACATATTGCAGAATATGGCGGAAATACGGAAAAGATTATTGTATCGGGACACTCGGCCGGCGGTTATCTGACCGACATGATCGGACTGAACAAGGAATGGCTGAAGAAATATGATATCGATGCCGACCGCATCGCTGCACTGATTCCTTTCAGCGGACAAGTGGTTACACACTATAATGTGCGGGCAAAGAAAGGATTAAAGCCTACACAACCCATCATTGACGAATATGCTCCGCTGTTTTTCGTTCGTCCCGACTGTCCTCCTATCTTGATTGTTTCGGGCGACCGTAATCTGGAACTCTATGGCCGCTATGAGGAGACCGCCTATTTCTGGAGACTTTTCCAGGAAGTTGGGCATAAAGAAGCCTATCTCTATGAGTTAGATGGCTTTGATCATGGGGCAATGGTGGAGCCAGGCTGCCATATCCTGAAGGAATATGTCAAGAAAAGATTCAAGAAGTAATTAGTCGCCTAACAGCATGCACTACATCGGAGAGATCATTTCTCTAATCGTTGCTTTCTCGTGGACGATTTCTGCGGTCTGTGCAGAGGTTGCCAGTAAACGGATCGGTACATTACAACTAAATGTCATCCGACTTATCCTGTCTCTCATCTTCCTGGGAGTAACCATGTATGTCGTTACCGGCTCTCCCTTCCCTCTTTACGCCGATGGGAAGGCATGGCTTTGGCTCTCTCTCTCCGGATTCGTGGGGTATGTGCTTGGCGATTACTGCCTGTTCAACTCCTATCTCTTAATCGGCTCGCGCTTCGGCCAATTATTCATGACACTTGCCCCACTGGCGGCCGCCATATCCGGCTGGATCCTGTTAGGCGAACGGCTCAGCATGCAGGCATGGCTCGGTATGTTCGTGACGATGAGCGGTATCAGCATTTCCATTCTGAACAAAGGGAAAGAGAAAGGACATAAGCTGGAACTGAAACTGCCCGTAAAAGGAGTGTTGCTCGGCATCGGAGCGGGTATCGGGCAAGGTGTGGGACTGGTCCTCAGCAAAATGGGTATGAACTATTACGAATTGTCCATCCCCGAAGGAATGGATACGATTCACACACTCGTTCCTTTCGCCTCTACGTGGGTAAGAGCATTAACAGGGGCTATCTGCTTTCTTATCGTGATGTATTTCCAGAAAGAATTCCATACCCTCCCTGTTGTGCTGAAAGATAAAAAAGGGATGTTCGCTGCTGTCGGCACGACCATCTCAGGGCCTTTTATCGGCGTGTCCCTGTCGCTGATGGCCGTAAACTATACCGAGGCTGGAATCGCCTCAACCTTGATGGCACTGACCCCCATCATCATCCTCTTGCCGGCCTATCTTTTCTTCAAACAAAAGATTACGTGGATGGAGATTATCGGTGCTTTCATCAGTGTGATTGGTGTATCGCTCTTCTTCCTCTGATTATTTCAGTGTGTGTGTGAGGTAATATTCTACTCCGCGCTTGATGTTCTCGGTCACGGCATCAGCAGTCCATGTAGCCCCACTCACCGCATCGACACTTGCCGGGGAGGACTTCTTGACATTCATACCGATGAACTTCGGGAAATGTTCTACTTTTATCAAATGGAAATACTTCGGAGTTTCTTTATTTGGCAAGGCTTCTATCTTGACAATCTTATCTTTGAGGATAAATAATTTCAAGGGAATAACGTCCTCGTATCCAATTACATCTTCAGCCAAAGTCTCGGTCATTACAATTACTGTATCCTTTACCCCACGGTACATCACATTCTTGTCTGCTTGTGGCTTTTGGTCAGCACCGCCCGAGAATGAAGAAAAGACAACTCCCGCTAAAAGCAAGAACATAAAAGACAATGACTGGATATTACTTTTTTTCATAGTTCTATAATACGATATGTTTATCGGATGCAAAAATACAAAATAAAATTAATAAGCGGCAATACCGACATATAGGTATTTGGGCATGGACTTACGGCCTGACACTTCTGTTTCTATCTCTTGAAGAATCATCAGTTTTTAGGAAATTTAAGGTGGATAATTTCATTTTCAAATTAAAAACGTTTAAATTTATGGTTACTAAAATTAAACACATCAATTCTAAAATAGTAGAACCATGAAAGACTTAAAGATGTACATCAACGGAAAGTTCGTTGAGAGCCGTTCAGGCAAATGGATTGAGGTATTAAATCCTTCAACCGAAGAGGTAACAAGCCGTCAACCAGACGGAACGGTAGAGGATGTGGCAGAAGCCATTGACGCTGCTGTAAAGGCACAGAAGGAATGGGCAAAGATTCCTGCATGCGAGCGTGCCGTTTATCTGCATAAACTGGCTGATGGTATTCGTGCGAACTTCGACAAGTTCCAGGAGATCTTGGTCAGAGAGCAAGGAAAGACACAGGCTCTGGCAGCCACCGAGGTGGGCGTAACTGCTACTTACTTCGATTATATGGCAGAATTTGCACGCCGCATCGAAGGCGAGATTATCCAGAGTGACGCGCCGAATGAAACCATGATGCTGTTCAAGAAGCCGATCGGCGTTGCTGCCGGCATCCTCCCTTGGAACTTCCCGTTCTTCCTGATTGCACGTAAGGCCGGTGCTGCCTTGATGGCCGGATGTTCCATCGTGATCAAGCCGTCACAGCTTACTCCGGAGAACTGCTGCGAATTCTGTAAGATTGTCGATGAGGTTGGACTTCCAGCTGGTGTGTTTAACGTAGTGACAGGTAAGGGCTCTGTAGTCGGTAACGCCATGGCAAGCAGTCCGAAGGTTGGAATCGTCAGCCTTACAGGTAGCGTTGGCGCAGGAACACAGATCATGGAAGCTGCTGCACCGAACATCACAAAGGTATCATTGGAACTGGGCGGTAAGGCCCCGGCCATCGTATTCCCGGATGCCGACCTTGAGTTGGCTGCTCAGGCAATCCTTGAATCACGTATCGGCAATAGCGGGCAGATTTGCAACAATGCAGAGCGTGTCTATGTACACAAGGACATCAAGGAAGAGTTTACCAAACTAATTGTCAAGAAATTCCAGGCTGTAAAAGTAGGAAATCCTGCCATCGTCAAGGATGCCGACATGGGACCACTGGTAGAGAAACGTGCTTTGGAGAGCGTCATGGCAAAAGTGGACCATGCCGTAGAACAAGGTGCAAAGATTCTGTGCGGCGGACATCGCGTAGGCGACAAGGGATACTTCTATGAGGCTACTGTCTTGGACAATGTAAAACAAGACTTTGACATTGTTCATGAGGAAACCTTTGGACCGGTATTGCCATTGATTGAGTTTGACAACATCGATCAAGTCATAGAATGGGCAAATGATGTAGAATATGGTTTGGCTTCATCTGTCTTCACGAAAGATATTGATACGGCAACCCGTATCTGCCGTGAAATCGAGTTTGGTGAAACTTACATCAACCGTATGCACTTCGAGGCTATCCAGGGATTCCACGCAGGTGTGAAGAAATCTGGTATCGGTGGTGCTGATGGCAAACATGGATTGGAGGAATACCTCGTTACTCATGTGGTTTATCTGGATACACACTATCACCACTAAACAAAACAAGAGTTTCGTTGGGGATTCATAAATCCGTGCGGGTCGCAGACCCGCTGTTACCCACCCTGTGGATCCGGAGATCCACAGAGACAAAAAAATCCAAAAGAATAAAAAAAGACGAGGATGTGCCGAAAGACACATCCTCGTTCTTTTTATAGGTTCTTACTTATCCACCGATGATAGCTTGAATGCCATGCCGTCTGAACTGCTCAACGCAACGTTGCTGCACCTCTTCCGAAGGCGTCGACATTTCAAATTGTTCCGGATTATAGGAAGTCCACATCCGGCGATGTTTGTCTTTTCCCACATCATGATACGGAAGCAGATTCAGCGTCTTACGCTTCCACGGTAAAGCCTCCAAGAACTTGGCTGTCTCCTCTATATTCTCCTCATCCGCGTTCACACCTTCAATCAGAGGGATGCGAATAAAGAAAACAGCACCCATCTCTGCCAACAACCGGATATTCTGCAAGATTATTTCATTTGGCACCCCTGTGTAATACTTGTGCTTTGCCGAATTCATAATTTTCAGGTCGACAAGGAACAGTTCACAGTTTGCTGCCACCTCTTTCAGCTTCTCAGAGTCGACAAACAAAGTTGTATCAACAGTGCGGTGAAAGCCTCTTTTCCCTAACTCACGAAGTATTTCCAAGGAATAATCGGCATGCATCAACGGTTCTCCACCACACAGCGTAACGCCCCCATGGCTATCCGTCATGATGACGCGTTCCTTCTCGATTTGAGCCATCAGTTCGTCCATCGTGTAGTTTTTTCCACACACCTCCATGGCTTTTGTCGGACACTCCTCCGCACAAAGCCCACATTGGATACATTCCGAATCAGTCGGCATAATACCATTTGGAGTCAGCTCGATAGCATGCATCGGGCAGACGGATACACAACTCTGACAACCGATACATTTACTCTTCTTATATAACTTCTGTGCCTTGGGGCTCCAACTCTCAGGGTTGTGGCACCATACGCACCGCAATGGGCAACCTTTAATAAAAATGGTGGTCCTGACACCAGGACCATCATTTATAGCATATCGTTTGATATCAAAAATCAACGCCATCTTTACAATTCATTATTTTCTGTACGAGCAATAATTTCGTTCTGTAATTGTTCGGTCATGTCATTGAAGTAATCGGAATAACCGGCTACTCGAACGAGCAGATCCTTGTATTCGTCCGGATGTTTCTGTGCATCCAACAAGGTCTCGGTATCGACGATATTGAACTGAATATGGTGGCCACCAAACTTGAAATAAGTACGGATCAGACTTGCCAACTTCTTCAAATCCTCATCTCGCTTCAGCAATGCCGGAACAAAGCGCACGTTCAACAAGGTACCGCCACTCTTCGTCTGATCCAACTTACCCAACGACTTGATGACAGATGTCGGACCGCAACAATCAGAGCCGTGAGCAGGAGATGTACCGTCACTGATAGCAAAGTGAGCGAAACGACCGTTAGGCGTTGCACCACAAACCGAGCCGAAGTAATTATGACAAGTCGTACTCAACATATTCAGATAAGTCTTTCCACCACGTGTGTTCGGTCTGCCTTCGATGGCATCAACCAAGTCATTATAGACTCTGACAGCTATCGTATCAGCATATTCATCATCATTACCGAAGAATGGAGTATGATTACGGATATACTGACGCATCTTCTCCTCACCCTCGAAGTTGTTTGCACAAGCCTCAAGGATCTGATCCATCGTATATTTACCTTCTTCAAAGACGTGTTTCTTGATGGTCGTGAAGCAGTCGGTAATCGTACCCAAGCCGGTACACTGGATATACGTCGTATTGTAACGAGCACCGCCACTATAATAGTCCTTACCTTTCTCGATACAATCATCAATGAACAAGCTCAAGAATGTTGCAGGTGCATACAACGAGAACATACGCTCGATGTAGTTATTAACTGAAAGTTTCAGGTTTACGAAATAGATCATCTGCTTATGCCAAGCCTCGTATAATTCTTCAAACGACTTGAAATTACGTGGATCGCCGGTTTCCAATCCCAACTTCTTACCTGTCATCGGGTCGATACCATTGTTCAACGTAATCTCCAGAATCTTCGGAGTATTCAAATAGCCCGTCAACAGATAGGCTTCCTTTCCGAATGCACCCACTTCGATACAACCGGAACAGCCACCTTCACGAGCATCCTCCAAGGTCTTTCCTTGGCGAACCAACTCTTGAACATACGTATCCGGATTGAAGACTGACGGATAACCGTGGCCTTGACGAATCACTTTAATACCCTCGATGAGGAAGTCATCCGGGGTATTCTGTGCAATATGGATACTTAAGCCTGGCTGTAACTCATGTAACTCTTCCTGAATCTCAAGAATCATGTACGAGATATCGTTGACTGCACTATTACCGTTACGATCTACACCACCGATATTGATATTGGTGAAGTCATTGTAAGTACCCGACTCCAATGCGGTCACACCTACCTTCGGAGGAGCAGGTTGGTTATTAAACTTAATCCACAGACAAGAAATCAATTCCTTTGCCTTGTCGTAAGTAAGCGTACCTTCTTCTATACCTTTCTTATAGAATGGGTAAAGGTGTTGGTCAATATGACCAGGATTCATACTATCCCACCCATTCAACTCGGTCACTGTACCCAGGTGAACAAACCAGTACATCTGAATTGCTTCCCACAAATCACGTGGAGCATGAGCAGGAACCCAATGACATACATCTGCAATCTTCAGGAGTTCGGCCTTACGCTGCGGATTTGTTTCCTTGGCAGCCATCTCTTCTGCCAACTGGGCATGACGCTCAGCAAAGAGAATGGCGGCATCACAGGAGATAGCCATTGCCTCTAGTTCCTGTTGCTTGTCGGTTGCCTCTGGATCATAGATATAATCCAAGTGGGCAATCTTATCCTCGATGCGTTTCTTCACATCCAACAAGCCTGTATGATACATCTTGCCATCCATAGCGGTATGGCCTGCAGCACGCTGTTCCATGAATTCGGTGAACACACCAGCATGATAAGCCTCTTCCCACTCCTTTGAGACATGGTTGAAGATACGTTCACGCTGTGTCTTTCCTTGCCAATAAGGAATAACCTCTTTCTCGTATGTATCAATATCTTCCTGACTGATGTGATAACTTTGCAGTTCACGAGTATCCAACGTATGAAGGTCTTCTACCGAGTGACAAGTCAGTTCGGGGAAGGTAGGAACAGCTTTAGGTACAGGGCCACGTTCACCGACGATCAACTCATCATCACCTATATAAAGCGTTTTCTTCTTACAGATTTCATAGAAGTTCTTCGCACGCAATACTGCGATAGGCATCGTACCGTAGTATTTCTTATAGAAAGCAGTCTCGATAAGAGCTCTTTCTATAGTCAAGGTGGTCGGTGTATCAAAGTTCTGCTGACGCAAGCGTTTGATACGGTCGTTCATTCCACCGTTATTTTCCGGGTGCTTGATTGAAAAGTTCATTGTTTATTCGATTATAATTTCGTTATTTACTGTTTTTTGCATTCATCACTTCCTCGATGGTCATTGGCTTCTTGATCTTACCCAATAGGCGGGCACCATTTTCCGTCATGACATAGTCGAGTTCGTTACGTAATCCGGTAAAGCCTCTCCAATCGTCTAACTTATCATAGTTGATGAAGTCAGTAAACTGTTTCTCGGCTTTCCATCGGTCGATCAATTCTGGAATGAAATAGATCCCTGGTTCTACGGTAAAGACAAATCCTGGTTCCAGCGGACGAGCCAGACGCAATGACTTGAATCCGAACTGCGTACTTTTCTTCTGTCCCTCCGGATAACCGACATATTGCTCACCAAGATTTTCCATATCGTGTACGTCAAGTCCCATCATATGTCCCAATCCGCATGGGAAGAACAAGGCATATGCACCACTTTCAGCAGCATCCTGAGCGTTACCTTTCATCAAGCCAATCTCCTTCATGCCCTCTACAATCTTCGCAGCAGCCGCAATATGAGCATTTCTGAACGGCTCACCCAACTTCAGCGCGTTAACGGCAGCATAGAAACTCTCCAGATGAATGTTATAAATCAAAGCCTGACGCTCAGAGAACTTATCTCCTACCGGCATGGTGGATGACAAGTCGCCCGCATAGTGCCATTTCGTCTCGGCACCTGCATCCAACAGGAACAAGTCACCATCCTTTAAGGTATGGATAAAGCCATGGTTATGAAGAACTTGCCCTTGTACGGTAGCAATAATCGGGAACGAAAGGTTTCCATGACGACAAGCTACTTCCTGCACAGCCGCCGCAACCTCTGCTTCGTGAATGCCTGGACGAACAGTACGATAAGCCGCCAAGTGCATTTCGGTACTGATATCTACCGACTCTTCAATGGCTTCAATCTCTTCAGCCGTTTTATGGTTACGCTGATTGACGATGGCCTTAATGAATGGAACAGATGCCTTTGAAGCTTGCTCAGTAGGATACAAACCTAATAATTCCTGCAACCATACTTGATGGTCGCCTCGGTAAGGCGGAAGGAAATGAATGGTCTGTCCTTTAGTCTGAGCCTTTGAAAGATAGTTCTTCAATTCCTTCAAAGGAAAAGTCTTATGAATCCCTACGACCTCACTCTTTTCTTTCAGCGTAGGTTGGATACCTGTCCATACGATATCATCAATGGTCAGTTCGTCACCAAAGACAACTTCCTCATCTTCATCTACATTGATGACTGCAGCTAAGCCTGCGTAATCCAAACCAAAATAGTAGAAGAATGAGCTATCCTGACGGAAATGATAGGTATTATCCAGATAGTTCATCCCGACTTCACCGTTTCCTAAGAACAAAAGGATACCATTACCCACTGTTTTTTTAAGAACCGAACGTCTTTGTATATATGTCTCTTTATTAATATTCACCATTTGGACCGTAAATATTTATTTTCTTATGTTTACTAATTTGAAGATTCGTAGCAGGGAAATACTCTGCAAGTAAGTTATACAAGTCTGGATCATATTCCTTTAACTCTTCGCGTGTGTTCACCCAATTATGCTTACCATCAGGATGTGGCATCTCAGCATTTACATTGAACCAACTCTGGACACCTTCGGCAAAGTATTCAGCAATATTAGTTTCAGCGTAAGTATTCTTCCAAAGCCCTTTTGCCTTGGCGCTCTCGAGCAGTTTCTCAAGCCGATCATTGATATCGGTATCCACTTGAATAATGCCAATCAAATGTATGGCATGAGAGAATTCATGAATAAGAATATCTTCTGCATGATATTTGTCGATTTGGTATGCCAGAATATTCTCTTCGGCACAAGTGGTCAAAGGCTCTTCGATGGTTCCACCCAAACCTCTTGCGCGGAGGTTCCAGTTCAAAGTCGTATCATTAATCAGTTCATGATGCTCAGGGATATCTGTCGTACCTTCGTAGCGAGCCATAATACCTACGCGAGCGTGTGCTTTCACCATCGCATTTCTTATCTCAGGAGAAAGCATGCTTGTCATAGCATACAAAGTACGATGGGCAGCCACATAGCATGAATCAGGTACTCTCCATGATGAGACCAAAGGAATACCATTCACATCAACATATTTCTTATAAAAAGGATCCAGATTCAAAGAATCCGGAGGAGTCGTTACCTTAATAGCCGGGATAACGAGTGTTTCTTCAACAGCAGCAGTTTCATCAGTAACTGCAGGCTTTTGCACCTCTTTACAAGATGCAAAAGCCATAGCAATTAATATAAAAGGAATAATCCGTTTCATAATCGTTTATTTAAGATAAGAATAACGATAGTCGGTCGGTGATACCAATGTTTCCTTGATTACTCTTGGGATAATCCAACGAATCAAGTTGAACTCACCACCAGCCTTATCGTTTGTACCGGAAGCACGTGCGCCACCGAACGGTTGCATACCTACAACAGCACCTGTCGGTTTGTCATTGATGTAGAAGTTACCTGCTGCATAGCAAAGATCGTCAGTAATCTTCTCAACAGCCAGGCGGTCGCGACCAAAGACTGCACCTGTCAGTCCATAAGGAGAAGTTTCGTCACAAAGCTTCACCGTTTCCTCTACCTTATCATCATCGTATGGGTAAACAGTGATGACCGGACCGAAGATTTCTTCTTCCATCGATTTGTAACGAGGATTGCAAGTCTCGATAACAGTCGGTTCAACGAAATATCCAACAGACTTATCACACTTACCACCTACGACAATCTTAGCCTCATCCGAAGCAGCAGCATAGTCAATATATGATTTAATTCTGTCGAACGAAGCCTCATCGATGACAGCATTGATAAAGTTAGAAGGATCCTTCACATCACCCATCTTCACCTCAGCACACATCTTCTTCACATCTTCCAATACGCCCGGCCACATGCTCTTCGGGATATACATACGGGAAGCAGCAGAACATTTCTGTCCCTGGAACTCGAATGCACCGCAGAACGCTGCTGTAGCAACTGCCTTTGGATCAGCCGACGGATGAACAAAGATAAAGTCCTTACCACCAGTCTCACCAACCAGACGAGGATAAGAGATATAGTTGTTCAAGTTTGAGCAAGCTTGTTGCCACAAAGACTTGAATGTTTCAGTAGAACCTGTGAAGTGGATACCTGCAAAGTACTTCGACTCGGTACTTACCTTACCAATCAATGCACCACTACCAGGAAGGAAGTTGATAACACCATCAGGAAGACCAGCTTCTTTGTAGAGTTGCATCAGATAATAGTTACTCAGCAAAGCGGTAGTGGACGGTTTCCACAAAGCAACATTACCCATCAGCACCGGAGTCATACACAAGTTAGAAGCAATGGAAGTAAAGTTGAACGGAGTAACGGCCAAAACGAAGCCTTCCAACGGACGATATTCAGTATGGTTCAGCTGTCCTACGCCATCCTTTGGCTGCATGGAATAAATCTTTGAAGCATAATGAACGTTGTAACGGAAGAAGTCGATGGTTTCACAAGCAGAGTCGATCTCAGCCTGATAGAAGTTCTTACTCTGACCGAGCATACAAGCTGCGTTCATGATAGGACGATATTTCGTTGCCAACAACTCAGCCATCTTCATAACAATACCCGCACGTACTGTCCAGTCTGTCTTCGACCAAATCTTATGAGCCTCCATAGCTGCATCAATAGCCATCTTAACCTCTTTCTCACTTACCTTATGATAGGTAGCAAGTACATGATTATGATCGTGAGGACATACAACCTTACCTGTATTACCCGTACGAATTTCCTTACCGCCAATAATGATAGGAATATCTACAACCATATTGCTTTGACGCTCTAATTCCTTTTCAAGAGCAACTCGTTCAGGTGATCCTACCAAATAACTTTTAACCGGTTCATTCGCCGGAATTGGGAATGTAATAACTGAATTTTTCATAACTATTAGTTTTTTATCAATTTATTTCTATTAAGACGTCCAAAGATAGCATTTTTAATAAAAGAAGGCGACAAAACTCTCTTAATTTTTATTAAACGAATCCATATATAAAGTATAACGAGAAGATATGTAAAACATTTTGAAGATAAGGTTTATTCTTTCGTAAAACCTTCACACGTTTGCCTAGTTATCATAAGTTTTATCGAACAATGGCTTCGCCGAATTTACTTCGCTCGGCATAAAAAAAGAATCAGGATTCTTCTTTGTTCTGCACTCGTTTATACGTAACTTTGGCTTCGCCGAAGTTACTTCGCTCGGCATAAAAAAAAGAATCAGGATTCTTCTTTGTTCTGCACTCGTTTATACGTAACTTTGCTGGCCAAATAAAAATACTGAAATGGATTATCTACCTAACGACCCTGCAATGCTCGTATCAAGCGTCAACATGCTCCTCCGCGATGAGGAATATGAGTCTCTGGAATCACTGTGCTACGCTTTCGACAAAGAGCCGAAAGCACTTGCCGACTACCTGTACGAAAACGGATTTGTCTATAGTGAGGAACAAAAACAGTTCAGGCCCATCGACTTCGACAAATGATTACCAAGGACAGTATAGAGACCGCCTATAGTTTCATGCATCAGAAACGCAACGTGTACATCCACTCCACCATGGAATGGCAAAGGGATGACATCGAATATGCGATTGCCTCGTTTATCGATGAGATGAACACGGAGCTATACGAGAAAATTGCTAACGGAAAAGTGGATTTTCTCAGGGAGCATAAACGTTTCGAAGCCGACATCACCTCTGCTGTCAGCCAACTGGAAAAAATGTTATAATCAATATGGAAAAATTCGAAGAAGCAATACATCAAGATTTATATTCCTATTTGCTTTCCTTAAAAGAAATAGACGAACGACTACCTGAATGTCCCGACATCGAAGAGAAATGGGAGCAGATTCTCAAGGCTTACCTTCCCGACGGTATCAAGGAATTTAACAATTACCCCACGGCATCGCTTGGATGGATGATGTACATTGGTATGGCAATCGCTTCGTTCTGGGATACCGAATGGAGCATCTATTCGAGAATTGAAGATCTTTATGCGTACCTGAGAGACAAACGGGGCTTCGACAACATGGATGAATACATTCGCGAAGAAATACTATTGCTGAATGGAGAAGCCTATACGGACTTGGAAAAGCTAACGGGAGAATGTGCTTCCCGCGTATATAATCTGTTTTGTCATCAGCCTGTAGAAGCTGGGACAAAAGAAGCGTTCAATGCCTATGTGTCTTGTCTGCATCAGCTTTATCTAGCAGGAGCAGCCGTTCAATTGAAGCGTATGGGCTATCACATGACAAAGATGTGAAGAATTTAAAAACGTAATTGTTGTTGGCAAATCTGTAATTCTGTATTCTGTCCCTACTTGCTCATACAAGTACGACTAAAAACAAAAAAAAGAGAGAACCGTTACGATTCTCTCTTTTTTCTTCCGCGGAAAGAGAGGGATTCGAACCCCCGGTGCCTCTCAGCACGCCGGTTTTCAAGACCGGTGTAATCGACCACTCTACCATCTTTCCAATGCTTTCTCCTCGAAAGCGGTGCAAAGTTACTGCTATTTTTTATTTCTCCAAATGTTTTTTGGAAAAAATTTCCCTATTCATACTTTTTTATAAGCTGCAATCTGATAAACATTGTGGAATTCATTATCTTTACACCCAAAATAAAAATTGTATGAAAAAAAGTTTTCTATGGGGATTTATCCTGACAATCTTTGTCGTACTTCCCTCTTTTGCACAGTTTACAGAGCCTGTACAATTCAAGACTTCGATCAAAAATATCTCAGACGCTGAGATGCAAATCGTATTCTCAGCTTCAATCGATAAAGGATGGCACGTTTATTCGACCGATCTTCCTTCGGGTGGACCGATTAAAGCGACCTTTAATATTGAGGAACAAAAGGGTATTGAGTTAGTGGGGGACTTGACCCCTCAATCAAAACCTATCGAGGCCTTTGATCGGACATTCGACATGAAACTGAAATATCACGAAAACGAAGTGACATTTACACAGAATTTCAAGATTACCGAACCACAATATCTAATCAAAGGCTATCTGGAATACGGAGCATGTAACGACGAAACTTGCCTTCCTCCTTCCGAGGTTCCTTTCAACTTCACAGGCGAAGGTAAGGTCGCCTCAACCGCCCCTGTTGTAAAGAAAACAGAAACTCCTACCCCACCTGTCGTTAATGAAGAGACAGCACCTACTTTGGAGGCAAATACAGATTACTGGCAACCGGTCATTCAGGAACTCCAACAATTTGGCAACGAACAAGATCCCACCGATCGCTCGTGGATTTATATTTTCTTTGCCGGTTTCCTCGGCGGACTGATTGCATTGTTCACTCCTTGTGTGTGGCCAATCATTCCAATGACTGTCAGTTTCTTCTTGAAACGTGCAAACGACAAGCGGAAAGGAATCCGTGACGCATTCATTTACGGCATTTCCATCATCGTGATCTACGTCACATTAGGTATTGTCATTACCTTACTGTTTGGCGGGAATGCGCTCAACGCTCTTTCTACCAACGCCATCTTTAACTTGTTCTTGTTTGCCCTCTTGGTTGTGTTCGCTGCATCATTCTTTGGTGGGTTTGAAATCATGCTTCCATCGAAATGGAACAATGCCGTCGATAGCAAGGCTGAACAAACAAGCGGCTTACTGAGTATTTTCCTCATGGCGTTTACCTTGACATTAGTATCCTTCTCGTGTACCGGACCAATCATTGGTTTCTTACTGGCCGGCGTTTCCACCACAGGCAACATGCTGGCACCCATCATCGGAATGTTGGGATTCGCCATTGCTTTGGCATTACCGTTTACACTGTTTGCCATGTTCCCGTCTTGGTTGAAAACCATGCCAAAATCGGGTGGCTGGATGAATGTCATCAAGGTTGTATTAGGCTTTATCGAATTGGCTTTTGCCTTGAAATTCCTATCCGTTGCCGACCTTGCCTATGGCTGGCACATCCTCGACCGTGAGACATTCTTGGCATTGTGGATCGTTATCTTCGGATTGATGGGCATCTACTTGTTAGGCAAGTTGAAGTTTCCACACGATGATGACACTGACCACGTAAGTATTCCTCGATTCTTCATGGCTTTGATCACATTAGCGTTCACCATCTATATGATTCCAGGCTTATGGGGAGCCCCGCTGAAAGCTATCAGTGCGTTTGCTCCTCCAATGAACACACAGGATTTCAACTTGAACAGCCAAGTTGTCCATGCTAAGTTCGACGATTTCGAAGCAGGCATGAAATATGCAAAGGAGAATGGGAAACCTGTCATGATTGATTTCACCGGTTTTGGTTGTGTGAACTGTAGAAAAATGGAGGCAGCTGTATGGACCGACCCCACGGTATATCGCATCATCAACGACGATTATGTACTAATCTCCTTATATGTCGATTATAAGAAGCCACTCCCCCAGCCAATCAAAGTGACTGAGAATGGAAAGGAACGGACATTACGAACCATTGGCGACAAATGGAGCCACCTGCAGATGACAAAGTTCGGAGCATTGACTCAACCTTTCTACGTTTTGCTTGACAACGAAGGGAAGCCTCTGAACAAAGCATATTCCTATGACGAGGATATCAATAAATACATCGAATTCCTTCAGACAGGATTGCAGAACTATCAGAAATAACACCTTTAATCATCTATACTATGATAACGAAGACTGAACGTGAAAAAATCATTGCTCTCATCCAAAGAGAGGTCGTACCTGCTATCGGCTGTACGGAACCGATTGCCGTTGCCTTGTGTGTGGCTAAAGCAACAGAACTTCTGGGGCAACGCCCACAACGGATACAGGCATTGCTCAGTGCCAACATCCTGAAAAACGCCATGGGTGTAGGTATTCCCGGCACGGGAATGATTGGTTTGCCCATTGCCATTGCCTTGGGTGCCCTGATTGGTAAATCAGAATATGAGTTAGAGGTACTGAAAGACTGTACTCCTGCTGATGTGGAAGAAGGAAAAAAGATAATTGCTGCTAATGCAATCTGCATCGGCCTAAAGGAAAACATCCAAGAAAAACTTTATATAGAGATCCATTGCGAGGCAAATGGAGAAAGGTCAACCGCCATTATCTCAGGCGGACACACCAATTTCGTCTATCTGTCAAATAGTCAAAGTGTCATCTTAGATAAAGGAATCTCAAAAGATGAAGAATGCGCAGAAGATGATATCCATTTGACCTTCCATAAAGTCTATGAATTTGCGACCACCGCTCCTATCGATGAGATACGCTTTATCTTAAAATCGCGTGACCTGAACATGAATGCAGCAGAACAATCATTCCGCGGAAACTACGGCCATGAACTGGGAAAGATCCTTTGCCAAAGTAAGACGAAGGAAGAGCTTTTGGGCACCAACACGTTTTCACGAATACTATCTTATACGTCGGCGGCTTGTGATGCCCGTATGGCAGGAGCCATGATCCCCGTCATGAGCAATTCAGGTAGCGGGAATCAAGGCATCACCGCCACACTGCCCGTTGTAATCTACGCACAAGACAATCACAAATCGGAAGAAGAACTGATCCGAGCCCTCACGCTCAGTCATCTGACAGTGGTATATATCAAACAAAATCTCGGACGGCTTTCTGCCTTATGCGGTTGTGTCGTTGCATCGACTGGCTCCAGTTGTGGAATCACCTACCTGATGGGAGGCTGCTATGAACAGATTACCTTTGCGGTCAAGAATATGATCGGTAATATTACCGGAATGATCTGTGACGGAGCGAAACCAAGCTGCGCGCTAAAGGTTACAAGCGGTACTTCCACAGCCCTACTTTCCGCAATCCTCGCCATTGAGCACCAATGTGTGACTTCCGTAGAAGGAATTGTCGATGATGATGTAGATAAAAGCATCTGGAACCTCACACAAATAGGCAAAGAAGCAATGAACGAGACAGATAAGCTGGTATTGAACATCATGACTCATAAGAAATGCTGCCATTAGATCATGAAAAAGATCTCTGACACGGAATATCTGGAAGAACTGGTGGCAGAAGGAGAGCACGACCACCAAGACTTCAAGTTTCAAATCTCCGATGCACGGAAGATTGCGCGAAGCCTTTCGGCTTTCGCAAACACAAAGGGCGGAAGGCTGTTGGTCGGAGTGAAAGATAATGGAAAGATTGCCGGAGTACGATCAGATGAAGAGATCTACATGGTTCAGGCTGCGGCAAACCGATACTGTCAGCCCAAAGTAGAACTAGAAACACGCTCATATAATGTCAACGGAAAGATTGTCGTTGAGGTCATCATCGATGAAGCAACTTCAAAACCCATCTATGCGCTAGATGAAGAAGATAAGCCTTGGGCTTACATACGTATCCATGACGAGAATATCCAAGCTACGATTGTTCACTTAAAGTATTGGCAACACAATAAAGCCCCGGAAGGCTCGCTCGTCACCTTTACCGATCGGGAGGAACGACTGCTGAACGTCCTTAAGGAGAAAGGAAGTGTTACGCTAAGCCAATGCTGCAAGCTTTGCCGCTTGAACCGCTTTGCTGCCAGCGATCTTCTTGCCGATTTCATTCGTTTTGGCATTGTCACACCCATCTACAAAGACCGTGTATTCCAATATACTTGGAATAAAAAGGAAGAATAACGCTATTTTCCCTACTTCTTATGTTAATATCTGGACAATTAAGTTTATCACATGGGTGATAAAGGTTTCTCACCTATGTGATAAAAGTTTTTCACCCGTGTGACAAGCTTTTATCACACGGGTGAAAAGATTAAATAAGCGATTGTTAGGCTTCGTTTTCTTACCAGATACGTACACGCTCCGACTCTGGGCGCCACATTGCGTCACCTTCCTTCACGCCGAATGCTTCATAGAACTCGGGCATGACAGACAGTGGGGCCAAGACTCTCCACTTTGCCGGAGAGTGCTCGTTATTCTTCACTTGGGTAGCAAGTGCTTCGGGGCGCATTTGTTCCATCCATGCCAATGCATAGCCTAGGAAGAAACGCTGTGCCGGCGTATAACCGGAGATTATCACATTATTCTTGTACTGGTCGGTGCGTTGGAAAGCTTCAAAAGCCATCACCGTTCCACCTAAGTCGGCAATATTCTCGCCCAACGTCAGCTTACCATTGATGTGCAGACTGTCGACTACCGTATAATCACTGTACATCTTCACCACTTGTTCAGCTTTGGCATCAAAACGTTTCTTATCTTCCTCGGTCCACCAGTTCTTTAAGTTGCCTTCTGCATCGTAATTACATCCACCATCATCAAATCCATGGGTGATTTCATGACCGAAGGTACTACCGATGATTGCATAAAGGATCGCATCGTCAGGCATTTGGCCATTAAAGCCGGGAACGATAATGTTACAGCCAGGAATACAGATCTCGTTATTCGAAGGAGAATAATAAGCATTATAGGTTTGGGGCTGCATGTGCCACTCCCAGCGCTCAACAGGCTTCCCGTATTTGTCGACCATCCGTTTCATGCTCCACTTGCGAGCGTTCATCATGTTCTGCACATATGAATCGCGACTGATTTCCAACTCACTGTAATCTTTCCACCGATCGGGATAAGCCAGTTTTTCGTTGATTGCATTCAACTTGTTCAAGGCTTTCTCCTTTGTAGCGTCGCTCATCCAATCCAATTTCTGAATATGTTCAGCGAAAACATCACGAACGGCATGACCAATTTCCAGGAACTTCTCCTTGACACCTTGAGGCAAAAAACGTTCTACGTAAACTTGTCCCAACAAATCACCAAGGGTGCGGTTCGTCGTGTTCACCACACGTTTCCAACGCGGAGACGGCTCCTGAATACCATTCATCGTCTTGGAGTAGAAGTTGAAATTCTTCATATACAAGTCGTCATCCAGGTATGAGGTCAAGCCATCCAGATAACAGAACTTCAAGTAATTCTTCCAGTCGTTAAGGGAATAACTGTTCAATGTCTTGTTCAGAGCGGTAAAGAACTCGGGTTGTCCTACTACGACAGAGTCAACTTGCTCCAAACCAACGCCTTTGAAGAACACGTCCCAGTCCAGTTGCGGAGTCATCCGTTGCAATTTGGCAATAGACATCTTGTTATAGTTCTTGTACGGATCACGCATATCTTCAGGATGACGAGAAGCGAGTGCCAAAGCGGTCTCAATCTCCAACTGCTTATCAGCAGCCTTCGTTGCAGCCTGCTCATCCAAGCCCATCCGTTCGAACAAGCCTTTAGCATAGACGAGGAAAGCATTGCGGACAGCCTTCGAATTCTCATCCTGATTCTCATAATAACCTCTGCTTGGCATGGAAGTACCGCCCTGTCCCAGCGAAACCGTGATCTGATTACTGTTCATATCGTCCTGTCCCACATAGAAACTGAACAGAGGACCGCTAGAAACCGTATTGATATAAGCCACCATCGCATTGAACTGGTCGAAGTTACCCATCTGGTCAAGCCAGTCCAGGTCGTCCTTCAAGTCGGAAATACCTTTTGTGTTCAAGGCTACGCTATCCATTCCTGAGAAATACAAGTCGCCCACCTTTTGTTCATTGCTACCTTCCGGATATTCCTTTGAAGATGTTTCCTTACAAATCTCAAGAACTTGTTCCCTGACCGTGTCGGCAACAGCGGTAAAGATACCATTTTCCTTTTCACTGGCCGGAATCGGGTTTTCCTTGAGCCAAGTTCCGTTCGCAAATGTCCAAAAATCATCTTGTGCGCGTACAGTTGTGTCTATATGAGCAGCAAGTGGGTCAACAAAAGTTTTTCCACCATTTGATGTACAGGCACCCAACATCAACGAAGCCAAAACGAGGCTCCATCCCATCACATTAAACTTGTTTCCTTTCATTCTTTTTCTTTTTTGTAACATTCCATTAAAAAAGGCATTTGCCCGGCAATCAGACAAACGCCCTTCTCTATTACTTATTTTTGTTTATTTCAATAAATCTGCCAAGAACTGATTCAAGTCTTCATCCAGCCCTTTCATCAGTCCTTCGTCGATAAGCATCGTTTCCTCGTCGTCAATCAAGAGCAATTCGGAAAGCGTTTCATAGTCATCGTCTACCAGGACAAAGGAATAAGGCTTCATAATTTTCAGTTGGTCGAAATATTTCTCCGAATTCAAGCCCTTCAGCACATGCTTCAGGATACGCTCACTCTCCATTTCGAAATCTTCACCGGGATAATCGACCCAATCTTCGACAATGGTACGTGCCAACTCCTCATCCTCGTCATTATAGACGACCAATTCGCCGGTATCCTGCTTAGACTGCATATGGATATCGGTTACCATCTCATCCATCTCATCGTTAATGTATCTGCTCACGGCTTCTTTGATACATGCAATGACTGATGCTTTCGACTGTTCACTAAACTTCATAAATATTTTGTTGTCTTTTATCAGATTCCAAAAATACAAAGAAATAACCTAAATACAACAAATCCGCTTACTTTTTCTACAAAAGATTATTCCTGTCCCTTGAAACGGTTCATCTGTATATTCAATTTATTCATTTCCTGCTGTCTGCGCTGCAAGGCTGCCTGATAGTAGGTAATGGTATTCCTATCGTTCACATTGCTCTCGCCTACCAGAGCCTTAGCTTTGTCCAACCATTCCATTGCCTTGTCCAGTTGGTCGGTCATCTCACAATACAAAGCCAAGTTGAATGCTGCACGCATCTTATTCTTTCCTTTCTTCTTTTCATAAAGATTGGTCCACAACCGTCCGGCCTCTTCAAGGTCGTTCTCACGCAATGCGACTCCGGCATCCCTGAATTCTGCCATTCCTCCATCATAATAGATACGTTGAACTCCATGCCAATATGGAATCAACTTATTGGCGATCTTCATTCCTGCATACCCCGATGTCTCCTTTGCAATAACATCATCCGACAAGTTCAGGTCCAATTCAAACTGAAGCGTATCGACATCGGTAACCTGCATGAAAGCCTTATCACGTGTAGGAACATAAAGATGAACCAAAGCAGCATAGCTTGCATTGACCGCATCGAAAGGTATACCATAGTAATTGTCCCATAACTGTCCGATGCTCGTCCGCACATACAATCGGTCAACCGAGACAATCATGTCAGCATCCAAGTCGCCTAATAACTGACGGACTTGCGCCGGTTTCAACTCGTGATATTGCGGAGCATCGTTCTCATCATACCTATATAATAAGGAGTCGCATACAACTACCTTATTAAAATAGTTGCCTTCAGCCAAGACATTGGCTACTTCCTGCACGAATGTTGCACCATCTGCTTCAAATTCCTTCGCTGTATGACGGAGATATGATTGCTTGCCCAGTTCTTCCTTCGGCATATTATTGACGATAGCAACGTTTTTCAAGTCGTTAGGAAAACTGATCTCGGCTGGCTTCAACTGCTCAAACTGCAACAACTGCACGCTACTGCACGATGACAAGATTGTCATTACAGCCACACTGATAAACAAATGTAATCTTTTCATAAGGCTATACCCTTTCTTCCTAATTCACAAAAGTAACGCATTTATATCAATTAAAACGTTAAAAGGTATTAAAAAAGAGACTGCCTCATGTGGAGACAGTCTCTTTTTATGGTACCTAGACCGATTACAATCCTCTTCCGTGACAGTTCTTATATTTCTTTCCACTTCCGCATGGACAAGGATCGTTTCGACCGATCTTCTTCTCGGCACGAATCGGTTCACGTTTTTGCTCACGAGTATCATGGGCTGCAGCAGCCTGCTGATTCGGATCGCTTAAGTCGTGCTTGCTTTCCTGATATTGCTGGCGTTGAGCACGAGGTTCTGGTCCAGCCTCACGAACTTGTCCTGGTTCCTGCATCGGAATCTGACCACGCATCAACACTGAAATAGTATTGTTGTTGATGGTGTTCACCATCGTATCAAACAAGTTGACCGATTCCAACTTAAAGATCAGCAACGGATCTTTCTGCTCGTAACTTGCATTCTGTACGGAATGACGCAGTTCATCCAGTTCGCGCAAATTCTCTTTCCATGAATCATCGATGGTATGCAGGAGAATTGCTTTTTCGAACGACTTCACGATTTCTTGTCCTTCCGAATCGTATGCAGCCTTCAGGTTAACGGCAATATTATACATCCGTTTACCATCGGTAATCGGAATCAGGATATTCTCGTAGCGGTCGCCTTGGGTCTCTTGTACCTGCTTGATAACAGGATAAGCTATTTGCGCCATACGATCCATCTTCCGTTTAAAGTTTGCCATCGCTGTATTAAATGTCAAGTCGATCAGTTCATCACGGCTTTTCTCGATGTATTCTGCCTCACTGAACGGAGGTTCCATACCCAAAGTCTGGAACATTTCCTCACGCACGTTATGATAATCGCCGAGTTCAACAGCGTATGAGCAACGATCCCATATCATGTTCACGATATCCATACCGATACGTTCACCCATCAAAGCATGACGACGCTTTGCATAAATTACGACACGCTGCTTATTCATCACGTCATCGTATTCCAGCAAACGTTTACGGATACCGAAGTTGTTCTCCTCTACCTTCTTCTGAGCACGCTCAATGGATTTTGAAATCATCTTATGTTCAATCATCTCGCCTTCCTTGAAGCCCAACTTATCCATCACGCTCGAGATTCGGTCGGATGCAAACAATCGCATCAGGTCATCTTCCAACGAAACGAAGAATACTGAGGAGCCCGGATCACCTTGACGACCAGAACGTCCTCGCAACTGACGGTCAACACGACGACTCTCGTGACGTTCGGTACCGATGATAGCCAAACCACCAGCCTCACGAACCTCCGGAGAAAGCTTGATATCGGTACCACGACCTGCCATGTTCGTAGCAATCGTTACGGCACCCACCATCTTCTCCTCCTCGTGCTTGTCACCGTTCTCGTCGGTCACCATGATTTTGCGCAGACTACTTTGACCAGCCAGTGCAACAATCTCGGCCTCTTTCTGGTGTAACTTCGCATTCAAGACATTATGTGGAATCTTTCGCATGGTCAGCATACGGCTCAACATCTCAGAGATTTCGACGGAGGTCGTACCTACCAAGACCGGACGACCGGCATAGATGGTCCGTTCAATCTCTGCTATGACAGCCGCATACTTCTCTCGCTTGGTCTTGTAGACGCGGTCGTTCATATCCTTACGGATAACCGGACGGTTTGTCGGGATAACGACAACATCCAACTTATAGATATCCCAGAACTCACCCGCTTCGGTCTCAGCCGTACCGGTCATACCAGCGAGCTTGTGGTACATACGGAAGTAGTTCTGCAAGGTAATGGTTGCAAAGGTTTGGGTAGCGGCCTCAATCTTCACACCTTCCTTCGCCTCGACAGCCTGATGCAAGCCATCCGACCAGCGACGACCTTCCATGATACGTCCGGTCTGCTCATCGACAATCTTGATCTGTCCGTCGATAACCACATACTCGTCATCCTTATCGAACATAGCGTATGCCTTCAACAACTGGATAATGGTGTGAACACGTTCCGACTTGATGGCATAGTTGGTCAACAACTCATCCTTCTTGGCCAAACGCTCCTCTTCCGACAAACCTGCTTCACTCTCCAATGCGGAAAGTTGAGCTGCGATATCCGGCAAGACGAACAAGTTTGGATCAGGGTCGTTACCTGTCAACTTGTCAATACCTTTATCTGTCAAGTCCACGCTGTTCAGTTTCTCATCAATCACGAAGTACAATGGATCAGTCACCTCATGCATACGCTTGTTGTTCTGCTCCATGTAGATTTCCTCAGTCTTCAGCATACCCGTCTTGATACCCGGTTCGCTTAAGTACTTAATCAATGCTTTGTTCTTCGGATAAGCCTTATGGCTGCGATACAAAGCCAGATAACCATTGTTGATGTCGTTCTGATCGGAAGAAACAATCAAACGCTTTGCTTCAATCAGGTAGTTGGTTGCCAAAGTCTTTTGGGCTTCGAACAAGCGTTCTACCATCGGCTTGTATTCTTCGAACAACTGATCCTCGCCTTTCGGTACCGGACCGGAAATAATCAACGGAGTACGGGCATCGTCAATCAAGACAGAGTCAACCTCATCGACGATAGCATAGTTATGTGAACGCTGAACCAGATCTTGCGGACTGATAGCCATGTTGTCACGCAAGTAGTCGAAACCAAATTCATTGTTCGTACCAAAAGTAATATCTGCCAGATAAGCCTTGCGGCGAGCCTCAGAGTTCGGCTGGTGCTTATCGATACAATCCACGCTCAATCCGTGGAACTCGTACAACGGTCCCATCCACTCCGAGTCACGCTTTGACAAATAGTCGTTCACAGTCACCATGTGGACGCCATTACCGGTAAGCGCATTCAAGAATACAGGTAAGGTAGCCACCAATGTTTTACCTTCACCTGTTGCCATCTCGGCAATCTTACCTTGGTGCAAGACAACTCCACCGAACAACTGCACATCGTAGTGGATCATGTTCCATGTAATCTCGTTTCCACCGGCAATCCAATGGTTTTTATAGATGGCCTTATCGTCTTCGATGCGGATAAAGTCCTTACCTTGACCGGCCAGCGTACGGTCGAAATCAGTAGCCGTCACGACAATCTCCTCGTTCTCGGTGAAACGGCGAGCTGTATCTTTCATGATGGCGAAAGCTTCTGGAAGCGCTTCGTCCAATGCTTTCTCATAAATTTCCAGAACTTCTTTCTCCAGTTTATCAATCTGGTTGAATACCGGCTCACGTTCCTCAATCTCAAGAGTCTCCACCTTTGCCTTCAACTCTGCAATCTTTTGCTTCGTTTCAGCAACGGGAGCCTGAATGCGTGCCTTCAACTCAACGGTGCGGGCACGAAGTTCATCATTGCTCAATTGGGAAATGCTCGGATAAACGGCTTTGATCTTATCTACCCACGGCTTGATTTCCTTCATGTCACGGGTTGCCTTGTTGCCGAATAGTTTCCCTACAAATTCATTAAATCCCATTATCTATGTTTTTTATTATTTACAATTATTGAGTGACTTTGCAAAACTTCGCAAAGTTAATAACAAAATGCTGATTAACCGCATTTTGGTTGATTATTTTCCTAGAAAGTTATTTCCGGAGGCCTGTCAAAGGAGCCTGCATGGCAGCGTTGGGTGCCCTTATACGTAAGGCATGTGAGACAGTCGGGGCGATATGTCCGACTTTCACGGGGGTGTCGATGATTTCCGGCTTGACGTTCCAGCCCATCCAGATAAGAGGAACAGAGGTATATGCATGGCGAACAACTTGCTTCGTTCCCGACAAATCGTTTACAATCGTCCAGCCTGGGAGAACCTCTATCCAGATATCACCGGAAGTCACGGCGTTGTAGTGATTCTTTATCTTATCCAGTTCAGGAGTCCACGAACCTAATTGCAGTCTCTGCGAAGTATATGCATCCTTGACACCGCTAAATTGTACCAAGAACTCGGCACTACGATTCATGATATCCGTCAGGCTAAGTTCTTTCTTCTCAATCAGTTTATGATTCAGGAAGATCTCTTGGTCGCCGTATGTTTCCACATATTGGCCTTCGCCATAAAGAGCCACCAAGTACATGTTGAGCAAGGCAGCACATCGGTTCATGTGGAATTCTCCACTCGGAATTCGATATTCATTGGGATCAGCCGATTCAGGGTCGGTATTCCCTGTAGAAGTCACAAAGAGCAGCACATTCTGCAGCCCTACTCGTTTGTCAAGGATATCCAGCAGATCGGCAATGCTGTTATCGAGACGGGCATATGTGTCCTGAATCTCCAAAGGCAATTCCGTTGCAGGCTGATGATTGTAATTGCCCGCATAATAAACCACAGAGAGCAGGTCGGGGATTTCATCGTAGCCCATCGGCGCCCCACTCAGACAAGCATTAACCAATTTATTTACCTCATCGTTCACCATCGGACTGGTTTTCAGACGACGGTACTTCATCGATTTTTCTGCCGAGAAAGCGTGCTTGAAGGTGGCCTCCTTGATATCAGTGGTCACATAGTTGTACATCGTCAAAGGGAGTGACGGTGTCCAGACAAGATTATCAATACGGATATTCAGCCCTTGATGATCGTTCAAGGAAGAAGCCCAGTTGGGGAAACTGCCATAATAGGTCGAACCACTCCACTTGCCGGTCTCATCGTTGATCCAGAAAGCACCTTTTCCTGCGTGGCCAGCCGCCAGCACCGCCATCTCGCGGGTTGGAGCAATCGCATAGGCATGACCTTTCCCTTGGGTAGCCACCATCAATTCATCGGCGAGGTTCGACACTTTCAGGTTGACGGCAGATGTCGACTCGTTGGAGTAAACGCCCATGTAATGAACATCGTCCACGCAACTGATCATGCGCAGGGTATTCCTGTCCATCCACGTATTGCCGGTGATGCCATGAGTATAAGGTGTCGTTCCAGAGAAGATGGATGCGATGGCCGAAGCCTGATCCACATTCACATAGTCGTACTCGGCATTCTGATAGACCCTGCCCTCTTTCATCAATCGCTTAAAACCGCGATTGCCATATAGTGCAGAGAATGCATCCAGATAATCAGCCCGAAGCTGATCGATCGTGACGCCCACCACCAACTTAGGAACGGTTGGAATGCCTTGTGCCTGCAAACCGATAGCAAGCAACGTGAACAGCGAAGTGAGTATATATCTATTCTTCATGAGCGAAATCTATAGACCATCCAATGTGCCACCGAGGTTGTCAACAAACTTAATGCCAAAGGCAGAACAGCCGCATTGAAAGTTTGAGGAACCATATACATGAGGATGATGAACACAATCAGATAAATGATATTTATAATATGGTAAAGATCCGTCTTCCGTTGGAGATCCTTCCAAACCATCACCGGCAAGTAAAGAAGTGGAATCGGGTTGAACAGCATGAACATCCAATTACTGTCGACGGTGGGATGCTCCGAGAAGAACATCAGGAAGCCGATAATCAATCCGGCAATGCCCTGTGCGCCGAAAATCAAGATATCCCAACCCCAGTAGATCTTCTTGTTCCTTATCGACAGATAGGCGATTCCCAAAGCAATGGCAAAGAGGATCCAGGCGCAGATAACGGGTGACAGAGGAAAACCTTTCCACACCGGGTCATTGTTGAAGGTCAACACATTGGTTTCTCCACTGACTAAAGGACGTGACTCGCCATCTTTTTCGATGGATGCATCACGGATATAATCAGACAGATAGAACGGAGCAAACATCTGCTCACGCGCGCCGATCGGTTCATCCGCTTCCTGGCCCAACAATAAGTCGATGCCCAGTTCATCCCAGTCGCTCCCCTTCGTATATTCATGGATGATTGAACGGAATGATTTTCCCGACTTGGTCTCAGGATACACGACTTTGCCGCCCAGACATTGCTCAACCATGTCGCGAGCCTTCGACGTGCAATTATTATAGAAATAGTTATATCGATAGACCCGGTTCTCAGGGCGAGCATTCTCCAGCAACGACTGCCACAATTTATTGGCCTCTTCTTGAGTCAAATTCAATGTCTGCTGAATCACTCCGGATCCCCTCCTCTTATAATTCTGGAGGAAGTCGGCATACTCCTCTACGCCCAACCAATAATCGGTCTCACCCTTGACGAACCGCATCACGAAGTTCGGCGTATTGAAACTAAACATACCATAGTTGAACACGAGGTCAACCTTCCGGGTGTAGTTCTCGCACCGCAAGGCAGTATGTCCGAAGAGCTGATAAATTTCCTGACTGGGCTGACAAGTCAGCAGGCTCCAACGTAAACTATCCTGCCCCTTCCCTTTGAGAGGTAGGAGAAGGAGCAGGATAATCAGGAATGTATCATAAAATCTCTTCATCTTCTACATTTTATGATGCGAAGATAGTACAAATCTCGACGAACGCCAAATTTATCTGTTTTTTTCAGTTTCTTTCCTGGCAATGCCATTCAATCATCAGTCAAAACAAGGACAACAGGATTTCAATAAATTCTTACAAATAACGGGGATGAAGCAAGACATTGACCACGGTCGAATTTGATTTCAGCACGGCCAACTTACAAATTGGCGCTCGCCGATTTTAAATTGGCGCTCGCCAATTGAATAATCGACCGTAGAGAGCCATCGACAATCTCTGGACGATTTTAGTAAAATATTTCACCAAATAACAAACCTTTCTCCGGCATTTCTTCATGGTAGATGCTGAATCCGCTCGTTCTTGCTGGCCGATAATACGAAGGATGAGGAGCAATGAGGCAGATGAAGGGAAGAATTCAATAACTATCCATCGTCAGATAATCCTCAACCCTCGGCAAACATTCGAAAGTGTTAATTAATGACCGATTTTACCTTAAAATTTACTTAAAACTTCAGAAAACACCCTTAATCTGACTCAAGTTATTCATTTTTTACTTTACTTTGTGGACAAGAACCAAACCTGTGAAAAGCGAAAGTTTATCCGTTTTTCAGTTAAAAAACGGTGACTTTTGTATTTTTTAACGAGATGTAATAGATTTTACTTTGATAAAAACTGAAAAAGTAACATCTTTGCAGTCTAATTCGTTTGGGAACGAACAAATAACAAAAAATGAATCATCGTAAAAAAAGATATTATAGCATAATTGCTCTTTGCATGCTGACACTGACGGTCTTTGCCCAAGAATCGATTCAAACGAATTCGCCTTATTCCAGATATGGCTTCGGCAAACTAACCGACCAGGTGGGCAGCAACAGCAAAGCGATGGGAGGAATAGGGTACGGACTCAGAAACGGTTTCTTCGTAAACCCGACCAACCCTGCATCCTATTCAGCCGTAGATTCTTTGACATTTATATTCGATTTGGGCATGTCCCTCCAGAATGCGAACTTCTCGGAGAACGGTATCAAGACGAACGCGAAGAACTCCAGTCTGGATCATATCGCCATGCAGTTCCGCCTTTGGGAGCGAATGGGAATGACAGTGGGCTTCGTACCTTATTCAAATGTGGGGTACAGCTTCCAGACCAGCCATACGCTGACGGATCAGAGTTCAGATGCAAGCGTTGACACCTACTCCACCTATTCAGGAAACGGAGGACTACAGCAGATCATGGTCGGCCTGGGATACCGGATATTCAACAACCTGTCCATCGGCGTGAATGGGGCATATCTGTATGGTGACATTAATCACGTCAACCAAACCATGTTCAGTAATGCCAATGCCTATCGCAGCGTTCGGAGACATGAGATTTCTGTATCCGACTTCAAGTTGGACTTTGGATTGCAGTACACTATGAAGCTTTCAAAGAACGACAAGCTGAACATCGGCGCCGTATACGGACTGGGACATGAGATGAACTCGAAAGGACGCAGGTACGATGAGATATGGTCAAACAGTTCAACCGTACTGACGTCGAAGGGCGATTCCATCAAGAACGGTTTCGAGATGCCACAAACCCTTGGCGTAGGATTCACCTACGTACACAACGATAAGCTGACCATCGGAGCCGACTTCACCCTTCAGAAATGGGGAGACTCGAAGTTCTTTGGAGAGAAAGGGCAGCTCACCGACCGCAAGAAACTGTCGATAGGTATGGAATACGTGCCCGACAAACAAGGAAGAGGCTACTTTAAGCGCATCAATTATAGGGCTGGTGCTTATTATTCTGAGCCGTACACCAAAATTGACGGCAAGGACGGAGCCAAAGAATATGGGGTAAGTGCAGGTATCGGTTTGCCATTGCATCTGTATTACTGCAAATCATACCTGAGTATTTCCGGACAATTTGTCCACGTTGCACCAAAAGTCAGTGGAATGTTGAAGGAAAACTATTTAAGAATTAACATCGGCATGACATTCAATGAACCTTGGTTCATGAAGCGGAGAGTTAATTAATACGAGAGAGAATAAACCGAATATTAACAATTAATTTAGATAAAAGATGAAGATGAAGTTTTTTTCAGCACTGTTCATCCTAATGTTGGGTGCACCAGCTGCTTTTGCTCAAACAGGAGCATCAGACGGATCTCGTTTTGGTCACGGCCAAGACAGTTTGAGATGTTTGCAAAATATCAGTATTTATTCAGAATACGTGAAGACAGGCAACTTCGCTGATGCCTATTCACCATGGAAAGCTGTATTTACTGAAGCTCCTCTTTCTCAGGTTGCAACTTACACGAACGGTGCGAGAATTCTCCGCTGGTTCATTGCCAATGAGAAAGATGCTGCTAAGCAAAAAGGTTATTTCGATGAATTGATGGGCATTTACGACCAACGTATCAAATATCTGGATGGCTTGAACAGATTGGTGAAGACTCCTACGACCAAGGGCTCTATCATCGGTTTGAAGGCTCATGATTACTATACCATGGGATGTCCAGACTTGAAGACTGCATATAACATGTTCAAAGAGTCAATCGAGGCAGAGAAAGCTGAAAGCGACTACTATGTAATTCAAGAGTTCATGGATGCTTCTTCTAAGTTGATCAAGGCTGACGAAGGTCACAAGGAACAGTTCATTCAGGACTACCTGATGGCATCATCCATTGCTGATGAGGCTCACAAGGCTGCAAAGAATGAAAAGATCAAGGAACAGTTGAAGACCACAAAAGACAATGTTGACGCTTTCTTCATCAATAGTGGTGTCGCTACTTGCGAAAACCTCCAGCAAATCTATGCTCCGAAGGTTGAGGCGAACAAGAACAACCTTGATTACCTGAAGCAGGTTATCAGCGTAATGGGTATGTTAGGATGTACGGAAGAAGAGGCTTACTTCGCTGCTTCTGAGTTTGCACACGCTATCGAGCCGACTGCTGAGACAGCTATTGGTTGTGGTTACATGTACTACAAGAAAGGTGACATGGACAAGTGTATGGAGTACTTCGATCAAGCTTTGAGTCTGGAGAGTGATACCGAGAAGAAAGCTGAGACAGCTTACAAGACTGCTGTCATCCTGATGGCTAAGAACCAGTTGTCACGTGCAAAGAAATACGCTCAACAATCTATCAGCTTGAACAGCAACTACGGTAAGCCTTACCTGCTGATCGCTCAGATGTACGCATCAAGTCCAAGATGGTCAGATGAGAACGCATTGAACATGTGTACTTACTTCGCATGTATCGACAAGTGCCAACGTGCTAAGTCGGTTGACCCAAGCGTAACAGAAGAAGCAAACAAACTGATCGGTACCTATTCACGTTACACTCCGAAGGATGAAGACTTGTTCTTCCTCGGTTTGAAGAAGGGTGACTCTGTAACCATCGGTGGTTGGATTGGTGAAACAACGACTATCAGATAAAGATCAAAACGGTGAACAGACATCAGTTACACCTTATTATATTATACATAACAGTTGCTGGTTGGGCAACTGTTATGTTTCTTTTTCTACCCGCTTGTACTGGCAAGCATAAAAAATTTGCTGACGCCATCAATAAAGAGGATACCCTCGCTTCGATGGAGACCCTTGGCGTCACGACTTATATTTCCGACTCCGGCCTCATCCGCTATAAGATAGTTGCCGAGAAATGGGATATCTTCGACAAGAAGAACCCTTCGTTCTGGGCTTTCGAACGAGGTGTCTACCTGGAGAAATTTGACACACTCTTCCACATCGATGCCAGCATCAAGGCCGACACCGCCTACTACTTTGACAAGAAAAAACTATGGGAATTGCGCGGAAACGTTCATATCCAAAACCTCCAGGGCGATAAGTTCGATACCGAACAATTGTTCTGGGACGAGAAGGAACAACGTATCTATTCCGACAAACATATTCATATCGAACAAGCTGATCAAGGCCAAATTGATGGATATTATGGATTTGAGTCCAATCAACAGTTGACCGAATACACAATTTATAACAACTCCGGTATCTTCAACGTCAGCAACAACGGAACGACTCCGGAACAGGGTGCAAAGACCGACTCTGTCGGCAACGACAGTGTGCAAATGAACCTGCAGCCATCCAGAAGCATGGCCCGACGCTCCGTGCGGACAGATTACAACGCGGAACTGTCGAACCGTCGGGAATCAATCAAGGCTTCCGGCGATACCATCCGACTCCAAAGAAAGGAATGAAATGAACTTGATCATAGAAATATTGATAACCATTGCTTTTTCCGCATTCTTTTCAGGAATGGAAATCGCATTTGTATCCTCCAACAAGCTACGGTTTGAGATGGACAAGAGTGAGCATAGCATAACCTCACGCATCCTTTCCATCTTCTACAAAAATCCGAACAACTTCATCTCCACCATGCTGGTGGGAAACAACATAGCCTTGGTCATCTACGGTATCTTCATGGCCAGAGTCCTCGATAAATACCTACTCGACGCACTTGTACAGAACGACTTCCTGAAAGTGTTGCTCGAGACCGTGTTGTCAACTCTCCTCATCCTCGTAACGGCAGAGTTCCTGCCTAAGACCTTATTCAAGATTAATCCGAATGGCACGATGAGATTCTTTGCCGTACCGGCCTATATCTGCTACATCATCCTCTACCCCATCAGCAAGTTCGCCTCCTTCCTATCAGGAGTGATACTGAGAACGGTCGGCGTGAAAGTGAATGAAGAAGATAGTCAGAAAGCTTTTTCGAAAGTCGAGCTCAACTATTTCATTCAGAGCAGCATCAATGAGGCAAAGGACGATGAAGAAATCGACACCGATGTACAGATCTTCCAGAATGCGCTCGACTTCACCAATATCAAGATACGCGACTGTATGGTTCCTCGTACAGAGATCGTGGCCGTCCCTTACGAAGCAACCACCGAAGAACTGATGAACAGCTTTGTAGAGAGCGGCATCAGTAAGATCATCGTTTTCAAAGAGAATATCGACAACATTGTAGGATACATCCACTCATCTGAGATGTTCCGAAACCCCACGACATGGAAGGAACATCTTCGCGAGATACCGATCGTTCCAGAGACGATGGGAGCACATAAGTTGATGAAACTGTTCATCCAGCAGAAGAAATCATTGGCAGTCGTGGTCGACGAGTTTGGAGGGACCAGCGGTATCATCGCCTTGGAAGACCTCGTCGAAGAGATTTTCGGCGATATCGAAGACGAACACGATACCAACAACTATGTTGCAAAGGATTTAGGCAATCATGAGTACGTACTGTCAGGGCGCTTGGAGATTGAGAAGGCAAACGAACTGTTCGACCTCAACTTGCCTGAGAGTGATGAGTACCAAACCATTGCCGGATATATCCTCAATCAATATCAAAGTTTTCCTAAGCTTCATGAAATCGTGAATATTGACAAGTTCCACTTCAAGATTATCAATGTATCGGCGACCAGAATCGAGTTGGTACGACTGAAAGTTGATGAATAGACTAATTTTTTCATGATAAAATAGTTAGTAAAAATCTTTTTTTGTATCTTTGGGCGCAATTTACGAAAACCGTTTAGAAACAATAATAAAATTTAATTCATAAAATGGCAACATTACAAAAAATCAGATCTCACGGCCCACTATTGCTCATCGTAATCGGTTTGGCCCTCTTCGCTTTCATTGCAGGTGATGCATGGAAAGTTCTACAACCACACCAGGGCAAGCAAGAAGTTGGAGAAATCAATGGTAAATCCATTTCAGCACAGGATTACCAGAAGATGGTGGACGAGTATTCAGAAATCATCAAGCTCACACAAGGTGTGAATGCATTGAATGATGAACAACTGACACAAGTCAAAGATCAGGTGTGGTCAACATTTGTTAATAACGAGTTAATCAGCGCCGAGGCAAAGAAACTGGGATTGACCGTAACCGATGCCGAGATCGAATCGATCATCGACGAAGGTACTCACCCATTGCTGCTTCAGACTCCTTTCCGCAATCAGCAGACCGGTGCTTTCGACAAGGATATGTTGAAACAGTTCCTCGTTGAATATGCCAATATCGGCAAGAACACCCAACTCCCTGCACAATATGTTGAGTATTATCAGCGTATGGGCTCTTTCTGGAAATTCGTTGAGCGTATGCTCCGCGAATCTACCTTGAGCGAGAAATACCAGAACTTAATCACTCGTTCCCTGATTTCAAATTCTGTTGAAACTGAATTATCATTCAAGGGTCGTACGGAAGAAAGCGATGTATTGCTCGCTGCTCTCCCATTCTCTGTAATTCCTGACTCAACTGTCAACGTAACGAAGGATGAAATCCAGAATCTTTACAACCAACGTAAAGAAACTTTCAAGCAACCGTTCGAAACTCGCGACTTCCAATACATCGACGTTACCGTTCTTCCTTCTGATGAAGACCGTGCAGAGGTATTGAAAGAAGTTCAAGAATACGTTCCGCAATTGTCTAACCCAGAGACCGACCTGAGCACATTCATCCGTTCAACCGGCTCTTCATTCCCATTCAGTGCTATCGCTCTGAACAAGAACGTTCTTCCTACTGATGTGAATGCACGCTTGGATTCCGTTTCCGTTGGTGAGACATTTGGTCCTTACTACAATCAGGCTGACGACTCTTACAACGCATTCCGCGTACTGTCTAAGGTTTCTTCTCCTGACTCTATCCAGTTCCGTCAACTTCAGATTGCCATGGAAACAGAAGATAAGACCAAGACTTTGGCCGATAGTATCTTCACCGCTCTGAAGGGTGGTGCCGACTTTGCAACACTTGCAAAGAACTACGCACAGAACGAGGAATCTACTTGGCTTGACACACGCAGCTTCGAAGGTGCTTCTCTGAATACTGAGAATTCTGACCTGTTGAACTCATTGATTCGTGCCAATGTAAACGAATGGAACATGATGAAGCTTGGTCAAGGCTATATCCTTACTCAAGTGTTAGCTAAGAAAGCATATCAAGAGAAATACAACATCGCTGTCATCAAGCGTCCGGTTGAGTTCAGCAAGGAAACCTATAATAAGGCATACAATGACTTCAGCCAGTTCGTTGCTCAGAACACCAAGAAGGAAGATGTTGTGAAGAACGCAGAAGAGAACGGCTACCGCCTGTTGGAGCGTGCTGATTTCAGTAGCGCTGAGCACTATGTAGGTGGCGTACACAACACTCGCGAAATCGTGAAGTGGATTTTCGATGCGAAAGAAGGTGACGTTTCTCCATTGTTCGAGTGTGGTGACAACAACCACATGATGGTCGTTGTTCTTGACCGTATCAACAAGGCTGGCTATCGCAACATTAACTTGGTTGCCGATATGTTGAGATCAGAGATTGTTCGCGACAAGAAAGCTGAGCAAATCATGGCTAAGTATGGCGACTTCGCTAAACTGAGTGGTGCCGAAGATGCTTTGACCGATACAATCAAACACATCACATTCTCTGCTCCGGTATATGTTTCAAAGACTCGCGCAAGCGAACCTGTACTGAGCGCATTGGCAAGCAAGACCGAAGTAAACCAAATCAGTCCGCTGGTTAAGGGTAACGCTGCTGTTTATGCAATGCAAGTCTTGAGCCGCAACAATGGTACAGAGACATACGATGAGAAGACTGAATCAACAACAGTCAGAGCAACTGCTTCACGCTTCGCAAGCATGTTCATCAACGATTTGTACGATAAGGCAAAAGTAAAAGATACTCGTTATCTGTTCTTCTGATCCAAATCAATCAACATGATAGAAAGTCCTGCTCATAACGAGTGGGACTTTTTTATATATTAATGCCATCGACCTTTTGTTTATTACTTTTTTTCTTATCTTTGTTTAGTCAATTTAAATAAAGAGTACTATGGACATTCTTGAACAAAATCAAACAAACGAGCAACAAACGAACACACAAAGCCAAACCACGCCGCCTGCTGTGCCACCTAGCACATGGTTGATAACGGCTATCCTCACGACAATCTTCTGCTGCATGCCTTTCGGCCTTGCCGGAGTGGTTTATGCGGCCAGAGTAGAGCCTTATTTCCTGGCCGGCAAATATACCGAGGCCGAGATGGCAAGCCGCAACGCCAAGAAATGGACGTTGATTGGTATTGCCATTGCCGTTGTATGGTGGATACTGTACGTGGCTTTCTTTGCTTCCATGTTCGCAACCTACTACAACCACATGGATTAATATGAAAAAGATCATTTGGGGAATCATACTGGTCGGAATTGCTGTGTACATCTACTACAGCTATAATCCGTCAATGAGCAGTTGGTTCCCCAAATGTCCTTTCAAAATGCTTACGGGCTGGCAATGTCCGGGATGCGGTTCGCAGCGAGCCATCCATAGTCTGCTACACTTGGATATCGCTCAGGCATTTCGCTACAATGCCTTTCTGGTGTGTTGCATCCCACTGCTTATCCTACTTGCTGTAGCTGATTTCTACCGTACCCGAGCCCCAAGGTTCTACCTTATTATATATAGTGCCCGAAATATCTGGATATTCTTGGGCATCGTACTCTGCTGGACCATCGGACGAAACTTGGCCGGAATCTAATCTATTACCAACCATCATGCCATCGACCACGAATCAAGACTTATCGACCGTCAATCCTTCTCTCATCGAATATGTAGAAAAGGAGATTCTTCCGCTATACGACAGCTTTGATGCGGCTCACCAACGAGGGCATGCCCGCGCTGTCATCGAAGAGAGCATGCGTCTGGCATCGTTCTACGAAGTCAATCCAAACATCGTCTATGCCACAGCTGCTTACCACGATACCGGATTGCAGATCGACCGTGAACTTCATCACATCTATTCGGGAAGACGCATTCGTTCGGACCGGAATCTTCTGCAATGGTTTTCAGAGGAAGAGATTGAGACCATCGCCCAGGCGGCTGAAGACCATCGTGCCTCGAGCAAAGAAGAGCCCCGAAGCATCTATGGAAAGATTGTCGCAGATGCCGACAAGGAACTGCAACCCATCAATTGCATCCGAAGGGCTGTACAATATACCTCATCGCACTATCCCGATTTGAGTGAAGAGGAACAATACAAGCGCAGCGCCGGTCACTTGCAGAAGAAATATGCTGAAGGCGGTTACATGCACCTTTGGCTGAAAGAATCACGCGAAGCGCCATTCCTGTCCGACCTCCGTTCGATCATCAACGATGAAAAGCGATTGCGCGAGGTCATCTTCCAACTGATGAAAGAGAAATAAAAAAAGGAGCACGAACGCTCCTTTTTCTATGAAGATATCAATTGACTTCAAAGTCCACACATACCGGCAAGTGGTCGCTGTATCCCCCATGGTAACGCTGCCCGAAATAAGTGCGCGACGGAATCGGTCCGCCATATCGGTCATCCTCTTCCAGGAGGAACGGGAAGCGAAGGATCTGCGCTTTTTTGTATTTCGTACGAATTCCCTTTTTCCCTTTCAGCATATGACCGGACACGATCAACTGGTCCAGGATGCCCCACTCGCCACGATAGCGGTATGTACCCTCTTTTCGGCCGTCCATCAGGTTGTAGAGGCTCTTCGACTTCTTAAACAGTTTCGGTTTCTTGGCCTCAAGCACTTGATAGATGGCTTCGTCCTTGGGGTAGTCATTAAAGTCGCCCATGATCATCACATTCGGGTGAGCCCGTTTCGCCATCAAGGCATCAACCGTCTCTCGCAGAATCTGGGAGGTCAGCCTACGGTAGGGCCTGCTCTTTTCCTCACCGCCTGAGCGGGATGGCATATGGCAGACAAAGACATCCAAGGTGTCGCCCGAAACCAACTGTCCGCTCACATGCAGGATGTCGCGCGTTGGTGGAAGGTCGACCACTCCTTGCGGAATGACGATGTACTCGGTACTCAACAATTTGAAGGTTGACCGCTGATAAAGCAGTGCCACATCGATGCCACGCTGGTCGGGAGAGTTAGTCATCACATAGCGGTATCCCGCCTCACGCAAGGGCGAATGCTCCACCAGATCAGTCAGACAACGGTCGTTCTCCACCTCACAGAGGCCGACCAAGTCGGGCACATTGTCGGTACCGGCAGCAATAATCACCTTCGCGATTTTGTTCAACTTATCCTGATAGCGTTCGTAGGTCCAAGCCTTCGGTCGGTCAGGCAGAAACTCATAATCATTCTTCAACGAATCATGCTCGATGTCGAACAGATTTTCCACATTATAGAACATGATTCGGAAAGGTTCGCCTGCATATCCGACAGAAGCCAGCAGTCCCAAACCGATGATCAGCAGCAATTTTTTCATCTTTATGCTTTTTCAGGTATATGTTTCAATACATCCAGCAAATGTTTCCAGTACATTTCCACCGTAGGGATCAGCAGTCGCTCATCAGGCGAGTGAACACCACGCAAGGTTGGCCCGAAAGAGACCATATCCAAGTGTGGATACTGAGTCAGGAACAGTCCACATTCCAGTCCGGCATGGATAGCGCGAACCACCGGCTCCTTACCGAAGAGACGCTTGTAGCTCTCGACGGTGACGCCAAGGATCTCGGAATGAGGATTTGGTTTCCATCCGGGATAGCCGTCAGCCGTTTCCGTGGCAAATCCGCCCAGGCGGAAGATAGCCGAGATAACTGATGAGACATCTCTCCGCTGCGATTCAATCGAACTGCGCTGACTGGTCACGACATGGATAGCCTCTCCCTTCATCTTGACAGAGGCCAGGTTCGAAGAAGTCTCCACCAGTCCCGGCATATCCATGCTCATCGCATAGACCCCGTTGAACATCGCGTGCAAAGTCTGCACGATCAGCATGGTATCTTCTTCGCTGATACCCTTGCTTACAGGCTCAGCCGTCTCCAGTTCGGTAGCAAAGTTCGGCTCAGTCACGGCAAATTCATTTTCTATTTCTGAAGTGAACACGTTCAGAGCAATGCGCAGCTGCTCCTTATACTCCATGGGCACACAGCCTACCGCACATGCCTCCCGCGGGATAGCGTTATGCAGGTTTCCCCCGTCGATGGCCGCCAGGTAAAGCGTTGTCTCCTGCGCCACGCCATAGAGGAAGCGGGCCAGCAGCTTGTTGGCATTGGCACGTCCCTTGTTGATGTCGTCACCCGAGTGACCGCCGGTCAGGCCTTTCACTGCCACACGGAAGAAATAAGCGTCTTGCGGCAGATCGACTGTCGCATAATCGTACACAGCCTCGGTGTTCGCTCCACCGGCACAGCCGATGAACATCTCGCCTTCATCCTCCGAATCCAGGTTGATCAGGATATCACCATCCATGAAACCTTTCTGCATGCCGAAAGCGCCGGTCATGCCGGTCTCCTCGTCACGGGTGAAGATGCACTGCAGCGGTCCATGCTCGATGGTATCATCGGCCAGGATGGCCAGACAGGAAGCGATGCCGATGCCATCGTCGGCACCCAGCGTCGTACCTTTCGCCCGCAGCCACTCTCCATCGACATAGGGTTCTATAGGATCGGTCATAAAGTCGTGTTCCACATGACCGTTTTTCTCGCATACCATATCCTCGTGGCATTGCAGGATGACTTTCTTTCGATTTTCATAGCCAGGAGTCGCCGGTTTGTCGATACTGACGTTTCCCACTTCATCCACGACGGTCTTCAATCCATGTTCCTCACCGAATGCCTTCAGGAAGGCAATGATTCTCTCCTCTTTCTTCGAAGGACGAGGTACTTTGCAAATCTCATTGAAATAATGAAAGATTGCTTCAGGTTTCAAGTTTTTTACATCCATATTCTCTTGATATTAGGTATTCGACTAAATCTTTTCTGCAAAAATTAGTTAATAATTACGTTTTTCACGACATTTTGCGTTTTTTTGTTGCTCAAAGTCAAACGTAAGTGAACGCAAAAGTTTATCTTTGTAGGTACAAATTTAATTGAAATGATTGAAACATTGCTGATAACTTTGTTAATTGTTGCTATCTGTATCGCATTATTAGGCGTCGGCGTATGGATAAAGGGCAAGTTCCCCAACTTCCACATTGATGGCAACAAGGCACTGAACGACCAAGGTATCCGCTGTGTAGAGGCGCAGGACCAGGAAGCGAGGAGGGAAAACCGCCGTGCTGTGTCCGAACGCTCAGGAAACGATAATAATTAAATAATACATAACGTTATGAAAACAAAGAATTTCATTTTCAAAGGAATTTTAGCTCTGGCTGTAGCTTTGTCTTTCAGCCAATGTGCAAACAATCAGAACAGCGCTGCTCCCGCTCCTGCTGCTAACAGTGAGGAAGTGGCGAATGCAAACTTGAGAATTGCATTCGTTGAAATCGATTCATTGCTGACCAAGTATAACTTCTGCAAGGACTTGAACGAACTGATGTTGCAGAAAGAGGAGAACATCCGTACTACCTTGAACGAAAAGGCCAAGAAGTTGGAAGCTGACGCTCGTGAATGGGAACGCAAGGTTCAGAACAATGGTTTCGCTTCTCAGGAACGTGCTCAGCAAGAGCAACAACGCATCCTGAAACAACAACAGGACTTGCAGGCTTTGCAACAGAAGTTGAGCGATGAGTTGGCAGCTGAGAACCAGAAGAACAACCTGGAACTGCGCGACTCTATCTCTTCTTTCCTGAAACAATATAACAAGGAGAAGAATTTCGACCTCATCCTCAGTAACTCTGGCCTCGACAACTTGCTTTACGCAAAGAAGGCACTGAACATTACCGACGAGGTAGTAAACGGCTTGAACTCACGCTATACTCCGAAGAAGAAATAATCAATACATAATGTTGGATGAAGAGGGACTGCCTTGTTTGGTAGTCCCTCTTTTTTTTGTATGGAAATTCCTTATTGTCATACTGTCATCTGTCATCTTTGTCCTTGGGGATTTGCAATCCCCGAGGAAGTAATTGCGGATTTTAATCCGCGCGGGTCACAGACCCGCTGTTAAGCACCCTGTGGATTGCAAATCCACAGGGACGAAAAATGAACAACAATCCACACGGACTTAGACAAGATGAGCTTTTTTTGTTATGAATAATTACCAAACTATACTTCGACTATAGTCTGCTCCTCCACGATCGATTTTCAATCGTTCAGCAACAGTTTCGAAATCGTTGCTGAACAATTTGAAATTGTTCAGCAAGAATTGAACAACCGTTCATGAACTACTTTTTCTTATCATCCAACGAATGTAAAAATTTCTCTTAGTTTTACTTCGCTATCGATGAGCCAGTACAAAGATTCTGAATGCAAATCATTTGACAAATTGGAAGAATCGATTATATTTGCATTATACATATCTTAAAAAATCGATCATGAAAAAAATTCTCCTTTGCTTAGTGATGATGGTCTGCACGTATGCGACCGCACAGGATGTGATGAGCTTCACCCAACTGGCTCCGACAACGATTAAAGGCAACAAGTTCCCACGTATTGACAACCAACGCCGTGCCTACTTCCAACTGGAAGCACCGCAGGCACAACGCGTACAGATTGACATTTCGGGAAAGAAATACGATATGGTACGCGATGACAAAGGGTGGTGGAACGGACATACCGACCCGTTGGTAGTAGGATTCCACTACTATTACCTGATTGTCGATGGCGTACCTATCACCGATCCCGCTTCCGACATTTTCTATGGCACCTGTCAGTTTGCCAGCGGTATCGAGATTCCCGAAGGGCCTGAAGGCGACTACTACCGTCCGCAGATGAATACTCCGAAAGGACAGATCCGTTCCTTCCAATACTATTCAAATGCCAATCAAGAGTGGCGTAGAGCCATGGTCTATACACCGGCCGGCTACGACCAGAACATCACCCAACGCTACCCAGTGCTCTACTTACAGCATGGCATGTGCGAGGACGAGACAGGATGGGCGAAGCAAGGATATACCCAGAATATCATGGACAACCTGATCAGCCAGGGACAGGCCGTCCCGATGATCATCGTCATGGACAGCGGGGATATCGAGACCGGATATGCCCTGAACGAACTGGGACGCGACAAATATGGAAACACGTTCTACGATGTGTTGATTAAGGACCTGATTCCTGCCATCGACTCTAACTTCCGTACGCTGACCGACCGCGATCATCGGGCAATGGCCGGACTGTCATGGGGGGGACATCAGACCTTCGACGTGGTATTGAACCACATGGATCTGTTCTCGTACATGGGTGGATTCAGCGGTGCCATCCGCAACCTCGACATCAAGGAGAGCTATGGCGGCATCTTCTCACGGCCCGACGAGTTCAACAAGAAGATTCACTACCTCTTCCTGGGATGTGGAACTGAGGAAAACATGGGAACAGCAGCCTTAGTGAAGAAGTTGCGCGACGCCGACATCAAGGTGGATGAGTTCATCTCGCAAGGCACCGCCCACGAATGGCTCACTTGGCGACGCTGCCTGAAGGAATTTGTTCCACACTTGTTCAAGTAAGACATTATTCAACTATCATTATTTAACGCAAATCGGGCTGCATCGAAAGGTGCAGCCCGATCTCTGTTTGAATGAATCATTACTTTTTGAAGTAACGGTTGTATAATCCCTCGAAACCTTTTCCGTGTCGAGCCTCATCCTTTGCCATTTCGTGAACCGTGTCGTGGATGGCATCCAGGTTCAGCGACTTTGCACGCACTGCAATGCGCTTCTTATCCTCGCAAGCGCCCTGCTCAGCCAACATACGCTTGTAGAGGTTGGTCTTCGTATCCCATACGACCTCGCCCAACAGCTCGGCAAATCTTGAAGCATGATCAGCCTCCTCGAAAGCATAGCGCTTGAAAGCCTCGGCAATCTCAGGATAGCCTTCACGGTCGGCCTGACGGCTCATCGCCAAGTACATACCAACCTCACCGCACTCACCGTTGAAATGTGCTCTCAAGTCCTTCAACATTTCCTCATCACATCCTTTGGCAACACCGATCACATGCTCATCAGCAAAAGCCAAGCCTGCCTCTTCGTCCACTTCCTTGAATTTGGAAGCCGGGGCCTTACAAATCGGACATCTTTCAGGTGCTTCGTCACCTTCGTATACGTAACCACATACAGTACAAATAAACTTCTTCATGTCTTTTCTTTATTAAATGTTAGTCAATATCATGCCCGTCATCTACGCAGGCACTCTTTGCAAAGATAAGATAATAAATGAATAAAACAAGCCGGCAAATTCACTTTTTTCTCTTTTTATGGGTTTATTCACAAATTAATCGTTACTTTTGCTATATAAAGATTCCAAAACAGAAAAGAAGTTAAGTATGAAATATGGTTTCGTAAAGGTGGCAGTTGCCATTCCCATGGTCAAGGTGGCTGATTGTGAATTCAATGTACAACAGATTCTGAACTTGATTTCCGCTGCCGAAGGGAAAGGCGTTGAAATCATTGCCTTCCCAGAGTTATGCCTCACGGGGTATTCGTGCGGTGATCTGTTCCAACAGACCCTACTCCTGGAAGAGGCTGAGATTGCCTTGATGAAGATTGTGAACGTCACACGACAAATGAACATCATCTCGATCGTAGGCATGCCCATCGTTCATAAAGGAGCTCTGATCAATACTGCCGTCGTCCTCCAAAAGGGCAAAGTGCTGGGCGTCGTACCCAAGACATTTATTCCAAACTACAAGGAGTTTTATGAGAAACGCTGGTTCACCTCGGCTAAAGATTTGCCTGATGGTGAGATCCGACTCTGCGGACAGTTGGTTCCAGTCAGTGCAAACCTGATCTTCGACACCCAGGAGACGAGCTTTGCCATTGAGATCTGTGAGGATGTATGGGCTCCCGTACCACCAAGTTCTACTCTTTCACTCAAGGGTGCGGAGATTATCTTCAACCTCTCGGCCGACAATGAATGTATCGGTAAGCACGAATATCTCCTCTCCTTGTTAAGTCAGCAATCCGCTCGCTGCCTGAGTGGCTATGTCTATAGTTCATGCGGCTACGGCGAATCGACTACCGATGTGGTATATGCCGGCAATGGATTGATTTACGAATGTGGGAAGTTGTTAAGTCGTTCGAAGCGATTCCAATATAAGGAGCAGCTCATCATCAGCGAAATCGATGTAGAGCGTATCCGCAATGAACGAAAGATGAACACCACCTTCACATCGAGCATCCGAGAGGCTGAGCCATGTCCAGACAAGCATATCGGTACTGAGTTTATCAACCGTCCCGACCTGATACTGACACGTGACTACCCGCAGCATCCATTTGTGCCAGAAAACGAATCGCAGCTGAACGAGCGTTGCGAGGAGATCTTCGCCATCCAAGTGGCAGGCCTGATCAAACGAATGGACCATTCACGATGCGAAAAGGTCGTGCTGGGTATCTCCGGAGGTTTGGACTCTACCCTCGCCTTACTGGTTTGTGTACGCGCATTCAACCAATTGAAGATGGGAAACGAAGGGATCATCGCCGTAACCATGCCGGGCTTCGGCACCACCGACCGTACCTACCAGAACGCACTGAACCTGATGAACTCATTGGGTGTTACCATCCGCGAGATCAGTATCAAGGATGCGTGCATCCAACATTTTAAGGACATCAATCAAGATATCGACAACCATGATGTAACCTATGAGAACAGTCAGGCTCGCGAACGTACACAGATTCTGATGGACATCGCCAACCAAGTGGGCGGACTCGTCGTTGGAACGGGCGACCTTTCCGAACTGGCCTTGGGATGGGCCACATACAACGGTGACCATATGTCGATGTACGGTGTCAATGCCAGCATACCAAAGACCTTAGTTCGCTATCTGGTAAAGTGGGTAGCCATGAACGGTGTTGATGAAGAATCGAAGAAGACCCTACTTGATATTGTCGATACTCCGATTAGTCCGGAGCTGATTCCGGCCGATGAGCAGGGAAATATCCAGCAAAAGACGGAAGACTTGGTCGGCCCGTACGAACTGCACGATTTCTTCCTCTATTACTTCCTTCGTTTTGGCTATCGTCCGAACAAGATTTACCTGTTGGCAACGCATGCCTTCAAGGGTGTTTACGATGAAGAGACCATCAAGAAATGGATCTACACCTTCTTCCGCCGGTTCTTCCAGCAACAGTTCAAGCGTTCTTGCCTGCCAGACGGACCAAAGGTGGGCAGCGTATCACTGAGTCCTCGCGGAGATTGGCGGATGCCGAGCGATGCAAGCGCCAACCTCTGGCTGAAAGAATGTAAGGAACTATAACGTCCCCTTGCTCGAAGGTACTTCGAAATGATAGATATCCCTTTGCACGGCCATCTTCAACGACCGTGCAAAGGCTTTAAATATACCTTCTATCTTGTGATGTTCGTTCTCGCCCTCTGCCTTGATGTTCAGGTTCATCCGCGCAGCGTCGCTGACCGATTTAAAAAAGTGGAGGAACATCTCTGTCGGCATATCTCCAATCTTCTCACGATGGAACCAAGCATCCCATACCAGCCAGGGACGGCCGCCAAAATCGAGTGCGACTTGGCACAGACAGTCGTCCATCGGCAAACAGAAGCCGTACCGTTCGATGCCTCGCTTGCTGCCCAATGCCTCGTACAGACATTCACCTAAAGCAAGTCCGGTATCCTCGATGGTATGATGTTCATCCACTTCCAGATCACCCTTCACCTGCACGGTCAGATCCATGTTCCCATGTTTGGCAATCTGCTCGAGCATATGATTAAAGAAGCCCAAACCTGTGTTTATCTCACTCTTCCCTGTTCCGTCGACGTTCAATCGGATAAGGATATCGGTTTCCTTCGTCTTCCTCCGCACCTCTGCTCGCCGTTCGCCGGCAAATAGAAACTCAGCCACCTTATCCCAGTCATCGGTCGACAGCACACAGGTCTCCAGCAATTCAGGATTATCCATCAAAGAGGAAGTATCCGGTTGCAGGAGAATGGCCTTACAACCCAAGTTCTTTGCCAGTTCCACATCCGTAGCACGATCACCAATCACAAAACTGTTGGGCAAATCGTAGTCTCCATTCATATACTCTGTCAGCATACCCAGTCGGGGCTTTCTCGTCGGAGCGTTATCTTCCGGAAAGCTACGATCAATCAGCACATCCTGAAAAGTAATGCCCTCCCCTTCCAATGTACGCATCACCAAACGGTGGATCGGCCAGAAATCATCTTCAGGAAAAGAAGCCGTGCCCAGGCCATCCTGGTTAGTCACCATTACCCTTTCGAAATCCAGTTTCTCACAGATAAAGCTCAAGTTCCGCATCATCTTGGGATAGAATTCCAACTTCTCAAACGAATCGACCTGGTAATCGACAGGAGGCTCAATGATGAGCGTCCCGTCACGATCGATGAACAACACTTTCTTCTTCATATCTTTCTGATTCTTCTTCATTGATAATTTCGCAAGGCATCCAACAATGCATCATCTTCTTCTTTCGTGCCGATCGTAATACGCAGACAATCTGCACACAACGACACCCTATGGCGGTTTCGCACAATGATGCCCTGACCGACCAGATAGGAATAGATGGCCGGAGCATCTGTTACACGTGCCAGGAAGAAGTTCGCATCGGTAGGGAAAACCTTGTCGCAACACGTTAGCCGAGCAAACTCTTGGATGAAGCGTGAACGTTCCTTCAGCAACACATCTACCCATTCGTCGATTTGCTCATACCGCTGCAGGATGCTAAATGCTTCACGTTGCGTCAGCAAGTTCACGTTATACGGATATTTCACCTTATTAAATAGGTCGATGATTCCCTTGTCGGCAAAGGCCATGCCCAAACGGATGGCTGCGCAGCCCCATGCCTTACTGAACGTATTCAGGACAATCACCTTGGGGTACTTGTTTAAGTCCAGACGGAAAGAACGTTCGGCAGAGAAATCACCGTAGGCCTCATCAATGACCACAATACCATCAAACGATTCCAACAAGCGGACGATCTCTTTCCGATTCATGCTGTTACCCGTCGGATTGTTCGGGCTGCAAATCCACATCACCTTCGTATAATTGTCTGCGGCAGCCAACAGGCGGTCGGCCGACAGTTGAAAATCATGGTCCAACAATACAGGGCGATATTCCACATCATTGATGTCCGCACACACCCGATACATCCCATAGGTCGGTTCGATGGCCACCACATTATCTTCTCCAGGATTCGTAAAGCACCGATAAACCAAGTCGATGGCTTCATCGCTTCCATTACCGAGAAAGATTTGTTCAGCAAGAACCTGCTTACGCCGCGCAATCTCAGCCTTCAGTTCCGTTTGCAACGGATCAGGATAGCGATTCAACGGAGCATTGTAGGGATTTTCATTGGCATCCAAGAAAACCTGCGCCACATGTCCGCTATATTCATTTCTGGCCGAAGAATAAGGTTTCAGATTCCAGATATTCGGTCGAGTCAATGCTTGTAAGTCTCTCATATCATCTTGTCTTTAAACGGATGGTTACGGCATTTCGATGAGCATCCAAGCCCTCGTGACTGGCCATCGTCTCAATAGCCGAGCCAATCGTCCGTAGGCCATCCTTCGTAATCTCTTGAAAAGTTATCTTTCGGATGAACGCATCCAGGTTCACACCGCTGTATGCCTTTGCATAACCCTTGGTGGGCAGCGTATGATTGGTTCCCGATGCATAGTCGCCTGCACTCTCAGGCGAGAAAGAGCCAAGGAATACCGAGCCGGCATTCCACACTTGTTCTGCCAATGTCTCGTAGTCCTTTGCTTCGATAATCAGATGTTCCGGAGCATACATATTGGTCATGTCCATCGCTTCCTCCATCGAGTGAACCAAGATCAGTCGACTGTTCTCTAAAGCTTTTGCTGCAATCTCTTTCCGTGGGAGTACATCCAGTTGTCGCTCCACTTCTTGTTCCACCTGCTTAATCAGTTTTTCCGATGTCGATACCAAAAGAACCTGACTATCGATTCCGTGCTCCGCCTGCGACAACAAGTCGGCTGCAACAAAGGCAGCATTTGCCGTTTCATCGGCCAAGACCTCTACTTCCGATGGTCCGGCCGGCATGTCTATAGCCACATCGTACAAAGAGACCTGCTGCTTGGCTGCCTGTACATATTGGTTTCCAGGGCCAAAAATCTTATAAACCTTAGGAACACTCTCCGTCCCATACGCCATCGCTCCGATGGCTTGAACGCCTCCAGCCTTGAATATACGGCTGACGCCCGCCATCTTTGCCGCATACAGGATGACAGGATTCACCTTTCCTTCTCGGTTAGGCGGTGTACAAAGAACGATCTCCTTACATCCGGCAATCCGTGCAGGGATGGCCAACATCAAAACCGTAGAAAAGAGCGGAGCTGTGCCTCCCGGAATATACAGTCCGACCTTCTCGATAGGAACAGCCTTCTGCCAACAGGTGACACCCGGCTTTGTCTCAACCTTCGTGGGGATGAAACGTTCCGCCTCATGGAATGTACGGATATTCTCGGCAGCCAACGAGATTGCCGTTTTCAGATCATCCGGCACCAAATTCTCAGCTTCAGCAATCTCATCCTTCGAGACGGTCAAAGAGGAAAGGCAGACACGATCAAACTGTTCCTCATAACCCAGGACCGCTTCGTCACCTCGCTGCTTGACATCATTCAGCACCTTGCCTACCGTTTCACGCAAATCCTGCACATTCAGTTCCGGACGAAGCAACAAGGCATCCCAATCTGATCGTCTAGGATATCTAATCACTTTCATATATCATCTTTTTAAACAATCATTTTCTCGATGGGCAGCACCAGAATTCCCTCTGCGCCCAACATCTTCAACTTCCCGATAATCTCCCAAAACGAATGTTCGCTCAGCACGGTATGAACCGAGCTCCATCCTTCTTGTGCCAGTGGCATGACTGTCGGACTCTTCATGCCCGGCAACACGGCAACAATCTCTTTCAGCCGGTCATTGGGGGCATTCATCAAGACGTATTTCTTATCTTCAGCTGTCTTGACGGCCTCAATCCGGAACAACAGCTGCTCAAGAATTGCCTTCTTTTCATCATCTAATCCCTGATTGGCAATCAACAACGCCTCACTCTGCATCACCGTCTCCACTTCCTTCAAGCTGTTGCTCACCAAAGTCGAACCCGAGCTGACAATATCAAAGATCGCATCAGCCAGATGGATACCGGGAGCAATCTCAACCGAGCCTGTAATCACATGAATCTCAGCATGGATATTCTGCTTTTCCAGATATTGTTTCAAGATAATGGGATAGGAAGTCGCAATCTTCTTCCCTTCGAACCATTCAATGCCTGTATAATCCTCCGACTTCGGAATAGCCAACGACAAGCGGCACTTACTGAATCCCAACCGCTTTACAATGACCGCATTCTCATGACGCTCAACAAACTCATTCTCACCAACAATTCCTAAATCAGCCACACCATTGGCAACCGACTGTGGAATATCATCATCCCTAAGAAATAAAATCTCGATCGGGAAGTTCGGGCTCTGCACAAGCAATGTCCGCTTGATGGAAGGGATTTTAATGTCCGCTTCCTGAAGCAATGACATCGTATCATCGTACAGACGTCCTTTTGATTGTACTGCTATTCGCAACATGTTTACCTATTTTATAATCATAAAAAAAGGCTTGCCTATCCGGCAAGCCCTATCTCCAAGTCACAACTCATCGCCCACCGAAACTATTCGTCAGGTAAATGATGATGATGTGACAATGTTCTCTTCATAAAGCCCATATTTTTCGACAAAAATAAACGTATTTATTTACAAACGCAAACTTTTATCAGAAAAATTGCAGTTTTCCTATCAAAAAGAATTAAATTTCATAATCTACGCAAGCACGATCTGCCTTGACATCTTTCAAGATACCCGCCGCTTTTACATGTTCGGGATGAACAGCATATGCTTTGACATCTTCCAATGTGTCGAATTCGCTTTCCAAACAGATATCCCATTTCTCAGCTGAGTTGATATTATACCCTACGAAAACTTTGCGTATAAAAGAGATACAGGTAGGAAGAGCTTCAATAGCCTTCTTAAAAGCCAGAATAGCAGTCATTTTTTCCTCTTGGGATAAGGTTTCTTTCAATTTAAATAAAACAATGTGCTTAACCATGATTCGTATATTTAATTAATTTGTTACTTTTGTGCGAAGATAATCATTTGTTTATAAAATAACCCAATACCATGATAATAATTGGCATTGCAGGAGGAACAGGCTCCGGGAAGACCACCGTCGTAAAGAAAATCATGGAACGATTCCAGCCCGACGAGGTTGTACTCCTACCCCAGGACTCCTACTACAAAGATAGCAGCAACGTTCCCGCAGAAGAAAGACAAAACATCAACTTCGACCATCCTGATGCTTTCGACTGGGCTCTGCTCTCCAAACACATCTCGATGCTCAAGAAAGGTGAGGCCATCGAACAACCGATTTACTCGTACATCACCTCGACACGGCAAAAAGAGACCATCCATATCGAGCCTAAAGAAGTGGTCATCATTGAAGGAATCCTCGCTCTCTGGGACAAGAAACTTCGTAGTTTGATGGATTTGAAGATATTCGTGGATGCAGATCCTGATGAACGACTGATACGAGTTATCCAACGTGACGTGATCGAACGTGGACGAACGGCAGAAGTTGTCATGGAACGCTATATGAGGGTATTGAAACCCATGCACATGGAGTTTATCGAGCCTTGTAAACGCTATGCCGACCTCATCATTCCGCTTGGAGGCATGAATACAAAAGCCATCGAAATACTTCGCCTATACATAGAAAAGATTTTAGGTAGATGAAAAAAGCCGTTCTGCTGCTGTTTTTGCTCACACTCACCTTCTTCATCGGTTGCCATCGTCATCGCAGTAATGACAATCTGGTAGAGGTGGACTTGCCACAAATACAAGACAGTGGTAGGATTGTTGCTTTGACCTTGTATGGATCAGCATCTTATTTCCTCTATCGAGGAGAACCGATGGGTTTCGAGTATGAACTGATGCAGCAATTTGCCAAGTCGCTTGGCCTACAATTAGAGGTAAAAGTCGCCAAAAGCCAATCGGAATTGGTACGAATGCTTCAGCAAGGCGAAGGAGATATCATCGCCTTCAACCTTGGAATCACCAAAGAACTCAAGGATAGCGTACTGTTCTGTGGTGACGAACTGATCACCCATCAGGTATTGGTGCAACGTAATGGCACGGGCAACCACAAGCCCTTACAAGATGTGACCCAACTTGTGGGCAAGAAGATACACGTAAAGCCCGGACGATACCTCGATAGGCTGAACAACCTGAACAAAGAGTTGGGAGGAGGTATCGACATACAGGTCGTCGAGAATGACAGTCTCTCCTCTGAAGATCTGATTGCCTTGGTAGCCAAAGGAGAAATAGACTACACCGTGTGCGACAACACCTTTGCGAAACTTAATAAGACCTATTTCTATAATCTGAATATCAACCTTGCCATCAGTTTCGACCAACGATCTTCATGGGCAGTGCGGACAACCTCTCCCCTTCTGGCTGAAGCGGCTACACGATGGCATGAAGAAAATTCAAAGTCGGCCGACTATAAACGCAGTCATAAGCGTTACTTCGAAATCAGCAAACAAATCCAACTCGATCCTATTCTGTCTATTGAAAATGGTGCGATCTCCCACTTCGACCAGCTCTTCAAAAAATATGCAAAGGAAATCAATTGGGACTGGAGACTCCTTGCCTCATTGGCCTATACCGAATCAAACTTCGACACCACCGCTGTGTCATGGGCCGGAGCCAGAGGATTGATGCAACTTATGCCGCTAACGGCCAAAGCGATGGGTGTTCCTGAAGGAAAAGAACAAAATCCGGAGGAAAGTATCAAGGCAGCTGTAAAATATCTTGGGCTTACGACAGAAACGTTCAAGAATATCCCTTCTGATAATGAACGGACAAAATTTGTTTTAGCAGCCTATAACGCCGGCACCGGTCATATCCTTGATGCCATGGCTTTAGCAGAAAAATATGGGAAAGACAAAAATACGTGGGACGATAATGTCGAAACGTTCGTCCTCCTTAAGAGTAAGGAAGAATATTACAATGATCCCGTGTGCAAATTTGGTTATATCCGTGGAACCGACACCTATCAGTTCGTCAAAGACATCTTAAATCGATTAGAAATATATAAAGAAAAAATTAAGAAATAACCAACCAACTTCATCAGTTTTGTTAATTTCACCCATTAATTAAGTTAACAAATACAAAATAATTAAGATTCTATTCAACCTTTTACTTGTTTCTCATTCTAAAGGGTAAACAACTTATTAAAAACTTAAAGATATGAGAACAAGAGATTTTTTATTTGGTTTAGGAATGGCTCTTTTATGTAGCCAAGTAGTGAATGCGCAGGAAAACAGACAACGTCATCAGCGCATGAGTAAAGAAGAAATGCAAGAAATGCAGATGAAGCGTATGGTCAAGGAACTGAAACTGGATGAGGCAACCACTGCCAAGTTTACTCCGATCTATAAGGAATATCAAGAAGCAATGGCAGCTCTGCAACCTGAACGCCCGGAATTTACTGCTCCGCAAGGAGAAAATGAAGGAAAAGATGTTTCCAAGAAAGAGGAACGTAAAGCTCGTCCACAGCTCACCGACGAACAAATTGATAAGATGATGGAAAAACGTTTCGAGCAGGCAAAGAAACAAACCAACTTACGCGAGACCTATTACAAGAAATTCAGAACAATTCTGTCAGCAGAACAAGCCCGTAAGGTGATCGAACCAGCACAACATCAGTCACGTCCGCAGATGCAACGTGGAGGCGGCGGCATGAATCGCCATCGCCCACAAGGTGGAAATTTCAGTTTCCGCCACTAAAGAACTCACTTATAAAGAAAGCGTCCTGCCTATCTGGGACGCTTTTCTTTTTTCAGCATGAACGATAAAAATATTCATCGAGTTTTCTCTGTCAAAAACTCGATGAATAAAAGAAAATACCCGATAAACGAGGGTGAAAAGCTCAACAAATGAAGGGAAAAGCTCGATGAATAAACGAGATTATACAAGGTTCTCGCTATCGCATCGATAACTATTCTGCAAATAGTGTATCATTGCTCAATTCCCCTCAGAAATACCCGTTTAATGATTGGCGTTGTATATGAATAAGGGATATAATCGATAGATGGAATTGGCTCGGTGATAAAGAAATTAGCCACCTTCCCTTCCCTTATTGAGCCATATTGAGCACTTTGTCCCATTGCATATGCGGCGTTGATCGTTGCTGCATTCAATGCTTCAGCCGGTAAGAGACGCATCTTGATACATGCCAACGAAACCACAAACTTCATATCACCCGAAGGGGTAGATCCAGGATTATAATCGCTTGCAACAGCAACGCCCAATCCGGCATCAATCATCTTACGCGCCTTTCCATAGGGCATATTCAGGAAGAAAGAAGTACCAGGAAGCACTGTCGGCATCGTCTCTGTCCCTCGGAGGATTTCGATTTCCTCTTCCGTCATGCTCTCCAAATGGTCAACTGAGACTGCATTCCATTTCACTCCAACCTCGACACCCCCTGAAGAAGCCAGCTCGTCGGCATGGATCTTGGGGCGCATCCCATATTTCGCTCCAGCCTCAAGGATACGCTCTGTTTCCTGTGGCGTAAAGAAACCTTCGTCACAAAAGACATCGATATAATCAGCCAAGTGTTCCTTTCCGACAGCAGGAATCATCTCCTCGATAAGCATGTCAACATATTCAGTTTGCCGACCGGTATAAGCCCGTCCTACGGCATGAGCACCCAGGAATGTCGAGACCACCTTAATCGGTGTGCTTTCCTTGATATGCTGAATCACCCGGAGCATCTTCAGTTCGTCCTCGGTGTTCAGTCCATACCCACTCTTTATCTCCAAGCATCCGGTTCCTTTACGCATCATCTCCTCTACCCTATGCATGGCTTGCTGATAGAGTTCTTCCTCAGAGAGAGTATGCAGAAGGTCGGCCGAGTTCAGGATTCCGCCACCCCGCTTTGCAATTTCCGCGTAGCTTAAGCCTTGAATTTTATCCACGAATTCCTGTTCCCTGCTGCCCGCATAAACGATGTGTGTATGTGGATCGCACCACGAAGGGAGGAGTGCTCCACCTTGAGCATCCACCACTTCCATATCGTCCGTGATAGCAAGACAATGGTCCATCGAGCCCATGGACACAAACAAGCCATCCTCGACATAAAGCCAGGCATTTTTCAGCTGATTCAACGAAGCCATCTCGGTTCCCTGCAAACGCAAGGAACCGTGATGGTCAATACCAGCCAATATACCAATGTTCTTAACTAACAGTTTCATCAACGTAAAAATCCAATGGAATGAGCAATGTGAGTATACATCACCTGATCTTCCTTGAGGAACGGAACAATCTTCCGGTACTCCTCATAGATAGCTTCGATTGCAGGAGATGATTTCAGCGGGCGACGGAAGTCGAGTGCCTGGGCCGCGTTGAATAATTCAATGGCCAAGACTTTCTCTGTATTATAAACTACCTTATATAATTTAGTCGCTGCGTTCGCACCCATACTTACATGGTCTTCCTGATCCTGTGATGAAGGAATGCTGTCCACCGATGCGGGCATACCCAACGTCTTGCTCTGACTGACAACAGCAGCTGCTGTATATTGCGTAATCATAAAGCCACTGTTCACTCCCGGATTAGCGACCAAGAAACTTGGTAATCCACGAGTACCAGATACCAAACGATAGATACGGCGTTCAGAAATGTTGGCCAATTCGGACAAAGCGATGCACAGGAAGTCGAGAGGCATAGCAATCGGCTCACCATGGAAGTTTCCTGCAGATATAACTGCATCTTCGTTTTCACAAACAATCGGGTTATCAGTTACCGAATTGATTTCACGGTCGATAACAGAGTAGACATAATGGATTGTATCTTTCACGGCACCATGTACCTGCGGGATACAACGGAACGAGTATGGATCCTGTACGTTCACCTTTGGCTGTTTAATCAGTTCACTGCCTTCCAGCAACTGACGGATGTAGTCGGCCGTCTCAATCTGTCCTTTGTGAGGACGTAACACATGTACGGCGTGAATGAACGGATCGATACGACCATCGAATGCTTCCAGTGACATAGCTGAGATTTTATCTGCCCATGTGCTCAGCCGTTGCGCATTAATCAATGCCCAAACAGCAAATGCAGCCATATTCTGTGTACCATTCAGCAGTGCCAATCCTTCCTTAGAGGCCAGCTTGATAGGCAACCAATTCATCTTCTTCAACAGGTCTGCGCCCGTCATTCTTTGTCCTTGGTATTCTACTTCACCCATACCAAGCATCGGCAGACAGAGATGAGCTAACGGAACCAAGTCGCCCGACGCTCCCAAAGACCCTTGCATATAAACGATTGGATAAACATCGTTGTTGAAAAAGTCGATCATCCGCTCTACGGTATCCAACTTACAGCCCGAATAACCGTAACTCATGTTCTGAATCTTCAGCAGAATCATAATCTTCACGATGTCGTTCGGTACGCGTTCGCCTACACCACAGGCATGCGACATGATCAGATTTACTTGTAGCTCCGACAATTGGTCAGCACCAATCGACACCTTGCACAATGAACCAAAGCCGGTAGTCACACCATAGATCGGTTCACTTTCTCTTTCGATTTTTTCGTCCAGATATTTACGGCAACGAATGATCCGTTGGCGAGCATCTTCGCTCAGCTCTATCTTATAGCCATTACGGATAATTTCGTCTATTCTTTCAATAGTCAAATGTTCAGCACTAATTTGATGTATCATCATTACTCTTTATTTATTAAATATACTTACTGCGTTATCTATCACTTCATCTTCTACCAGGTTAGGCATGGTCACTTTCAAGCCTGGCGTACGGTCCATCTCACGCTGAATAGCATGCATAGAGCCTTCATTGCGAGCCCAACTACGACGGGCAATACCATTATTGACATCCCAGAGAAGCATCTCGCGGATATGACGATCTGAATCTTCGCTACCATCAATCACCATACCAAAGCCACCGTTCATCACTTCTCCCCAGCCGACACCACCTCCATTGTGGATTGACACCCAGGTAGCACCTCGGAAAGCATCACCAATCACATTCTGTACGGCCATATCGGCACAGAACTGCGACCCATCGTAGATATTACTGGTTTCACGGAACGGAGAATCGGTACCCGAAACATCGTGGTGGTCACGTCCAAGCACGACCGGACGAGAAATCCGTCCTTCACGAATCGCCTTGTTGAAGGCAAGGGCTATCTTCGTTCGACCTTCCGCATCGGCATATAAGATACGGGCCTGAGAACCTACGACCAAATGGTTCTTCCCGGCCTCCTTTATCCAATGAATATTATCGTCAAGCTGATGGATAATCTCTTGCGGAACAGATTTCCTCATTTCCTCGAGGACCTCCGTTGCGAGTCGATCTGTTTCTGCCAAATCCTCTGGTTTACCTGATGAACAAACCCAACGGAACGGGCCGAAACCATAATCGAAGAACATCGGGCCCATGATATCCTGCACATACGAAGGATAACGGAACTTCCCGTTCGGCAGAAAGATGTCGGCACCAGCCCGACTGGATTCCAAGAGGAATGCATTACCATAGTCAAAGAAGTACATGCCATGAGCTGTCAATTTGTTGATGGCTGCCACTTGCCGACGCAATGATTCCTGCACTCTTTCTTTAAACAAAGTTGGGTTTTCAGCCATCATCACCTTTGATTCCTCCAGGCTCATGCCCACAGGATAGTAGCCCCCAGCCCACGGATTATGCAAGGATGTCTGGTCACTGCCCAGATCAACACGGATATCTTCTTCAGCTAAGCGTTCCCATAAGTCGACAATATTTCCCACATAAGCCATGGAAACAGTACGTTTTGCCGCCACTGCTTCCCGGATCTTCGAGATTAACTCATTTAAGTCTGTGTGCAACTCATCCACCCATCCTTGATCAAACCGTTTCTGTGCAGCTTTCGGGTTAATCTCCGCCACAACACTGACCACGCCAGCAATGTTTCCTGCTTTTGGCTGAGCGCCCGACATGCCTCCCAGTCCGGATGACACGAACAACATGCCATGAATATCCTTTTCGCCAGGTTTCAACCGTTTGCGGGCAGCATTAAGAACAGTGATCGTCGTTCCATGAACGATACCTTGCGGGCCGATATACATATATGATCCGGCCGTCATCTGACCATATTGGCTTACACCCAAGGCATTGTCGCGCTCCCAGTCGTCAGGTTTCGAATAGTTAGGAATCACCATACCATTCGTCACGATGACTCTCGGTGCATTCTTGTGTGAAGGGAACAAGCCAAGCGGATGACCGGAGTACATCACCAATGTCTGCTCATCCGTCATTTCGCTCAAGTATTTCATTACCAAGCGATACTGAGCCCAGTTCTGGAAGACAGCGCCATTCCCTCCATAGGTAATCAGCTCATGAGGGTGCTGTGCAACAGCTTTATCCAGATTATTCTGAATCATCATCATGATAGCCGCAGCCTGCTCCGAGCGATGAGGATATTCATCAATGGGACGGGCATACATCTCATAACGAGGACGGAAACGGTACATATAAATACGGCCATATTTCTTCAGTTCTTCAGCAAACTCAGGTGCCAGAACAGCATGGAATTTCTTTGGGAAATAACGTAAAGCATTCCGAAGGGCCAGTTTTTTTTCTTCTGGCGTCAGGATATCTTTCCTTCGTGGAGCATGGTTCACCTCCACATCATAAGGTTGGGGTTCCGGTAACGTATCCGGAATACCCATCTGTATATCCTTTACAAATTCTTCTCTTGTCATAGTATTTAGATTTTTGATTCAACGATTCCAATGATTTCAGCTTCAGCCTCCTTTGCCTTGGCTATAAGTTGGTTGGCCTCATCAATCAGTTGCTCGGCCATCACCCTGTCTCTCAGGCTTCCCGCATTAATTTTCACATTCAAGCCGGCACCCAGCACAGCCGCACGAACAGCCAGGGCACCAACACCGGCATCCGACACGCTGTTCGGATTACCCGTCTCGGCCATTGCCTTACAGATTTCAAAAGCCTGGAAAGAAGTTTTCATCGTACGTAATGGTACTTGAGCAGCATATAATGTAGCATCTTGAATAGCTTTTGAGCGGATTGTCTTTTCCTCTTCGGTTGTTTTAGGGAGTCCGAACGCCGACATAATCCTGTTGAAAGCATCCGTATCTTCATCTACCAGATGCAAGAGTTCAGTCATCAATGTCTGTCCCTTGTCAGCCCATTCACTAAACTCAGGGCAACGGTCATCCCATCCCGGCTTATGACTTGACAAATTGGCTACCATCGTACCCAAAGCTGCCCCCAAGGCACCCATATATGCCGAAATTGTTCCACCGCCAGGAGCAGGTGACTCACGGGAAGTCTCAAAGGCAAACTCATCAACGGTCAGGTCAACCAGCTTTTTCTGTTTATTGGCATCCTCCAGCAAGAACTCAATGACTTTTTCCCGAGGGTTGAAAGGTTTCAAATCATCCAGTCCCATGGAATGAATGGCAATATTGATGATGTCCTCTTCAGGGATACCTGTCGAACGGTTCTGTTTCTTCAAGAAATATTTCCCCGCCTCTATCAAGGTTCGCTTGGGTATCAGGCCGACAATCTCAGTTCCCGTTACTCGAACGCCACGATTCTGGGCACAACGACAAACCTCGTCGAACGCTACATGCAAAGGAGTGATATTGATATTAGTGATGTTCATGGACACCTGAGCGATTTTATATTCATCAATGTACCATCCAATGGCTTTGGTAGCCTTCAGCGTTCCTGGTTTCATCACTGGATTTCCCTGCTCATCCTTCACGATCTTACCCGTAATCGGATTGCCCTCACGTACCGGACGACCTTTTTCACGAACATCAAAGGCGATTGCATTTGCCCGACGAGTGGAAGTTGTATTTAGATTAAAGTTGGTAGCTATCAAAAAGTCTCTTGCTCCAACCACCGTACAACCCGTCTTTGCAATACCTTCGTCGTAAGGGCGGGCACCGAAGTCTGGAGCCTTCTCCGGATTGGCCATTTTCTCAGGAAGCGCCTCGTACTCACCTTCCCGACAAACAGCCAAGTTAGTACGTTCTGGCTTAAATGCTGCAGCCTCATAACAATAGCACGGAATCATTAACTCCCGAGCAATGCGTTCTGCCAAAGTACGAGAGATAGCCGCACACTCCTCAAGCGTTATATTCGACACAGGAATGATAGGCAACACATCTGTGGCCCCCATTCGAGGGTGAGCACCGTGATGGTTTCGCATATCAATAAGTTGACCAGCTTTTTGAACGGCGAGGAAAGCAGCCTCGACCACTGCATCAGGATTACCTACAAAAGTCACGACCGTACGGTTGGTTGCTTCACCCGGATCTACATCCAGCAGCTTCACACCTTTGACTTTCTCGATGACACCCGTTATCTGAGCAATAACGTTCATGTCGCGCCCTTCACTGAAATTAGGTACGCATTCTACGATTTGATTTTCTCGTTTCATATCAAACTAGGTTAAACGTTTTTTATCGGGTTGTAAATATACGTTTAAATTACAACCGCAACAAATAAAAAACAAAGAAAATAATCTTTGATTATTCAAGGCTAAAGAGAGAATATCCATTCATCACCTTTTTAGTGTTTTTTGATGTGAGTTAACTAAAAAACTACGTATCTTTGCAGTGATGGAAAAATTTGAAGTGAATATATTGGGGTGCGGGTCAGCTTTACCTACTACACGGCATTTCGCTTCTTCTCAGGTACTGAACATCCGCGAGAAGTTGTTTATGATTGACTGTGGAGAAGGAACCCAACTTCAGCTAAGACGCTCGAAGTTAAAGTTCTCTCGACTGAACCATATTTTCATTTCACATTTACACGGTGACCATTGTTTTGGTTTGATAGGATTACTCTCCACGTTCGATCTTTTAGGCCGAACAGCGGCGATGCACATCTACGCACATCCCGACTTTGAGCCTATTCTAAATATGCAATTGGATTACTTTTGCAAGAAGATGGACTACGAAGTGGAGTTCCATCCTATCAACCCGTCGAAAATCGAAATCATTTACAAGGATCGTTCTGTCAGCGTGACGACGATTCCACTCCGTCACCGCATTCCAACATGTGGTTTCTTGTTTTCCGAGAAGAAAACACCCGATCACATCAAACGAGATATGATAGACTATTATGGAATTCCGACTTGTGATATCAATCGGATTAAGAATGGTGAGGATTATGTACTGGCCGATGGAACGGTGATACCAAACAATTGGTTGACTGCACCATCGAGTTCTCCACGCAAATACGCATATTGCTCGGATACCCTTTATCATAGGGAGATTATCGAGCAGGTAAAAGGTGTAGACTTGCTTTACCATGAAGCTACCTTTGCGGATAGTGACCGTCCCAAGGCTGAGATGACGTTTCACACCACCGCCCTTCAGGCTGCTACGATTGCCAAGGATGCTGGAGTCAAGCAACTAGTCATCGGTCATTTCTCTGCTCGATACGAAGAAGAGGATCTTCTACTAAAAGAAGCACAATCAGTCTTCCCAAACACCGTACTAGCCATAGAGAATCTTAAGTTGATTCTGTAACAATTAGAAAGATGGAAAAATACGACGAAAAAGAGGTCATTGCCTTGCTTCAGGATCCCTCCCGCTATCGGGAAGCTTTCGAACGAATCGTCCGTCAATATAGCGAACAGTTATACTGGCAGATTCGACGAATGGTCTTTAGTCATGATGACGCCAATGACATCTTGCAGAATACATTTCTCCGTGCATGGGATCATATAGAATATTTCCGCGGAGAAGCAAAGCTTTCTACCTGGCTCTATCGCATCGCCTTTAATGAGACGTTGGCTTTCTTAAATAAAGAACGTGCTGCTGCACATCTTTCGATTGATGAGATGGACAGTCAACTGATTAACCAATTGGAGAGTGATGAATACTTTGATGGGGACGAGATACAGAAAATGTTCCAAAAGGCACTGCTTACCTTGCCCGAAAAGCAACGATTGGTATTCAATCTGAAGTATTTCCAGAACATGAAATATGAGGAAATTTCTGAAATCGTCGGCACCAGTATTGGAGCATTGAAAGCATCTTATCACCATGCGGTCAAGAAAATTGAAGACTTTTTAAAAGAACATAGTTAAACCTTTACATCATATTTCCATCTAAAGATTTGAAAGGATACGATTATGAAAGAAGAAGATGAATTGTTAAGAACAGTCGGAACCAAGAATCCGTTTAAAGTTCCTGAAAACTATTTCGAGAACTTCACGAAAGACCTCATGGAGAAACTCCCTGAGAAAGAGACTGCTGCAGCAATAAAGGTTACAATGTGGGATCGTGTCAAGCCATGGTTCTATATGGCAGCCATGTTTGCAGGCTTAATGCTTACATTCAAAATGTTCCAAGATATTTCGGATCGTGCTCAAAACAAGACGGAAAACACCTTTGCTAACATTGAGGCTTCCGATATTTCTGACCAATATTTTGAAACCATCACGAATGACGCCATGATGGATGATTATACGTTATATCAATATTTAACAGACGCTGATTTAAACTATTAAAGAAAACACCATGAAGAAAACAATTACCATATTCTATATGTTGTTCGCTGTCCTTATGCTTACACAAGCACAAGGTAAAAAGAATCCTCCTTTGAACAAGGAAGAGTTTAGGGCAAAGCAAGAAGCTTATCTGGCAGAAAAAGCTGGTTTTACACAAGAAGAGGCTAAAGCCGTCTTTCCACTCTACTTCGAGTTACAAGATAAAAAAGCTAAGATTAATGATAAGGTTTGGCACGAAGCGATGAAGGGAGATCGAGAAAATATGACGGATGAAGCCTGTGAAAAGATTCTTAAGGACATGGCCAATGCCAAGATTGAATCGGACAAGCTTGACCTTGAATATATCGACAAATACAAAAAAGTTATTTCTCCAAAGAAAATCCTCATGCTACAGAAAGCGGAGGTTTCATTCCATCGTCACATGTTGCAAATCATGCACAGACCGAATAACCACAGAGACGGTGCAAGAAAAGGGAATAGACCTTAAACGGATCAGAGAATAGTCAAAATAAAATGAGCCCCAGAAGTTTTATCTAACTTTTGGGGCTCATGATATGCAATCTTCGAGCTTACTTCTCTAATCTCTTAGCTTCGTTCCAGATAGCATCCATCTCTTCCAAAGTCATATCCTTCAAATTACGCCCTTCCTGGATCGTATGTTGTTCCAAGTAGTTGAAACGACGGATGAATTTCTGATTCGTGTGTTCCAAAGCATTGTCAGGGTTCAACTTATATAAACGGGCCGCATTAACCAAGCTAAAGAGTACATCACCCAACTCAGCTTCCGCCTTTTTTCTATCCATCTGCTCCACCTCAGCTTCAAACTCACTGATCTCTTCTTTCACTTTTCTCCACACCTGAGACCGCTCTTCCCAGTCAAAACCAACACCGCGCGCCTTGTCCTGTATGCGATAGGCTTTGATAAGAGTAGGAAGTGATGAAGGTACTCCACTCAACACCATCTTATTTCCATCTTTTTCCTTCATCTTCAGTTGCTCCCAGTTTGACAGAACCTTGTCCTCGGTATCTGCCTTTTCCGTACCATAGATATGAGGATGCCGAAAAATCAACTTATCACACAACCGGTCACACACATCTTTGATATCAAAATCACCTGTCTCACTGCCAATCTTAGCATAAAAGACGACGTGCAATAATACATCGCCCAGTTCTTTACATATATTATTCTTATCATCCTGAATCAACGCCTCACACAATTCGTACGTCTCTTCAATCGTGTTTGGTCGCAGACTTTCATTTGTTTGTTTTCGGTCCCATGGACATTTTTCACGAAGGTCATCCATGATATCCAACAGCCTTCCAAAGGCTTTCATTTGTTCTTCTTTTGTATGCATCATTGTTTATTATTTAATTCGTATGAGATAATCAACCCGATAACCTCGGAATAACTTTTTCGCCCACTTGGCTCCTTATTCGACTTTAAATAGAAATCAAAAAGGCGATTCTGTATATTCCCAATAAACTCACTATATTTCTCTCTCCAATAAGTACGTTCCGAACGATACAACGCAATAATTTCAGGACGGATGTGTTTGACCAGTTCAGCATAGTCTTCCTTTCTCAATAGGTGATTGGCATTGTTCAATACATATCCTAAAATCGAATAGTATCCACTGAAACGTATCTCCTGATTCTCCGAATGGGTTGTAGTGAGATAGGCATAGAAACTTGCCTCCCTTTCGGATGTGATTCCCTGAAGATGAGCATATTCATGAGCATAGGTAGCGGCATATTGATGTGGAAGTAAATCACCGTTGATGGTGAACTCAGCAAAGTATGGGGCCATACTGCCCGTCACACCAACCTTAGACGCCAACGGAGTATAAACCATCGTCTTCACCCTTGGGTTACGATTGGAGATACGGTTGAACCCGAATGATGCATACGCATTCAGCACGCTTTGACGTACACTTTTTTCATCCTTACCAGTAATCTCCACATAACTTTCATTTAGAACTTCGATATATCGTTCGACAAATCCATGGAAGACGTGCTCATCATACTTCACAGGATGGGTATGGGTACGTTGATAATAATTTGCCTGCCCATAATTCAGTCCCCAAGCCAAATAAAACCATACATATAATAGTAACGCATAGGTTGCCATTCGCATCAGCACATGCTTCCATGCTAAATGTTTCACAATTGCATAGAACGGATATAACACAAACCAAACGATGCTCACAATCATGAAAACATCCCCAACGGGGAATGGGAAAACGGAAGAAAAATTCGACAAGACCGTTCCTACAATCGGATAGATATTTTGGGCATAAAAAGTGTTCCCGCCGGGAATCAATTTCGCCAACAAAACTACAAATAGTAGGATCCCTAGTATCCAGTAGCCTATATGTTTTCCTTTCTTCTTCATTTTCTCCGCAAAGATAATGCAAATTGAGTGCTTATCTTCGCTTTTTTAGCAAAGATAATGCTACTTATTTTTTATTTTATTAATTTTGCATCCAATTTAGTGACAACTGTTTTTTAACAAGATATAAGATGGAATTAGCAAGTAAGTACAATCCCGCAGAAGTGGAAGGGAAATGGTACCAGTATTGGCTGGACAACAAACTCTTTAGTTCGAAACCCGACGGTCGTGAACCTTACACCGTCGTCATCCCTCCACCAAACGTCACCGGTGTTCTGCACATGGGACACATGCTTAACAATACCATTCAAGATATTCTGGTTCGTCGTGCCCGCATGGAAGGGAAAAATGCTTGCTGGGTACCAGGAACCGACCACGCTTCGATTGCTACCGAGGCTAAAGTGGTAAATAAACTTGCACAACAAGGCATCAAAAAGACTGATCTCACACGCGAGGAGTTTCTAAAACACGCATGGGACTGGACCGAAGAGCACGGAGGAATCATCCTCAAACAACTACGGAAGTTGGGATGTTCATGCGATTGGGATCGTACCGCCTTTACCATGGATGAACTCCGCAGCAAGAGCGTTATCCACGTATTCGTAGACCTATACAACAAAGGCCTTATCTATCGTGGTGTACGTATGGTAAACTGGGATCCAAAAGCTTTGACAGCACTGAGCGATGAGGAAGTAGTATATAAGGAAGAGCATAGCAAGCTGTACTATTTACGCTATAAGGTAGAAGGTGATCCTGATGGACGATATGCCGTCGTTGCAACAACCCGTCCAGAGACAATCATGGGTGACACCGCTATGTGCATCAATCCTAATGACCCGAAGAACGAATGGTTGAAGGGGAAGAAAGTGATTGTTCCGCTGGTAGGACGTGTCATCCCGGTTATCCAAGACGATTATGTTGACATCGAGTTTGGTACCGGCTGCCTAAAGGTTACACCTGCCCACGATGTGAACGACTATATGTTGGGTGAGAAATACAACCTCGACAGCATCGATATCTTCAACGACAATGGTACACTGAGTGAAAAAGCCGGTTTGTATGTTGGTATGGACCGCTTCGAAGTACGTAAACAAATCGAGAAAGATTTGGCTGAAGCTGGACTATTGGAAAAGGTAGAAGACTATACCAACAAGGTTGGTTTTTCAGAGCGTACAAATGTACCTATCGAACCCAAGCTCTCGATGCAATGGTTCTTGAAAATGAAACATTTCGCCGACATGGCTACGCCTCCTGTTATGGACGATGCCATTCGTTTTGTCCCTGCTAAATATAAGAATACCTACAAGCACTGGATGGAGAACATCAAGGACTGGTGTATCAGTCGCCAATTATGGTGGGGACATCAGATTCCGGCTTACTTCCTACCGAAGGGTGGTTTTGTTGTTGCCGAGAGCAAAGAAGAGGCTTTGGCTTTAGCCAAGGAAAAGACTGGTGACCAGACTCTGACGATGGATGATTTACGTCAAGACCCAGACTGTCTGGACACTTGGTTCTCATCATGGTTATGGCCAATCTCTCTGTTCAACGGCATTCTGGATCCAGACAATTCAGAAATCAACTACTATTATCCGACAGCTGACTTGGTAACAGGACCGGACATCATCTTCTTCTGGGTAGCCCGCATGATTATGGCTGGTTATGAATACAAAAAAGACATGCCTTTCAAGAACGTTTATTTTACCGGTATCGTTCGTGATAAGTTAGGACGGAAGATGTCGAAATCGTTAGGCAACTCCCCCGACCCGCTCATGCTTATCGAGAAATATGGTGCTGACGGTGTACGTATGGGTATGATGCTCTCCGCTCCTGCCGGCAACGATATCTTGTTCGATGAAGCACTTTGCGAACAAGGACGAAATTTCAACAATAAAATATGGAATGCATTCCGTCTTGTTAAAGGATGGCAGGTGGCAGACATCGAACAACCGGCATACGCTAAACTATCAACCGAATGGTTCGAAGCAGTTCTAGCCAAGACAGCCGCAGAAGTCGCCGACCTGTTCAGCAAATACCGCATCAGTGAGGCTTTGATGGCTGTGTATCGTCTGTTCTGGGATGAGTTTTCTGCATGGTACCTTGAAATGATCAAGCCAGCATATGGCCAACCGATCGACAAGCTAACCTTCGAGAAGACATTGAGCTACTTCGACGGATTGCTGAAGCTGCTCCACCCGTTCATGCCATTCATCACGGAAGAGTTATGGCAACACCTTTACGAACGTAAGAACGGAGAAAGCCTGATGGTTCAGAAGATGGAATTTGCCCAAACGTGGAACGAGAGAATCATTGCCGACTTCGAAACGGTGAAGGAAATCATTAGTGGAATCCGAAACATCCGCACTCAGAAACAGATCGCACAGAAGGAAGTGTTGACGCTGCAAGTTGTAGGCGACAATGCAGTAGATCTGTTTAACGACATTATTGCCAAGTTGTGTAACCTCTCCAACATTCTTGTTGTGGAGAACAAATCGGAAGGAGCTGTCAACTTCATGATTGGCACTACCGAATATGCTGTTCCGCTCGGTAACCTGATTGACGTAGAGGAAGAACTGAAGAAACTGGAAGCAGACTTAGCCTATGAGGAAGGTTTTCTGAAAAGTGTTCAGAAGAAACTGAGCAACGAGAACTTCGTGAACAAGGCTCCAGCAAAAGTGATTGAAATGGAACGTAAAAAACAGGCAGATGCCGAGAACCGCATTGCAGTTATCAAAGAAAGCATTGCAGCACTGAAAAAATAAGATATATAAAATAAACAGACATGAGCATATTATCAAAATTAATGGGATTCTTCGGCAAGAAACAAGCTGAAGGAGAAACTAAAGTGGGTGGCATGGAAGATTTCATGACACTTATTCGCGTTTATTACCAAGCGGTTATAGCCAGCAATATCGGTGTGACAAACATCAATTTCCTACCCGACCTGGCTGTTTTCAAACGCTCGTTAAAGATCCCTACCCAGAACAACAAGTTAGGTCTTGCCGAGAAAGCACGCTGTAAGAAAATGTTGAACGACATCTATGGATTAGAGAACTCGTTCTTTTCAGAAATTGACGCTTCCATCAAGAAAAACTGTCGTAACATCAATGAGATTCAGCCTTATCTTTTCAAGTTCCAGGGATTCAGTAATGATCTGATGATGGTCATCGGTAACCTGATGCAATGGAAATTCCGTATGCCAAGTGCTATGAAGAAAACGCTGCGTGGTTTGACTGAAAAGACGGTTCATGACATCATGACCAAAACCGACTTCAAAGATGAAGGTGTGTTTAAAACTTGTCAGAGTATTCGCAAATACCAGCGCACGTTAGGCTATTCCGAGAACTGGATTACCGATTACGTCTTCAACATTGTTCTCCTTGCCAAGAAAGAGCCAAAACAAAAGGACAAAGACTGATCATGCAGATTGAGACGCATCCCTTTGAACCTTTCTTACCAGAGAATGCAGTTTTATTGATGTTGGGTAGTTTTCCACCACAGCCCAAACGATGGAAGATGAATTTCTATTACCCCAACTTCATCAACGATATGTGGCGCATCTTTGGAATAATCTTTTTTGGGGATAAAGGACACTTCATTCTCGAGAAAGAAAAGAAATTCGATGAACAAAACCTGATTGAGTTTCTGAAATCAAAGGGAGTCGCTTTATATGATACAGCAAAAGCAGTAAGGCGACTGCAAGACAATGCATCCGACAAGTTCTTGGAAGTGGTTAAGCCGACCGATATCAAAGCGATGCTCGCCAAGCTTCCACATTGTAAGGCTATTGTGACCACAGGCGAAAAAGCGACCGAGACAATTCGCACTCAAGTTGAGGTGGCACAGCCTAAAGTGGGTTCGAGCGAACCATTCAGCATTGAAGACAGAACATATCGTCTGTACCGAATGCCCTCCTCGAGCAGGGCTTATCCGATGAGTTTGGAACGAAAGGCCGAAACTTACCGGAGGATGTTCGAAGAATTGGGGATGTTACCATAAAAAAGTCGAACAAAAAACCGATTCTTCTTGTTTCCATCAAAAAAGGCATTATCTTTGCAGCCGAAATATAACAAGCAAACACGGGAGTGGCTCAGTTGGTAGAGCATCGGTCTCCAAAACCGAGGGTCGGGAGTTCGAGTCTCTCCTCCCGTGCTTAAGCAATCGACTTCATTTTGTAGACAGCACAAACACAAGAACTAAAGAAATTTATAGCATTTCATTCAATTTCTTCTAAAAATATTTTCATATTTGCCCCCAACCCTTTATATTTGTGTACAATTTTGGTATAAATGGCTGAAGAAGAAAAAAAACTATTAATAACTTTCGAGGCAAGGTTGCGTCAATTGATCTATCAATATGAACAATTGCAGCAAGAAAACAATCGCCTGAAACAACTTCTCGAGCAAAAGAACGAGGAGATAGGAAAGTTAAGTGATAGTAAAAATAAGTTAGAAGTCATGTACACCAATTTGAGAACAGCCAAGACAATCAGTATTCATGATAAAGACATCACGGATACCAAAAAGAGGTTGTCGAAGCTTGTGCGTGAAGTTGACCGTTGCATCGCTTTATTAAAAGATTAACCAAGACGATGAGTATGGACGACAATAAAATGAGAATAAATCTGCTGATTGACAACGATAAATATCCGATGAATATTTCTCGTGAGCAAGAAGAATATTATCGGGAAGCTGCCAAACAGATTAATTATAAACTAAACAGGTATCGCGGGTTATATCCCAAACTCGACAGCAATAAGCATTGGGCTATGACAGCGTTGGAATTGGCTTATGAAGTGGTTCTGTTGCAAGATTCTACCGATGTAGATCCTTACAAGAAGAAACTAAAAGAGCTGACCGATTTAATGGAGACATACATTAAATAATACTTGTTGGTTACATTTTTGAGTGATTATTCACGCACATCCGTCATGTTAAAGAGCAATCTTTACCGTCGGCTGTGCGTTTTATTTTTATATTAATTTATCATGAGTATAGTAATTATAGCAATCGCAAGCTTAATGCTCGGTGGGCTTATCACATACTTGTTTTTGCATTTCGGTTTGAAAAACAAGCGGAAAGCCATCCTGCAAGAAGCAGAGACAGAAGCTGAAGTCATCAAGAAAAACAAGCTTCTGGAAGTAAAAGAGAAATTCCTTAATAAAAAGGCTGAGTTAGAAAAAGAAGTCACCATCCGGAACCAACGCATCCAACAGGCTGAGAACAAGTTGAAACAACGTGAGCTCATGTTGAAACAGCGTCAAGAAGAAGTACAACGCAAACGTACTGAAAATGAAAACTTCAAAGCAAACCTTGACGCCCAAATGGCTGTGGTCGACAAGAAGAAAGACGAGTTGGATAAGTTGCAACAACAGGAGCGTGAAAAGTTGGAGCTCCTCTCCGGACTTTCCGCAGAAGAAGCCAAGGAACGCTTGGTTGAATCACTCAAAGAAGAGGCAAAGACTCAAGCCCAATCTTATATCAACGACATCATGGATGACGCCAAGATGACAGCCAATAAAGAGGCAAAACGAATTGTCATCCAAACCATCCAACGAGTAGCAACTGAAACGGCTATTGAGAACTCCGTGACCGTTTTCCACATTGATAATGATGAGGTGAAAGGACGAATCATCGGCCGTGAAGGACGAAACATCCGGGCGTTGGAGGCTGCCACCGGCGTTGAAATCGTAGTAGATGACACTCCGGAAGCAATTGTTCTCTCTGCATTCGATCCTGTTCGTCGTGAAATTGCCCGTCTTGCATTGCACCAGTTAGTAACCGACGGACGTATCCACCCTGCTCGCATTGAAGAGGTCGTAGCGAAAGTAAAGAAGCAAGTCGAAGATGAGATCATCGAAACAGGTAAACGTACGACCATTGATCTTGGTATTCATGGTCTGCATCCAGAACTCATCCGCATCATCGGTAAGATGAAATATCGTTCATCATACGGGCAGAACCTTTTGCAACATGCTCGTGAGACAGCTAACCTCTGTGCAATCATGGCTTCCGAACTGGGATTGAACCCGAAAAAAGCAAAACGTGCCGGTTTACTCCACGATATTGGTAAGGTGCCTGATGATGAGCCGGAATTGCCACACGCATTGTATGGTATGAAATTGGCTGAGAAATTCAAAGAAAAACCAGATATCTGCAACGCAATCGGTGCTCACCACGATGAAACCGAGATGACCAGCTTGCTGGCTCCTATCGTTCAGGTATGTGATGCTATTTCGGGCGCACGTCCAGGTGCACGTCGCGAAATTGTAGAAGCCTACATCAAACGACTCAACGACTTGGAACAATTGGCGATGTCATATCCTGGCGTAACAAAGACCTATGCTATTCAGGCCGGACGAGAACTTCGCGTCATCGTTGGTGCTGACAAGATTGACGATAAAGAAACAGAACAATTGTCGGATGAGATTGCAAAGAAGATCCAAGATGAGATGACCTATCCGGGACAAGTCAAGATCACCGTCATCCGCGAGACACGTGCTGTAAGCTATGCCAAATAAATAATGTCACATGAAAAAGTTAACTAAAGTATTATTCCTTCTTTGTCTTGTTATGGGTATGACGGCTTGCTCAAATCCAAACGACAAGACGAATCTGCGTCAGACTTCTTTCAACAATGATTGGAAGTTCTATCTTGGAGATGCTGAAGAAGCAGTCTCTAACACATTTGACGACAGCAATTGGAGAACGCTGAACCTTCCGCACGACTGGGCGATTGAAGGTGATTTTAGCGACAGCCACCCTTCAGGTAATTCTGGAGGTGCATTGCCAGGTGGTATTGGATGGTATCGTAAGACTTTTACGTTGGACAAGAATGACCAAGGTAAGAAGATCTTCATTGATTTTGATGGCGTACACATGAACTCAACGGTTTACCTGAATGGTGAGAAGTTGGGATTCCGTCCTTTTGGTTATATCTCTTTCAGCTATGACCTTACGCCTTATCTGAAATGGGATGAACCCAACGTAATAACCGTAAAAGTTGATAACTCACAGGAACCAAACTCACGTTGGTATTCTGGTTGTGGTATTTACCGCAACGTATGGTTGCGAAAGTTGAATCCTGTTCATATTGCACAATGGGGAACCTATGTTACTACCCCACAAGTATCAAAGGATAACGCACTCGTTCGGATTCAAACAACCATTCAAGGTCAAGAAACTGCGACTTCAGCAGAACTGACATCCCAATTGATTGATAAAAAAGGACAGATTGTTGCAGAGACATCTTCAGCTATCGATCTGGAAGCGAACAATCAAAAAGAAATTTCTCAAGAGGTTACAGTAGCCAATCCAAACCTTTGGAGCATTGAAGACCCATATATGTATGAGGTGAAGAGCATCGTCAAGGTAAACAATCAGGTTGTTGATACCTACAACACACCTATTGGTATCCGTTCGTTCGAATTCGATGCCAAGAAAGGATTCTTCCTTAACGGTGAACATGTGAAGATCAATGGTGTTTGTATCCACCATGATTTGGGTTGTTTGGGAGCTGCTTTCAACACCAGAGCCATGGAGCGCAACTTACAAACACTCAAGGAGATGGGATGTAACGGAATCCGCTGTTCACACAATCCTCCTGCACCCGAACTGCTTGACCTCTGCGACCGCATGGGCTTTATTGTGATGGATGAGGCATTCGATATGTGGTATAAGAAGAAAGCTAAGTTCGATTACGGTATTTACTTCCCTGAGTGGCATGAGAGAGACTTAACAGATTTGGTAGTACGCGATCGCAATCACCCATCTGTATTCATGTGGAGTATTGGTAACGAAGTGATTGAGCAATGGACGAACCGTAGTGCTGATGACCTGACACCAGAAGAGGCTAACTTTGTCTTGAACTTTACCGAACAGAACCAACCAAGTGCTGAAGAAGAAGGTCTTTCTTTCAACTCTCGATTGACCCAACACTTGGCTGATATTGTCAGAAAGGCAGATCCAACTCGTCCAATTACTGCTGCTTGTAACTTTGCTAATCCAGACAATCATTTGATTAAGTCAGGGGCATTGGATATTATTGGCTATAATTATAATATTCCAACCTACGATGCAGTACCTGAACACTATCCAGATAAACCATTCATCGTAACCGAAAGTGTATCCGGCTTGGCAACACGCGGCTATTACCGCATGCCTTCCGACTCGATGTTCATCTGGCCGCAGCGTAATCCAGATCATAGCCTCGCTTATATTGACCCAAGCTATTCCTGCTCGGCATACGACAACTGCCATGTGCCTTGGGGTAGCACTCAAGAAGAGATGTGGAAAGCTATCAAAAATAAAGACTACATCAGTGGTCAATATATCTGGACAGGTATCGATTATATCGGTGAGCCTACTCCATATCCTTGGCCGGCAAGAAGCTCGTATTTCGGCATCATCGACTTAGCCGGATTCCCGAAAGATGTATATTATATGTATCAGTCTGAATGGCGTCCCGACAAGCAAGTACTTCACCTCTACCCACACTGGAACTGGGAAGAAGGACAGGATGTCGATATGTGGGCATACTATAACAATGCCGACGAAGTTGAACTGTTCGTCAATGGTAAGTCGCAAGGCATTCGACACAAAGAAGGCGACGACCTGCATGTATCATGGAGAGTGAAGTTTGAACCGGGAAACGTAAAAGCTGTTTCTCGTAAGGACGGCAAAGTTGTTGCTACACAAGAGATTCGTACGGCAGGAGAACCGGCACAGGTTATCTTAACGCCCGACCGTACCGTGATCAAGGCTGACGGTACCGACCTCTCTTTCATCACCGTTGAGATTCAAGACCGTAATGGTAATCTTTGTCCGAACGCCGACAACGATGTTACTTTCAAAGTTGCCGGAAACGGATTCATTGCTGGTGTAGATAATGGATGTCAGACCTCTATGGAACGCTTCAAGGACAACCATCGCAAGGCATTTTATGGGAAATGTCTGCTCGTCGTTCAGAACGATGGTAAGAAAGGTGTGATCCAGGTCAAGGCCACCTCACCTAACTTAGGAAGTGGTGGTGCTTCGATCGTCGTAAAATAAAACAATTGAGGGGTTGCTTTCTGCAACCCCTCAATTGTTTATTCAGATATTACCGGCCATCCATCATCTGTCCACTTGATGCTACGTTGAATCAGGATACTTGCTCCACCCAATCCGGTACTGTATCCGTGGCAAATAAAAATATCTTCATCTCCGAAATGATAAGCAGCGGAATGTCCGGCCGCCTCAAACTCTTTCTTATCACCCTCCATGACGAGCGTTCCACCACCTTCGGTTAGCATCTTCCCGTTGCGGTCTACATACGGACCATTCACGGTCTTTGAACGCCCGACAGCTACTCGGTAGTTACTCTGAGCTCCACGACAACAATAATCCCAGCTGACAAAGAGATAATAGTAGTCTCCATGCCGGAAGATGAAAGGAGCCTCAATGGCATTCTGCCCCGCATATTGAGAAGTCGGGTTCTCCGGTTTATTTGCTTGATGAGTAGAATAGCGTCTTGCCACCGTCACCGGCTCCGATGCCAGGTGCATGGTCTCATCCAATCGAGCCATCTGGATACCGTCCCAGAACGAGCCCCATACCAGCCAAGGCTGATCGTTCTCATCAATGATAAAATTAGAATCAATCGCATTCCAATTATCCCGCCCCATCTCTGAGCGGACAATGCATCCTTCATCTTTCCATGCACTCATCAAAGATTCCGTACTCATCAGTCCGATAGCCGATGTATTCTTTCCAAAAGTAGAACAACTGTAGCTGAGCCACCACCGGTCATGCCAGTAGATAATGTCCGGCGCCCAGACATGCCCACGAAAACCGGGAACAGAATCCGGAGCCCAAGCCGGAATTTCCTCGATAAAAGGAATCGGCTGAATCACCCACGACTTACGATCCTTGGAAGTAGCCCAAGATACGCCTCGCCCCGTGGATAAAAGGTAATACAAGCCGTTCTCATAAGCCATCACAGGGTCATGAACCATGACTGTATCCGATACGTATGCCATCGGTCGACGAAATGGCCGACGGTTCGGACTTTGCGCAAAAGAAGTTGATCCGACAAGCAGCAGGACAACAAGAATCAACAGAGTAATATTTCTTTTCATCATCATATTTTTTGAGTTTATACAAAAGTAAAAAGAATCAACATCACTTCAAAATCTTTTTCAAATAACATACAAAAGACAAATAAAAAGAGGGGATTCTTTCGAATTCCCTCTTTTTATTTTTATTGCTATACTACTTATTTTACATATTCTGCGAAATCAGTCAGACGCATATCGCCCTTACGAGCCAATGTATCATGCAAAGCAAATGCACATGGTAAGTTATGTTTCGTATGACCACCCTTAGCCAGCTTCAGGTAATCCCACATCAACTGTTTGTAGTCAGGGTGAACACATTTCTCGATAATCAACTGTGCACGTTGTGCAGGGCTCTTACCACGAAGGTCGGCAACACCTTGCTCAGTGACGATAATGTTCACATCATGCTCTGAGTGATCCTGATGACTAACGAAAGGAACGATAGAACTGATCAAGCCACCCTTTGCTGTAGAAGGACAAGTAAAGATACTCAAGTAAGCATTACGCTCAAAGTCACCTGAACCACCGATACCGTTCATCATCTTCGTACCGCTGATATGAGTAGAATTTGCATTACCATAGATATCACATTCGATAGCTGTATTAATAGCGATAACACCTAAACGACGGATAATCTCAGGATTATTGGAGATCTCACTCTGACGAAGGGTCAAGTGATCCTTGAAGTAATCCATATTATCGTAAACTTGCATCAAGCATTCGTTAGATACGGTCAAAGAACATGCAGAAGCATCTTTTACACGACCATTCAACATCATCTCGATAACAGAGTTCTGGATAACTTCAGTATAGATGTTGAAATCAGGAACATGTTTGTCTTGTCCCAGAGCACCTAAGATAGCATTGGCTGTAGAACCAACACCACTCTGCAATGGTAAGAACTCTTTCGGAATTCTACCTTGGTGCATCTCTTCTACCAAGAACTCAGCTGTCAAGAAGCCAATCTGGTCAGTAACAGGGTCGTTATCCTTGAAGGCACGAGCCTCATCCGGAATATTACACTCAACAACACCCACAATCTTAGAAGCTGGGATCTCAACATAAGGCTTACCGATACGGTCACCTACGTTAACGATAGGAATAGGTTTACGATAAGGAGGATCTAATGGTTCATAAACGTCATGAATATATTTAGCATTCGGATTGTGGAAAGCGTTCAACTCCAGAATCACATGTTTTGCCAAACGTGCAGCTGTAGGACTGATACCACCGGCAGCCGTCAGGTAAGCCTTACATACATCGGCACCTTCGTCAATATCACACACCTCTAGGATAGCCCAATCCAAATCACCATAGAAACCATAGCGAAGTTCCTGAGCCATATGACTTAAGTGAAGATCGTTATAAGGAATTTCACCCATGTTCACATGCTTACGGAAATCAGGATTTGTCGTATAAGGAGCACGATACTTCAAAGCCTGGGCATTTGCCAAGTCACCATCCGTACTCTGACCAGTAGAAGCACCTGTGAAGACGCGAACCTGGAAAGGACGACCAGCCTCGTGTTCAGCAACTGCTTTTTTAGCCAATTCTTTTGTCACTGCCTTAGCCACACCTGCAGGTGTAAAACCACTAAGGCCTAAACTTTCATCATTCTTAATCAATGCTGCAGCTTCTGCTGCCGTTAAGCGTTTATAAGCCATTTTATTATTTGTTTATTGGTATTATTCTTAAAGCGTCGCAAAGTTACAAATTATTTTGAAAGGAAACGCTTTTTAGTGACATTTTGATTACCAAATTCTATATTATCATCAAAACAATGATGCATACTCGGCAGGCAACTCTGTTATCTCACGTATTTCAACATCTTTATAATAGATATCACCAGCCTCACTTTGCAACTGGATCTTGCCGGCTGTCAATGGGTATTCTCCTTCTCGGGTAGCATAGCGAAGGTTCTTTAAGGCCATCGAAACGTGTCCGTTTACCACATGTACACTCTTATCATCGAAGCAGAACAGTTCCAAGGTTGTCCACTCCCCTTCCGGACTATTATAATCCTTCGTTCCACAGAATCCCGAGAATGTTCTCCACTCTCCATCCGGATCATAGAACCAAGCATCTCTTTCTTCGTTTTTCGATGCTTTAATATCTGCTCTTGAACCGGCAATACTCCAAAAGTCACCACTGTTTCCTTCGGTCGTACCACTCTGCATGACTTGATACTCGAAACTACGCATCCATGAAAGCCAGTAATCAGCACCCGGCTCACCCACCGAATGATACAATAAACCTGAATCCTGAGCCTTCCCAATACGAGGTTCCCATTGTTGCTTACCGAACTTTACTTTCAAGCGCAGATGGTAGTTCTTATAATCTTCTTTTGAGATCACACAACCATAGGCCTTCCCCTGAACATGCAAAACTGGAGCACCATCTTCTTCCTCCACGTTGAATACGCCGTAGAGATTCTTGTCAAAACCTATCGGAGCCATCTCATTCCCATCAGCATCCACCGGACGCTTGCCACGGAAATCATTTGTCAAAACATAACTCTGATAAATCCGCCATTGCGACAAATCCTTATCCAACAACGATTTCCATCCCTCTTCCTTTACTTGTTGTGTACAAGCAGACAACATCACGAAAAGCATCAGACTTCCCAATACAACCTTTTTCATCAACTTCATATTATTCGTTCAACATATTAATTAATCCGATTACAAAAGTATAATAATTCTTTTATGTTGAGGCCTTTTCACCCCTAAAACATGCTTTATTCTTTCCTTTTTCAATACACCCCTAAACTTTCTATTAGTTTTTTGCATAAATTCAAAGAATAAAGTAAATTTGCAACCAAACCCTCCGTTTTTAATTCAAATTGTAAGAAATGATAATAAATATTATACAACATGATATAATGTGGGCAAGCCCTGAAAAAAACATCCAAAGGCTTAACCGACTGATCGATGAACAGCCGGGTGCCGACCTGTACGTACTCACTGAGATGTTCTCAACTGGATTTGCCACACGACCAGAAGGGATTGCCGAAAAGGCGGACTCTCCTACGATCGATTGGATGAAGCAGAAAGCAAAACAATGCCAAGCGGCCATCGCCGGAAGTATTGCTATCGAAGAGGATGGAAAGTTCTACAATCGCTTCTATTATGTAAAGCCCGACGGGGAAGTCGTGAATTATAATAAACGGCATCTATTCACCTTCGGTGGTGAGGACCAAACCTTTACCAAAGGAGAAGAACGGATCATCGTTTCATATAAGGGCGTTCACTTCTTATTACAGATCTGCTATGACCTGCGCTTTCCCGTATGGAGCAGGAACACAGGCGACTATGATGCAATTCTTTATGTGGCCAACTGGCCTACTCCACGTGTAGAAGCATGGAAAGCGCTATTGCGTGCTCGTGCCATCGAGAATCAGTGTTATGTGATTGGAGTAAACCGAGTGGGTAACGATCCATCGTGCGAATACTGTGGGGGATCAGCCATCATCGATCCATATGGAAGGACCATTGCTGCATGTGAGGATAACCGAGAATGTACGGTTTCAGCGAACATAGACATGCAGAAACTAGAAGAGTTCAGACAACATTTCCCCGTGCTGAACGATGAAGATCATTTTGAATTACATAAATAAATCTTAAATATGTTAGAGAAAAGATTACTATTAGGTGACGAGGCGGTGGCTTTAGGTGCGATACATGCCGGTTTGTCGGGTGTGTACGCCTATCCTGGAACGCCATCGACCGAGATTACTGAGTTTATACAAGGCTACCCATTGGCAAAAGAGCGAGGAATAAGAAGTCGTTGGTGTACCAATGAGAAGACAGCCATGGAAGCTGCTTTGGGAATGTCGTATGCAGGAAAGCGAGCCTTGGTTTGCATGAAGCATGTGGGCATGAATGTATGCGCAGATGCTTTTGTCAACTCGGCCATCACGGGTGTGAACGGTGGTCTCATCGTTTTGGCAGCCGACGACCCGTCCATGCACTCCTCCCAGAACGAGCAGGACTCCCGATTCTATGGTAAGTTTGCCATGATCCCGATTATTGAACCATCAACACAGCAGGAGGCTTTCGACATGATGGCAGATGCTTTCGACCTTTCGGAAAAACTGAAACTGCCAGTGTTGATGCGTATCGTTACACGCCTGGCGCACTCGCGTGCTGCCGTCGAAATCAACGAACCTCGCCTCCAGAACGAGATGAATCCCGACAACGATCGCAGTCATTGGGTGCTATTACCAGGGAATGCCCGCCGTCAGTATGCTTCGTTAGTTGAAAAACAACCGGAAATCGAAAAGGCTGCTGAACTATCGAATTTCAACTGCATGGATTTGGCAAAAGAAAAAGGTCTCGGTGTCATCGCTGTCGGTATTGGGTACAACTATGTCAAGGAAGTGAACCCACAGGATGTTTCCATCCTAAAGGTGTCGCAATATCCGCTTCCGGCCAAGCAGATAAAAGCATTGGCTGAGCACTGCACTGAAATTCTTGTCGTTGAAGATGGACAACCATTCGTTGAAGAACAGCTCAAAGGCCTACTTGGTGCCGACTATCCAATTAGTGGACGGCTGACTGGACGACTTCCCCGTACGGGTGAGCTGAACCCTGACAACGTGGCTGCTGCCTTCGGCAAAGAAAACAAGACTGCATTCCAACCAGCCTTGAACTTGGCTGGTCGTCCACCTCAGCTTTGCCAAGGTTGCGGACATCGAGACGTATATACAGCCCTGAACAAGGTCGCTGCCGAATATCCTGATGCACGCATCTTCGGAGATATTGGCTGCTATACGCTGGGGGCCTTGCCTCCTTTCCGTGCAATCGACAGTTGCGTGGACATGGGAGCATCCATCACCATGGCCAAAGGTGCTGCCGATGCAGGACAATTCCCGAGCATTGCCGTTATTGGTGATTCTACCTTCACCCATTCGGGCATGACAGGCTTGCTAGATGCCGTGAACGATAAGTCGAACATCACTGTCATCATCAGCGATAACCTGACAACGGCCATGACCGGTGGACAAGACTCGGCAGGAACGCATAAGTTCGAGGCAATCTGCCTCGCATTAGGCGTAGAGCGCGAACATCTGCACGTAGTCGTTCCACTGCCGAAGAACATGGATGAGATTACTCGCATCATCCGTGAAGAGATAAACTACAAGGGCGTTTCTGTCATCATTCCACAACGGGAATGTATGCAAACGCTGAATCGGAAACTTCGCCAAAAAAAGCAAACAAAATGAAGATAGATATTAAACTCTCAGGTGTTGGTGGACAAGGAATTCTCTCGATAGCAACGGTCATCGGAGAAGCGGCTACAGAAGCAGGACTTCAACTTAAACAAGCAGAGGTTCATGGCATGAGTCAACGTGGAGGAGATGTACAAAGTGACTTACGCCTTAGCACGGAGGAGATCTTCAGTGATCAAATATCATTGGGCAAAGCCGACCTGATTATTTCCATGGAACCAATGGAAGCATTACGCTACCTGCCTTATCTGCATAAGGATGGAGTCATCGTGACATCCTCCAAACCTTTTGTGAACATACCGAACTACCCCGACGAGGCAGCCTTGCAAGCTGAGTTGGATGCACTTCCCCACGTAGCAAAGTTAGATATCGAACAGATGGCAAAAGAACATCGTATTCCAAAGAGTGCGAACATGATCTTGCTGGGTATGGCTACTCGCTACATCAAAATACTCACCTCCGAACAGGTTCGGAAGGCAATTGCCACCATCTTTGCCCGCAAAGGAGAACAAGTTGTCAACGATAACCTTAAAGCATTCGATTTAGGCTATGAAAATATTTAGCGAAGATCTGGTTGAGGAAGCCAGGATACAAAACCATGTGGCCGACTTATCTACGGCGACTATCGGAGAGGTCTTATTAGTAGCTCAATATCTGGAACAAAAAACGGGCATCCCGTTTATCCGCATGGACCAGGGCTCACCGGGACTGCCTGCCAACCATTACGGTGTGGAAGCAGAAAAAGCGGCGTTAGACCGTGGTGTAGGTTCACAGTATCCGGCTGCCGCAGGTATCACCGAATTGAAGGAGGCTGCTCACGAATTTGTAAAAGCATTTATCAATATCGATATCAGTGCAAGGGCATGCGTGCCTACAACTGGTTCAGTAGCTGGATCATTTGGGTCGTTCATCGCTTGTACCCAACGTATCAAGGGAAAAGATAAAGTGTTGTTCATCGATCCGGGCTTCCCGATACAGAAGTCACAACTTCGAGTGCTTGGAATCGAATGGAAGGAGTTCGACATCTTCAACTACCGCGGCGAAAAGTTACGCGACAAGTTGGAAGAGGAACTGAAAGATGGTGAAGTAGCTGCCATCGTCTATTCCAATCCGAACAATCCGGCATGGATCTGCCTCGACGAAAGTGAATTGAAGATTATCGGTGAACTGGCAACCCGATACGATGCGATTGTCATGGAAGATTTGGCCTATTTCTGTATGGATTATCGAAGAGACCTCGGCCATCCCTATCAGCCACCTTTCGTGCCGACGGTTGCACGATACACCGACAACTATATCCTTATGCTGTCGTCTTCAAAAATCTTCAGCTATGCCGGTCAGCGCATGGCATTGGTCTGCATCAGCGATGCGTTGTTCGACAGGCATTACCCTGCCTTCGAAGAACGATATCACGACTCTGGTATCTTTGGTCCGACCTTGATCGCATCCATTCTCTATATGATCACCAGCGGTTGTACGGCATCGACTCAATATGGCTATGCCGAGATGCTGCGACTCTCGTGCGAAGGGAAGATCAACTTCGTGGAGGACACGCGCGAATACGAACGGCGGGCCAATAAGATGAAGAAGATCTTTACCGACAACGGTTTCCACGTGGTGTATGACCGCGATGTGAACCAACAGGTGGGCGACGGCTTCTTCTTTACCATCGGATACAAGAATATGAGTGGTGGAGAACTGCTCAAAGAGCTATTATACTATGGGGTCAGCTGTATCTCACTCTCGACGACCGGCAGTTTGCAAAACGGAGTGCGGGGGTGTACCAGCAGGATGCGCGATGAACTTTACCCTGTTATGGAAGAACGAATGAAAGCTTTTAACAAAGACCACGAATAATCAACTAAATGAGAAAGAAATGATTTGGAATCCAAACAAAGAGTGCATGAGTCGGGACGAGATGAGTGCACTGCAAGGCAAGAGATTGCATAAGATTGTAGAATATGTCTATCATAACGTACCATTCTACCGTCATAAGCTACAAGAAATGGATTTGACACCGGATGATATCCAGACCATCGAGGACATCGTGAAGTTACCATTCACCACAAAGAAAGACTTACGGGATAACTATCCGTTCGGACTGCAAGCTGCTCCGCAAAGCGAGATTATCCGTATCCATGCCTCATCGGGAACGACGGGTAACCCCACCATCGTGGGCTACACCCGAAAGGACATCGGTGTGTGGAGCGAGTGTATGGCCCGCTGTTTAACAGCTTATGGCGTTGGACATGAGGATATTTTCTCGGTATCATACGGATATGGCCTGTTCACTGGTGGACTGGGCGCTCACAATGGTGTCGAAATGGTAGGTGCATCGGTTGTGCCGGCCTCTACCGGAAACACGGAAAAGCATGCGAAACTGATTCGTGACTTAGGAATCACGGGTATTGCCTGTACTCCTTCATATGCTCTATATCTGGCAGAGACCATGGAAAAGATTGGTATTACCAAAGATCAAATCAAACTGAAGGTAGGCGCGTTCGGTGCTGAGCCATGGACAGAGAACATGCGTACCGAGATACAAGACCGATTGGGTTTGAAAGGATTTAATCTGTACGGACTGAGCGAGATTATGGGACCGAGTGTCAGCTACGAATGTCAGGAACAGTTCGGCTCACATATCAACGAAGACCATTTCTATCCGGAAATCATTAACCCGGTAACACTTGAACCTCTTCCAATGGGACAACCCGGTGAATTAGTATTTACGACCCTGACCAAAGAAGGTATGCCGGTATTGCGCTACCGTACGCGCGACCTCTGTTCGCTCATCCCTGGACAATGTAATTGTGGCAGGACAAGTGTCAGGATGTCTCCGATCAACGGACGAAGCGATGATATGCTCATCATCCGTGGTATCAACGTCTTCCCGTCACAAGTAGAAAGCGTTGTCCTCAGCATGAAAGAGTTTGCTCCACGCTACATGTTGATTGTTGACCGTGTGAACAACCTCGACACGCTGATGGTTCAAGTCGAGCTCAGACAGGAATACTTTACGACAACTGCCTTCGATACGCCAGCCGCCATCGACGAACTGGAGAAGCGTCTGGCCAATAAGTTAAGAAGTGTACTTAGCATTGGTGCGAAAGTACAGCTGAAGGCCCCGAACACCATTGAACGCAGTCAAGGCAAGAGTGCACATGTAATCGACAAACGTAAATTATAATATGAGTTATTCGAATTATTTTAATCCCGAACTGGAGACCATGCCGGTCGACCAACTGCACGAACTTCAACTGAAACGGTTGAAGCAGACGGTACGCCATTGCATGAACGCTCCTTTCTATCAGAAAAAATTTCAGGAACGAGGCATCACCCCCGACGACATCCAGACATTGGAGGATGTGCGTAAGTTGCCTTTCACTTCGAAAGAGGATTTACGTGAGAACTATCCTTTCGGCCTGTCATGTGTTCCGCTCAAAGAATGTGTCCGTCTCCACTCTTCCAGTGGTACGACCGGTAATCCGACCGTCGTCTTACACACGCAAAAAGATCTGGATGAATGGGCCAATGCGGTTGCGCGCTGTCTTTGGATGGTAGGCTCCCGTCCTGAGGATGTATTTCAGAACTCTGCCGGTTACGGTATGTTCACTGCCGGCTTAGGCTTTCAATATGGTGCTGAAAAAATTGGCATGCTGACTGTTCCTGCTGCTGCCGGGAACACGACCCGACAGATAAAATTCATCAAAGACTTTGGCACGACCGTACTGCATGCTATCCCAAGCTATGCTTCTCGTATCTACGACGTGATGAAGGAGGAAGGTGTCGACCCACAAAGAGATACCCAACTACGCGTTCTTTGCATCGGAGCAGAGCCTCACAGTGAAGAACAACGGAAACGTATTGAATACCAGTTGGGCGTGAAAGCGTACAACTCGTATGGTATCTCCGAAATGATGGGGCCTGGCGTAGCCTTCGAATGTCCGGAACAGAACGGCTTGCACATCTGGGAAGATTATTTCATCGTCGAGATCATCGACCCTGTAACTCTGGAACCTGTTCCTGATGGACAGTTGGGTGAGCTGGTCATTACCACCATTAACCGTGAGGCTATGCCACTATTGCGCTATCGTACTCGCGACTTAACTCGCTTTCTTCCGGGAGAATGTCCGTGTGGAAGGCATCACCGACGCATCGACCGCCTGCAAGGACGAAGCGATGACATGATTATCCTGAAGGGTGTGAATATCTTCCCAATACAGATTGAGAAAATTCTGTTGAAGTTCAAAGAACTAAGCACCGACTATTTCATCGTCATCGAAACGAAGGATGGTAATGACATCATGACCATCGAAGTAGAGATCAACCAGATGTTCACCGATGATTACGCCCGCCTGCAAAGTTTGGAGAAGGAGATCAAACGCCAGCTGAAGGACGAGATTCTTATTACACCGAAAGTACGACTTGTACCGAAAGGCACATTGGCTACATCGGATGAGAAGAAAGCCGTTCGGGTTAAAGATTTACGAAAACTTTTTTAGTCAATAACTTTTAAAATATACAGTCATGACAATCAACCAATTATCAATTTTTATGGAGAACAGGTCAGGCACACTGATCAAAGCTCTCGAGTTGATGAAGAAATCGAAGATTCAGATTATTGCGTCAACGATTGCAGATACAGCAGAATATGGTATCTATCGTATCATCTGCAGTGAACCGTCAAGAGCCTATAAGGAACTGAAGGAAGCTGGTGTAGCCGTAGCACTCTCTGATGTTTTTGCCCTCGAACTGGACGATGAACCGGGACGTGCGGCTGATGCCGTAAGAATATTCAGCGATGCCGGACTGAGCATCACTTATATGTATTCGTTCCTGCTGAACGGGAAAGGAATCCTGGTTTTCCGGACCAACGATAACGAACATGCTCGCGAAGTGATCATCCTGAACAACCTGAAGTTCATTTCAGAAAATGATTTAAGTCAGTGGAAATAAATGAGAGAGGGTACTTGGTTACCCTCTTTTTTATTTATCTAATTCAATAGGTACATCTTTCTTCCGATAGCCACTTGAAGTGAACACGGCTATCAGACGACCATCCTCATCGGTTATCTTCACTTCGGCATACGGCAGCCGTGGATGGTTGACAATCTCTCTGGCTTCAGCGTAAACATAACCCTGGGCTACCGACTGAAAGAAGGTGATATTCGAACTGGTCGAAAATGTCAATACCAAATGGCTGTTGACTGCAGCAGCAAAAGCTAAGTCGGCTAAGGTAAACAACGCTCCCCCCTGGCACACTCCTCCACCATTCAAATGATCTTTGGTAATCAACATACGGGCTTTGGCATAGCCCTCACTTATCTCCATCAGTTCGACACCTGCCATCACAGCAAACCGATCGTTCTTAAAAAAATCGAATAAAGTCATCCTCGTCTATATATTTGTATTAACGGACTCAAAGTTACAAATTTTTCTGCCGAATGTAACCCGAGCGGATTGCAACATTCTCTTATTTTTGTATTTCTTATCATAAACATGAGACTTGTGAAGGTAATACCTTCACACATATACAATTATTAACATTTAATTAATTGATTCATAGTGCTTTCAATTTTGTGAAGGTGTGAAGGTATGTTTTTCTTTTGAGTGTTATGCGTTTATTTTTCGTAGGGGCCTAGCTTGTCTAGGCACGCACGAGCTGAGTTTTTAAGCAAAATCACTGAGTTTTCAAACAAAATAACTCGATAAATGAGGGTGAGAAACTCGATGAATGAAGAAAATAATACGATGAAAAACATCTGTGCAGGTCATAATCCCGCACTTTCGCCGACTGAATCTACAGATCTACACTAGAACATAAATCGGACGCTGAAGGCGTCACCACTCAATAGCCATGGATACGATTAAAGCGAGCACCATCGGAAACCATGATATACGCAAACAGCACCTTGTAAAGGTATCCCTGCACCATAACAGCAAAATACAATGCAAGAAAAACCATTTCTATTTGAATTATATCATAAAAAATACGTATTTTCGAAGAAAAGTAACAACAAACACCCTATTCAGATGAAAATCATTGATAACCTACTCATGGATGAAGTGACAGAACAGGCGAAGCACTCTCCTCGCCTACGTATGAACTATAACTTCCACCGGAGCCTCGACGAGAAATGTCATCGTTTCCTGAATGCTTTGGAAATAGGAACGGAAGTACCCATTCATCATCATGTCACCAAAGACGAAACATTTGTCTTATTAAGAGGAAAAGTTCGTGTCAACACCTATAACGATGATGGGACAATCAAGGAAAGCACTATCCTGAGCCATGCTGACGGACGGATTGGTGTCGATATTCCTCGTAACACCTGGCATAACGTTGAAAGCCTTGAATCAGGCTCAGTTATCTTCGAGGTAAAAGAAGGGCCGTTCGTTCCTCACGAGAAAGATGGAATTCTAATTGTAGAAAAATAATAAACATATACGACCATGAAAAAGACTTTTATTACATTGGCAATCCTTGCCATGACCATGCTTACGATGACAGCATGCTCCGGTCAGTCGGCAAAGACAGACGGTGTGAACAACTTCACCATCAAACGAGGTACGAACCTCAGTCACTGGCTATCACAATCACGTGTTCGGGGTGAAGCTCGACGGTTACATATCCAAGAAGATGATTTCGCACGACTCGAACAACTGGGGTTCGACTTCGTTCGTATCCCAATCGACGAAGAACAGTTCTGGGACGAAAAAGGAAATAAACTCCCTGAAGCGTGGGAACTGCTTACAAATGGTATCGACCTTGCACTGAAACATCACCTACGTGTGGTAGTCGATTTACACATCATCCGTGCTCATCACTTCAATTCTGCGTCCAACAAACTCCTCTTCACCTCCGAAGAGGCACAACAAGGGCTCATCAACCTGTGGTATCAGCTCTCGGACGTACTGAAAAAGTATAGCAACGATTACGTGGCTTACGAATTTATGAACGAACCAGTAGCAGATGACCATGAACAATGGAATGTTGTGGTCGAAAAAGTACACAAAGCATTGCGCGAAGTGGAACCTCAACGTACACTCGTCATTGGCTCCAACCGCTGGCAAAGCTATGACACCATCGAATTCCTTCGGGTACCAGAGGGCGATAAGAACATCATCCTCTCTTTCCACTATTACAACCCCATGGTTCTGACACATTACGGTGCGCCATGGGCTTCGATTGGAAAATACAAGGGGAAGATAAACTATCCAGGTATCATGGTTTCACAAGAGGATTACGATGCTGCGCCTGAAGAAGTGAAAGGGGAATTAAAACAATACACTACTCAGGTTTGGAACAAGGACAAAATCCGTGAAGATTTTAAGGATGCCATTGCCTCAGCAAAGAAATATGGATTACAACTGTTCTGTGGTGAGTGGGGCGTTTACGAACCTGTAGAGCGCGAACTGGCCTACCGCTGGTACAAAGATATGCTTGAGATCTTCGATGAGTTCGACATTGCCTGGACTACCTGGTGCTACGATGGCGACTTTGGCTTCTGGGATCAACGCCGTGAAGATTACAAGGACAAACCACTCGTAGATCTACTCATGTCAGGGAAAGGATTGAAGAAATAAAACACCATAAAAAAGAGAAGAGGATGTGTTATCACATCCTCTTCTCTTTTATTTATTCATTGGTTTTAATCTTAGTGGACCTCCTCAAAATCGGCGTCTTGAACATTGTCACCGCCGTTTGAGTTTCCGGCATCCGACTGGCTTGATTGCTGACCGGCATTTGGATTACCTTGAGCACCGCTCTGTGAATACATCTGAGCACTTGCTGTTTGCCAAGCTGCGTTCAATTCGTTCATCGCTGTGTCTACAGCTGCGAGATCCTGAGCCTTGTGAGCATCTTTCAATTTCTGCAAAGCAGCTTCAATCGGAGCTTTCTTGTCGGCTGGAATCTTATCAGCCAAGTCCTTTAACTGATTCTCAGTAGTGAAAATCATAGAGTCGGCTTGATTCAGTTTGTCAATTCTCTCACGCTCCTTCTTATCTGCATCAGCATTCGCTTGAGCCTCAGCCTTCATACGCTCGATTTCTTCCTTGCTCAAACCGGAAGAAGCTTCGATACGGATAGCCTGTTCCTTACCTGTTGCCTTATCCTTTGCAGAAACTTTCAAGATACCATTGGCATCAATATCGAAGGAAACCTCAATCTGAGGAACACCACGACGGGCAGGAGCAATACCTGTCAGGTTAAACTGACCAATCGACTTGTTCTGTGAAGCCATCGGACGCTCACCTTGTAATACATGAATGGTTACCTCTGTCTGGTTATCGGCAGCCGTTGAGAAGGTTTCACTCTTCTTGCACGGAATCGTTGTGTTTGCATCGATCAGTTTAGTCATCACACCACCCAAGGTCTCAATACCCATTGACAATGGAGTAACATCCAACAGAACAACACCTTTGATTTCGTCGGTCAAGACTGCACCCTGAACGGCAGCACCTACGGCTACGACCTCATCCGGGTTAACACCCTTTGACGGAGTCTTTCCGAAGAAGTCTTGAACCAATTGCTGAACGGCCGGTATACGTGAAGAACCACCAACCAAGATAACCTCATCGATATCGCTTGTTGACAGACCAGCATCGCTCATCGCCTTCTTACATGGTTCCAGACAAGCCTGGATCAAATCGTGTGACAAAGCTTCGAACTTAGCACGACTCAATGTCTTTACCAGGTGCTTTGGCATACCATTTACCGGCATGATATACGGTAAGTTGATTTCGGTAGAAGTTGAAGAAGACAATTCAATCTTTGCCTTTTCTGCAGCTTCCTTCAAACGTTGCATTGCCATCGGATCAGTTGTCAAGTCGGCACCTTCGTCGTTCTTGAATTCCTGAACCAACCAATCGATAATCTTCTGATCGAAGTCATCACCACCCAGGTGAGTATCACCATTGGTTGAGAGCACCTCGAATACGCCACCACCAAAGTCAAGGATAGAGATATCAAATGTACCACCACCAAGGTCGAAGACTGCGATCTTCATATCCTGATGTTTCTTATCCAAGCCATAAGCCAAGGCTGCAGCGGTCGGTTCGTTCACAATACGCTTAACGTTTAAGCCGGCAATCTGACCAGCTTCCTTCGTTGCCTGACGCTGTGAGTCAGAGAAGTAAGCAGGAACGGTGATAACTGCGTCTGTCACTTCCTGTCCCAGATAATCTTCAGCCGTCTTCTTCATCTTCTGAAGAATCATTGCAGAGATTTCCTGCGGAGTATAGTGGCGACCGTCGATGTCGACACGCGGCATATTGTTTTCGTTTACTACTTTATAAGGTACGCGTGAGATCTCTTTCTGTACTTGATTCCAGTTCTCACCCATAAACCGTTTGATAGAAAAGACGGTACGTTGCGGATTCGTGATGGCCTGACGCTTTGCAGGATCACCAATCTTACGTTCGCCACCATCAACGAATGCTACGATAGAAGGAGTTGTACGCTTACCTTCACTATTCGCAATCACCGTCGGTTCGTTACCTTCAAATACTGCTACACATGAATTTGTAGTTCCTAAGTCAATTCCAATAATCTTTCCCATAATTGTATCTTTTTTATTTATTATCAATTAAACATCTATGCACAAATGGCACGACATCTTTAGAACAAAGGTCGTGCCATTTATTTTTTATCGAAAAGATTATTTTTCCAGACTGACAGTTTGGCAGAGGCTATTTCAGATACTTATCGCAGAAGTCACAATAACAAGTCCAATCATAGTCGGTTACATCATGTACACCTGCCCGGATATGATAACCCATGTCAGCAATACGAGGTTGATGAATGCCTGGAGGAACCACTGTGTCGAAGCCTTTCATACCATACAAGGCATACACATCTTTCGTATAATAAGCGGCCAGATACTCTCCTTTTTGGTCGGCCCAGTTATCTTCTTGTGCACTGGCTACATAAACGCGGTTCGGAGCAATTAAATCTAAGAGCTCATGTGAGTCGAAAGGCATACTGGCTTCATTGCCTGCCCATTGTCCAGCACCGACACACAACCAATGTGGGAAAGAATGTATCATTCGTGCTAGATTCTCACCATAGACACGCTTCGAGAGGGCAGCACCACCGCAGCCTGAGTCGTTCGAGAAGACAATCTTGAAACGATGATCCTGTGCACCGGCCCAAAGTGCTGCTTTTCCCTGACGGGAATGACCCATCAAAGCAACTCGATTGGAATCAATGCGCAAATCTGTCAACAGATAGTCCATGATACGGCTGGAACCCCATGCCCAAACTCCGATAGCGCCCCACTCATTATAGTTACGGGATGCCTGATCAAAGTCGGAGAACAAAGAAGCCACACTATTCTTGAAGTGTTCCGGCTTGTCCGGGAAAATGTCATGGTAACACATCGTCGCCACGGCATAGCCACGGTCAATCATGATCTCGTAGTTCCAACGCGACTTCTGAGATCCTCTTGTCTTTACATTAGGACTATCATCAGAGTACATCAATTTCATCGAAGGAGAATACAATACATAATCATCCTCTGACGTTGACTGATTTCCTTGGAAATTATAGCTTACGATAATAGGTACTTTGCCTTTCACCCTATTAGGGATAAACATCAGCAGAATGGCATTGATTTCTTTTTTGCCATTCGAGAATGTAAACTGCACTTGCTTGCAGGTTGCTTTTCCTTTCAAAGCCTTTGGATTCTCGGCAAGCACCTTATAAGAAACAGGAATCTTCTCGGTAGGTGTTTTTCCATAAAACTGGTTTTCGAACATGGCCAGGATTTCCGGGCGACGTTTTGTCTCCCACTCCTCAACCGTTGTGACCATGGTTCCATCGTTGCACATCAAGGCATTCGGCAATACGAAAGAAGGCACCTTATTCTCCTCATAATTGATGCGAGGCTCACCTCCCTGGGCAAACATATTCATGCTTCCCAACATGAGTAATAACAACAAACTTAACTTTTTCATGGTTTAAAAATTTATGTTATCACAAATATACAAAATCTTATCTGATTTTATGAATCCAATCTACCAAATCTTTTAGAACTTCAGCTGAGAATGTTTCCTCAATCTCATCATACTCCGCTGTGCTGCCAGTGGTACAGTGTTGAAACAAATGGTTCAGCCCGTTGTATTGGCGAATAAGGTGTAGCGTATTCTCTGGCAGATTCTCTTGGATTGCTCTCAGATTTGTGCTGGCGATGACTTGTTGATCCTTGCTTCCATTCACCGCGAATACCGGGCATTTGATTTTCCGGATAGCATCCTGCGGATCATAGCTTACGAAAAACTTCAGCCAAGGATTCATTGTCTGAAGAACAGACACCAAGTTGGTTTGCAACGATTCAGGCAGCTGAGCATGATTCTCTTTCACCTTTGTCGCCACGACCACCTCCGGTTGTTCAATGACCGAATGTTCCGTGGCATAATGTAGGATACTCTTCAATGTGTGGCAATAATCATTCACCACTTTCTCAGATAGGCCGGCTCCCGATAAGATCGCTTTGTTTTGTTCAAACAAGACTACATCTCCCCGTACACTCGAGCCTGCCAAACTGACGGCAAAATCTACTTTTTTGTCACCCGCAAGCATCATTGCAATTGTACCACCTTCGCTATGTCCGATAACACCAACCTTTCCGAACTTCTTTATTCTTTTAAGATAATCAACGCCTGCAAGGGCGTCTCTCATAAAATGAAGCGTTGTCGCGTTAGCCACCTCTCCTTTCGAGCCTCCTACTCCACGGTCGTCGTATCTCAGCGAAGCAATTCCATGCATCGCCAAATAGTCTGCGATGACAAAGAACGGCTGATGATGGAAAATTTCCTCATTCCTGTTCTGCAGACCACTACCAGTAACCATGACAACCACAGGAACTTGCTTTTTCTCTTTCGGATTATAGTTCACTGGATATGTGAGTGTTCCTGAAAGAACGGCCTGATCCTCTGCATTGGAGAACGTTACTTCCTCCGTCAGATAGCCGAATGGCGGCTGAGGAGTTTGGGGACGTTTCGGTTTCATCTCACCGGGAGATAAAGAGAGGTCGACGGATGTTCCCATCTGCATAAGTTTTCCATGCAGGACACCATCCTTCAGCTTTCCTTGATACGATGCAACAATACTGATAACATTTACACTGATTGAGTCATCCGAGAGAAAAGCAATCTTAGCCGGGATACCTTTTGCACCTTGGTCCGGACTATCGAACGTACATTGATAGTTTCCATCTTCTGCTTGAATAACATTCAATACCACAGTCAACGAGTTGGTACCAAGATGGAGTTTTCCCGACCAAGTTCCCTTTATTTTCTGGGAAAAACCTAAAAATGGGATAAGGACAAACAGAAAAACGAAAACCTTTCTCATATCTCAGACTCTGTTTATTTTTATCGAATAATAGATAATAGTACCTATCATCCCTATGACGCTCAACAATATCGGGAATCTCCAAACAGCAGCACTGAAGTTCCAAAGTGGAGAGGCCATCGCTAACGTGATAAATAGAAATATCACAACGACCCATAGCGCGATTACACGGCAGGAGCGGCAAAGCAGAGCTTGCTGCTCGACTTCTTTCTCAGGATTTCGTTTAACCGGAAGATTAACCATCCCAGGAAACATTGTTCCGAGCCACATAACTAGTACAACAAGAAGCATCAGGCCCTGTAAAAAGAGAATATTTTCCTTTGATCCGTATCCGTTCGGGACAAATTTCCAGTCGAAATGAATAGGGATCTGCTCGGGAAGGCGAGTATAGAAAAATACAGCCATCAGGATAGTCATAAAAGTCAGGACAGCAACCACTATTTCAAGTGCACGATCGAACTGTGTCGGTGCAACTTTCGCTCTTTCGAATGTTTTTCTACTGAGACCTTTCATCATCTTCTACTTTTGTCTCTATTGGTTTTTTCTTGTTTTTCTTTAATCGTCCACTTTTACGAAGAGCCTCAGAGATAATCCATTGCAATTGTCCGTTTGTGGAACGGAACTCATCAGCGGCCCACTTTTCAATGGCGCTCATGGTCTCTCCGTCCACGCGTAACACAAAGCTTTTTATGGTCTCTTTCTTTGCCATAAGGCTCTTACATATTTAAAGTCCCTGAGTTCACAACAGGCTGAGCCGGTTCATCTGCACAGAGTACAACCATCAGGTTGCTCACCATTGCAGCTTTCTTGTCGTCGTCAAGTTCTACCACGCCCTCATTAGAAAGTTTATCCAAAGCCATCTTCACCATTGAAACAGCACCTTCGACAATCTTCTCACGAGCCGTAATGATTGCGCTGGCCTGTTGGCGGCGTAACATCACAGCTGCAATCTCGGGAGCGTATGCCAAATAGTTGATGCGAGCCTCCACAACTTCAATTCCGGCCATATCCAAACGTTCGTTCAGTTGATCCACCAGTTGGTCATTGATTTCTTTATTTCCACCGCGGAGCGTCATCTCTTCAGAATCCACCGAACTGTCATCGTAAGCATATTCACCAGCTACCTGACGGAGAGCTGCATCACTTTGTACTCGCACGAATGATTCGAAAGCCCTCATTCGACTTGCCACTGTGGCGATTTGGTCTGCCTTCGCAGCCATCGTCTGAGCATCAATCTCGAACATCGCCTTATAGGTATCCTTTAGTTTCCATACTAAAACCAAACCAATCATAATCGGATTACCAATCTTATCGTTTACCTTAATTGGATCTGCGTTCAGGTTACGGGCACGTAAAGACAGTTTTTTTCTCGACAAGAACGGATTTACCCAGAAGAAACCGGTATTCGTGAATGTTCCCTTATACTTTCCAAATAGAACCATTACTCTGGCCTCGTTGGGTTCCTGAGAGAAGAGGCCACATAAACCTAAAATAAAGACTAATGCAGCCAAGATGGAAATAATAAAAAAAGAAGGAATCGACTGTACCATAAAAAGCAACAAGAAAAATGTCACCAACGGTAATACAATCAAGAGTAAAAACAAGGCTAAAAAGCCATTTAACCTAACACCTTTAAATGCAAATTCTTTCGTAATCATAATAAAGTAATTTTGATATTATTTTGATATCACAAAGATAAGGGGTTATTTTTCAATTTCCCAAAAGATTTTATATGTTTTTCAACATTCTTTCATTTTTACCATGCATCCTTAATTTGTGGAATCACTTAGAGAACATATCAGATAAGATTATAAAAGAAGGGACTTTCACAAGCCCCTTCTTTTATCGTTTCATCTATTGGATTGAAACTTACTTCATCAATTATGTTCATTTTTAGAATCTACATCTTAAATCAACACCCAGTTGGAAAGGCTTATTGATTTGTTTGTAACCACGGTTCATACTTTCGAAATAGAATGTAGAGAATCGATGGTCGGTCAGGTTATGTGCCCAAAGATCAATGTCGATGTTCTTAGTTTGCAATGACAAACGGGCATTCAATGTACCATTAAACTTATCGGAAGCATGATTATCCTCCGTCCAATAAATCTTTCCGGCGCCCGAGTAGTTCAATCCGGCGGTAACGGCTTGTATCCAACTATCCTTCACAAAGAACGTGTAGTCGGCCCCGGCACTGAATGTATGCATCGGTACAAAAGGAACATAGTTTCCACTATAGTCGATGACAATCCCCGCATTGGTTTGACCACCTTCGTACTCCTTAAATGTGGAGTGGGTATAACCATAGTTGGCCATGATATTTAAGTGACGGTTCGGTGCAGCCAAGAACGACACTTCCGCACCATAACTTTCACTTTTTCCGGCATTCACCATCATACGACCAAATCCGTTTTCCGAGAAACGCGCTAACTGTTGGTCGCGGGTATCCATATAGAAGACAGCCAAATCTGTTCTAATCTTTCCTTGAGCCAGGTCTAAGTGTGTGCCGACCTCGTAATTCCAACTATACTCAGGTTTATATGTCGTTATCTCATCAACATCAGGCACAACGCCATAGCCAGGAACACGCTCTGCGATTATAGGTTTATAACGACTGCCCATTGCCGACAGTTCAGGAGCATCAAAAATGGCATCAATCATCTTGGTCGTCATATCCCCTTGAACGATATCCGAGAACATCTGTATATTATACCCCCCCGAGCGGTAACCTTTTGCCACACTGGCATAGATATTATTTTTACCATCAAAATCATACTTCAACGCAAACTTCGGGAGCAACTGCCAATAGTCCTTGTTCAGTTTACCGATGAAATTCGGATTCGCCTTCAGGTCCTTTACGGTCATATCCATATACGGTTGCATGAAGATACGGAAGTTGAAATCAATGTTACTATTCGAGAGATAATCCATCTTGAGATTCTCATATTCCAAACGCAAACCAGCCGTCAGAGACAGTCCTTCTACCAAGAAGTTGTTAATAGTAGACTGATGGAACAGTGCTGCGCTCAGGGTCGGTGTATCAAAAATGTTTTCTATGTGGAGATTATTGCTTGTAACATCCAACATCATCTGCGGTGCACGAGGATTTCCAGCGTGGAATCCCGCAAAGATATCGTTTACATTGTCTTCAATCAATGTTTGCACACCATCCTCCAAGAACATCACCGGACCTTCCGTGTGGAGCCATTGATAGAATCCGCTCGCACCGGTCACCCATTCCCATTGACGGCCAGGTTTGCTTTTAAAGGTTATTTCTTCACTCAACGTACTCTGTTTCTGCTTTTGCTCGAGGCTATAGATGTTGACAGGTAAATAGTCCTGATCCATAAGCATACGGTCGTTCAAGTTCTGGAAACCGGTTACTGCATTGAAGATAAAGTTATCTGCCTGATGTTCCAGGTTAAGTCCGGTATTGAACAAACCTCTGCGGTAACTATTTTCCAAACCATTGGCAATCTTACCCACATACTGCCCATAATTCTCTTCCGGGGTCAATGACCCGGTATAGATGTATGGGTATCCTCCTTCATCACTGTAATCATACCCAATGGTAAAGTCGAGTTTCCAACTATCCGAAGGTAACCAGATGGCACGCAACCGACCACCACCGGCATTTATTCCGTCAACTTTCTTTCCTGTAACCGCATTTTTGAAGAATCCGTCACCACCTTCATAGTAACCACCTGCTGAAAAAGCAAACTGGTCACTAATACGATGGTAATGGGTAAGCGCAACGCTTCTATGATTATCTTTTGTACTGTAGCCTAACCGCAAATCAGTTCCTTGATACGAGAAAGGAGACTTGGAGTGAACTTTCACCAAACCACCCATCGTATTGCGTCCGTACAATGTACCCTGTGGGCCACGAAGGATGTCGATACGCTCAATGTCGTAGAAATTAAAATCGAAAGCCGACTTATCTACATACGGGATATTATCTACATACATTCCAACGGCCGGTGTATTTATTCGAGAACCAATACCTCTGATATAGATGGCTGAGGTCAAACGTGAGCCATAATCAGGCATATAGAAGTTTGGTGCCAATGCGCTGGCACCTTTGAGTGACGTAATATGATAAGCCTGCATATCTTTCTGAGAAATCAAGGAAACAGAAGAAGGAAGAGTCCTCAACTTTCCAGTCTCCTTGGGAGAAGCGATGACCACCACTTCTTCTATATCAATAACTCGTGCTGTATCATTTACAATTGGCTGCGTATGAGTCCCTTCTACTTTATCTGCAAAAGAGTAGATAAAAAGTAGAGACAATACGAAAGAAACTAAGATTTTTTTCATATTCAAGTATACATTTTAATTCACGATGCAAAGTAACGGAGAAAACGAACACAAAACAATCCTCATTAATGAGGATTTTCAAAAAACATCGGTCTGAGCGATTAGAATGAAGTTTTCCGGAAAGAAAAAAACTAATTATCAAAGGCTTAGGATGCCCCATGCCGTTACAATACGAATGCCTTTGTCCCTGTGGATCTCCGGATCCACAGGAGAATAACTGCGGGCCTGTGACCCGCGTGGATTGTAAATCCACAGTCAGAGCGTTGGGGATCCGAAGATCCCCAACGACAAAATAGAATCCCCAACGACAAAAAGTCCAATGCCGCTCCAATACGAATGCCTTTGTCCCTGTGGATCTCCAGATCCACAGGAAGAATAACTGCGGGTCTGCGACCCGCGTGGATTGTAAATCCACAATTAGAGCGTTGGGGATCCGGAGATCCCCAACGACAAATTGGGATTCCCCAACAACTTCCGAAAACCCTTAACGACACATAGGAAATGATATCATTAACGCCTATTCTCATTCATCGCATAAATATTTTCATTTATCGAGTTTTCACTCTCAAGCATCGAGGTTTTGCGTTCAAAAACTCCGTTTCTAAAACAAAAAACTCAGTTTTCAAAGAGTACTTCAAGTATTCTGTGAAAGATGATGTGTTCATCCATCAATTTCCTCATACCCTTTTGGATGGATTTTGGGCCTTGTGAAGCATCATGGTTCACATTTTTAAATAATCATTCACCACAAATATCTATAAATGAACAAATTGCAAAATCGGTGAATGTGAAGGTTGTTTTTTAATTTTAGAGCATGGGGATAAATAAGCAGGCTATAAATTCTGATAACACAAAACATTAAGCAGGAAGTCCTACACCATACACCTTTAACGCTTAACACGACAACCTAATGCAAAACCCGCTTCATTCGTTCGATCAGTTCATCACCCAAGGCACTTTTCTTTTGAATATGTTCTTCTACTGCTCTTACGAACGGATTGCCTTCGAAATCGCCCCGTACTTGTTCAAAGTCGAGTTCCTTCTCATGGCGCGTTCCATCAGCACCAAAGCCAGTCATCGCAGCCATTGAGAATTCTTTCTTTGCATCCTCGTATACCATTTTGTCCAACGAGACAACGGCTTCTTTCCACTGATTCACAATAGATATCACGTCATCAGCAGTAATCTGTGAGGGGGCAATATGGTAAAACTCCTCCAATTTATCATAAGCCCAAGTCCATTCGTAAGTATAATAATGTTCATACATCCGTTGGAACTCGGCATTAATCGATTTCAAACGGTTGACTGTTCCTTTTTCGATCTTGTCGAGCAAGTCGGCAACCTCTGATTTGGGAGCAATCAGTCCACTGATATCCACCCATTCTCCATGTCCGATAGGTGTATCAGGAACTAACCGAGCCCGTATTTCCTCATTCGACTTGAAATCGATACCTTCCAGACGTTTAATCAGCGAATTTCCCAAGAACTTATGGATCGCTATTTCATAAAAATGAATACCTTTCTTCAGGGAACCGTTACGAATCTTTGCACTATGGTAAGCATACTCTTCCGACAGCTCACCCGAGACATCCCGTAGTCCCATCAACAATTCCCGTCCCTTGAACATTTTCTGTATCGTAAACGGGCTCAGCAAGTTATAATTGATATAATCCAGACGATTCGGATCGGTCCGACGATCACGCTTCGGCCATTTCTGTGCATCACGGATAGTCCCGACACTTCTCAGGTTCACCCCCGGCACCAAGTATGTGGTATTGTTTTTCTCTATCAAATAAGAAAAAGGTAAGTTGGAGGTATCCGAATGGTTCACATGCCTTCCCATCACCAATGAAAACGCCCCCACGCGAGAAGGCCAAAGGATATACGAGTCGGAAGCCGTCTTGGCTCCACGCTCCAGTGTACCCTGATGTATCGGACCCAGTTTATACATATGGTTGCTTTGATTTGAGCCTGAACCTGCATTCATAAAGCTGAACATACCTGCAATCAAAAGGGTCGATTTATGGTGAGTCACCGTGAAAGGACCGGCAAAGATGGCACACGCCTCGCCGTTTTCGCCTTGGCAGTTGCTGAAGAAAAGCGAGTCGGAAGCGGAATATCCATGACCAAGCATACAAGCCTGGCCCACAAAGCATCGACTGATCATAGTTCCACTATCGATATGAGACCCGGAAGAGATAATGAAATCATCGGCAATCACATTATGTCCGATATAGACCGGGGCGTTCTGATTACTGTTTATCGTACCATTGTATAAACGGCTCACACCCTTGACAACGGCATAGTCACCTAATCGAACATTTTCTATTCTTCCGGAATTCATGATAGTAGAATGGCTACCGATGACGCCAATGGTAGAGGCATGTTTCTCCGAGTAATATCGGGCTAAATCCTTTAACTTCTCGGCCAGTTGCGGACGGTGACGATACAAGGCCATGACATAAGCCATGTGAGCAGATAGCTTGTCATGAATCATCACCTCACGCCCGCCCGTCTCGTTGAGCACAGATACTTCCACCCCGTTTCCAAATTTCGATAAGCCGTCAGTCAAGATAATATCTACATTTTGGATAAAGGTATGGTCACCAATTTCATAGTTTGCAATATAATTTTGGATATTCTCGATGTAACAATCATTACCTACCGTCACGTTATGCAGGCTGACATGATGCAAGGCTGAATGGACTTTGATACCGCCTGGCAAAGTAAACACATCTTGAAGGACTCCTATCCGTATGGTCCCGGAGAAATGAACATGTTGAACATAGTCGGGCTGAAATTCCTCATGCACCCGAATGTTTTTCCAATCATCAGCTACGCAGTGTTGTGATATCAATACGTCGATTTCGTTTTGTGTCAGATCACGATAGTTCATAATAATCAGTTTAAATTTTGGACAAAGTTAGTCAGTTTTTTTTATTTCATTATCTTTTGTACAAATAAAAAGGGCTGCTCAAATGAGCAGCCCTTAACGTTAACTTTTAAGAGAGAGAATTTAGAATATATTTAGTGAACGCCAGTTCTGGTGTCCCACCACATTTGTTCGCCCCAAACATGATCAACAAAACCAGCAGCAGCTGCTTCAACATTAGCAGTGTTGTAAGAATACTGATTCTGTGGATATGGGAAACGGAACGGAACATCATTATGAGAGCCCCACTGAGCAGCACGAGCACCCGGATATTGTTGCGTCACGCCGTCAGCAGCCTTTGCAGACTGGATGTAGAGAGGATAACCGGTACGACGATACATTGTCCAAGAAGAGATACCTTGTTTGAAGTAAGATACCCACATTTCGTTGTACAACATTTCGAATGAACCATCAAATTTACCCGGGCCATTCAGATAAGCCTCAACATCAGCTTCATCAACCTCATTTTCTTCCATGTTCAACTCAACACCCTTGATATAAGCCTCTTCTGCACTCATCGGAGTTGTCCAACCCTTCAAAGCTGCCTCAGCGATCAAGAAGTAAGTTTCATTTGCACGATAGTATGGAGTGAAACCCTTTGGATCCTTACGGAACTTCGCACCAATACGAGAGAAGACTGAAATGTCGGCAAAGTTACCCAATGCGCCATTTTCTGCTCCACGATATTCACCGTCCTTCGTAGCAGGAATAGCATAGACTGCCAAACGAGGATCGTTCATCTTCTTCAAGTGGTCAATGAAGATCTGAGCCATACCATCATCATCACAGGTACGATAGTTATCATACCATGGTTCATAGTATGGAGAAGTTCCCTGCCACCAGAAAATCAAACTTTCGTCGTTCTCGGTAATCATCGGGTATCTACTTGGATTGTTGATAACTTCCTCAACAATTGATTTTGACTGAGGATAAACGTTCGAAATCTGCATAGCCATCTTCACACGGAGAGAGTTACAGAACTTCTGCCATTTAGCGATGTCACCATCATACATGAAGTCGCCATCACCTAAAGCATCTGAACCAAAGCCACTTGCCCAGCTATCACCAATCTCTTTCAAGGTAGCCAAGAGTGAAGTATAGATTGTTTCCTCACTATCGTAAACCGGTTCGAGGATTTCAGGTCCTTGGAACGCTTCTGTGAAAGGCATCTTACCGAAACAGGTCGTATTCAGGTACATCATGTAAACCTGCCACAACTTAGCAACGTTACGCATATTCTTGTTACCCTCAGCATTATCTTCCGTGTTCTCAAGAATAGCATTCATCTGCGTGTAAGCATAATAAGCCAAATACCAACGGTTACCATACGTATTGTTCGTAGGAATATAGTCTTGATAAGCATTCAGATACTGAATAGCAGCCACATGTCCTGCCCATTGTTCAATATCCAAACAAGTCCACTGTGATGCACTATAACGAAGGATGTTTGCCAAAATATTTGTGTTAGGCACCGACGAATAGGCATTCGGATTGGTATTGATTTCATCAAAGTCGCCCGTACATGAAGTCACGCCAAGCAACAAGGTAGCCGAAAGGGCTAACGCTTTAAAAATATTTTTCATATACTCAATTCTCCTAATTAAAATGTTAAACCTACCTTAAGACCGATACTGCGTGATCCAGGAACAGCACCTTGTTCGAAACCGACACCACGGCTATCTGAAGATACACCACCGGTTTCAGGATCCAGACGCAAAGTATTCGACTTATCTACCCAAAGGAGAGCTACATTTGTAGCAATCAAAGAAACTGTTGCACGATTGAAATATTTCGTCTTTCTCAACAATGACTTCGGGAATTCGTATGATACATAAAGTTCACGAAGTTTCAAGAATGAACCGTCAAATACATACATTTCAGGGTTACCATAAGACTCGAAGTATGTCTGAGCATCAACAGCAATTGTATTTGGAGCCCACTTTGTAACTTTTCCCTCTGCATTATATTCAGCAGGCATAAGGAATTTCTCGTGTGTCATCACGTCAACACCAGCAACGATATCACGTTCACGAACACCGTTTCTTACTGTATATTCTGCAGTACCAGCATTATATCCGTGGTTCATTGACTGTGACCAGATGTCACCACCCTTACGATAATCCAACAAGAAACCGAAGTTTACGCCCTTATAACTAAAGTCGTTACGCCATCCCATCAAGAAGTCAGGAGTTACGTTACCGATTACTTGGTTAGCAGCTGTCAAAGGACGACCACCAGATGATACTTTTATCATTCCTAATTGATCAATTGTTGCACTCTTAACAATACCCTTTTCTGGATTACCATTTACATCATCCATAGTAATACGGTTATAACCTGTACCAACTAAGTTACCCCAAGCATCACCAACCTTAGCCTGAGTAGCGATACCCCAAGACCAACCGATTCCATAAGTATCCAAACCAGGATAGAGTTCCTTAACCTCACTCTTGTCCTTCGCGAAGTTCAAAGTTGATGTCCAGTTCAGACCATTCTTGCTCTGAAGGATATCTGCACTTAACTGAATTTCAACACCCTTGTTGTCAATACGACCGGCATTTACCAACATTGAAGAGAAACCTACAGTGTTACCTGTCGTTACAGACAAGATCTGGTCTTCTGTCTTCTTGAAGTAATATGCGAAGTCTAAGTGAATACGGTTATTAAGCAAACCTAACTCTGTACCAACTTCCCAAGTAGTGATCATTTCAGGCTTCAAATCATAGTTAGGATAAGAATAACTACGATACATCTGAGCAACGCCATTGAAAGAAGAACTTTGAGAATAGTAGTAGTAACTGTTTCTATAAGCAGATGTAGCACTACCTACCTTTGCCCAACCTGCACGGAGTTTCCAGAATGAGAGGAAGCTACCTTTCAGTTTTTCGAATGATTCTGTCGGGATCCAGCTCAAAGATACAGAAGGATAGAAGAAGTCTTGCTTGATAGTTGAAGACCAGTCGTTACGTGCACTGGCATCCAAATACAATTGGTTTCTCCAACCCAAAGAGAAGTTACCATAAACAGAGTTAGAACGAATATGGCTATAACTCATTGTTGCCACAGGATCACCGACTTTATTACCTAATGTGTAAACACCAGGAACAACCAATGCGTTTGCACCGTCTGAATTGTATTTATAAACCAAATCACGATAGTTGGCACCTAACAAAGCTGTCAAGTTGAAGTCACCAAAAGTTTTGTTGAAAGAAGCGATGAAGTCAGCATTCAACTCAGTGTTGCGGGCTTGAGTCTGCAAGAAACCACCATCACCCCAGTCTGAACGATCCCAGTAGTGCTTTTCAAAAGTTTCTGCGTTATAGTAGTCGAAACCAAGACGACCTTCAAACTTCAGGAAGTCAAATGGTTGATAGTACAAAGAAGTCTTACCAAAAATACGATCACGTTGGTATTCATTCGTATTCATATACATATTGAAATACGGGTTAATATGGTAAGCTTCAATCCAGTTGTACATGGTGTAGTTACCTGCTTCGTCTTTCTGATCCCAGTTCGCTTTCAACGACTTCATGTTGAGCTGACGAGCATTCCACAATGTCAATGACTGGATAGGGTTACCACCACCATAACCTTGCCATACCAAGTTGTCACTCTGAGTACGTGTATATGATGCAGACATATCATAACTGATCCACTTGTTCAACTGCATGAAGGTATTCAACTGACCGGAATATTTCTTTTGGTCAGTATTAGGAATAGTACCTTTCTGATTACGATAAGAAAGAGATGCACGTGTATTCGACTTCTCACTTCTTGACTGAACAGAAACCATGTGGTTCATCGTTACACCAGTCTGGAAGAAATCCTTCACATTGTTCTTATGAGAAACCCAAGGAGCAAGTTTACCATCACTATCAAACTGAGTCAAATTCAAGCCTGCATCCAATCTCGGACCCCATGATTCATCCATGGTCTTAGAAAAGACATCAGTATCCCAGTTGTATGATTCATTGATAGCATAATCTTGATAGCTTGAATAATCGCTCTGATGGTTGAAGTGCCATTCGTCACCATTGTAACCCTGACCGTAAGAGTTCTGCAGCTTAGGGATATTAACTACGTTATCCATTGTAATGTTCATGTCGTAAGAAACTTGAACACCGCTTGAGTTCTTACCGCTCTTGGTAGTAATCAAGATAACGCCGTTACCTGCGCGCATACCATAAAGTGCTGCGGAACCACCCTTCAAGATTGAGATAGACTCGATATCCTCAGGGTTGATATCATTCAAACCTGAACCGTAGTCCACGCCATTGTAGGTATTATCACCCGTACGCTGTGTATCGTTAGCGATGGGCACACCATCCACAACGATCAACGGCTGCTGGTCTGCACTCAACGAACCGTTACCACGGACAGAAATACGTGAAGAAGCGCCGACGGAACCACCAAATTGGTTGACTTGCACACCGGCTACCTTACCCGACAAAGAACTGGTTACACTTGGAGAGCCGGCCTTTGTCAATTCATCAGCCTTGACCTCCTGAATGGCATAACCCAGTGATTTCTTCTCTCGAGAGATACCCATAGCGGTTACGACAACCTCTTCCAATTGTGAAGACTCAGGTTTCATTGAAATCTGCATCTTACCTGGAGTAATGGCAACTTCGATCGTACGCATACCCACGTAAGAAACCACTACAGTCTTTGCGGAACT